>NZ_JADOUS010000017.1:0-17485 GCF_015752045.1 Arthrobacter sp. CAN_A2
ATGTCTACGTGCCATAACTAGTGAATCTCCTCCTGCATCCATTATCGGATGCGAAACTCACACAGACACCGGACTCCTACCCGGGGACCCGACCAATCTGCTTCCCCGACTTCGGAGAAAGAGGGAGAACACCAGATGAGACCGCTAAATGTTTTTGTCCGGTGATGCCACGTGTCCGGCACGAGGGTCGCCCAACTTTCGTTGCCGGGCGTTTGCCCGAAGTTCAGCTTGATGATGGAGCCAGCCGTATCCGGGAGCAGACCTGTCTGCATGAGCTTCCTCCAACTCTTCGTCTGATTATGGGTAGTTAGTCCTGCTCGGGGATGTCTGCCTGATGCCAGATATGGATCCTTCACCGAGCAGACGGCTCGAGCAGGTTAGCGGACCGGGAAGTCACCCTCGTAGTCGTTCCACGTACCTGCCAACTGCTGCATGGCGAAAAGCTGGTCGTTCACGGAAGCGTCTTTGCCGGCGAAGTCCATGACGAAGTAGTTCACGCTGAAACTGTCGGTAAGGGTCGCGTTGTACTCTGTCGCCGCGGCATGCGTTCGGAAACGGTAGTAGTTCGCTTCAGCTGTGCTGTACGCCTCGACGCAGCCAATGTCAGGGCTGCACGCCGAGTCAGTGATCTCCGTGACCTCGGTGGTCACGTCGTTGCCTGTGTACTCGGCATCCATCAGGTCCTCGAGCGTGAGGGTGAGTTGAGGGTGCAGAAACCAATAGATGATTCCCGCTACAAAGATCAGTGGTACTCCCACCAGGACAGCGATCAGCCATTTCTTCCCCATACCGCACCAGTATGCAGGAGCTGGCTCGAAGGTCATCTGAGGCACCTTGATGACGTCACGGTGGACCGTCCCTCTGAAGGATCGTGCTGTGGGTCAACGGAATTCCTTTGGTGGTGGGGGAGACAAAGACGAACACGAGCGCGTCGATCTCCTGGGTGAAGGGCGCCAAGGACATCCACGACTCCTACGAGATCAAGCAGAAGTCCTTCTTCGTGCCCAACGTCCTGTCCTTCGCCTCCGACGGGAAGGAGTTCGCCTACGGCGCTGTCCGCCAGCCGGTGGATAAGTGGAAGCCCTGGGGTGACATGGACGGGGACCCCACCTTGGGCGGGTGGGAGCGTGTGAAGCAGGGCGTCGAGCAGCTCCTTTCACCCTTCCAGGTGCTGTCGATGCTGGCCGATTACACGCTGTATGAGCAGTCGGAGCGGGACGGGGTAGCGCAGTTCTTCAAGATCCTGGCCCGTTACCCGCAGGTCCACGCCTCCGAGGCCATCTACAACCGGGTGCTGGAACCGGGAGGCAAGCAGGGCCTGATCGTGCACACCCAAGGCTCGGGCAAGACCCTGGCCATGGTGTTCACTTCGGGGAAGCTGATGAAGACCCAGGCGATGAGGAACCCGACGGTGATCCTCATCGCGGACCGAACCCAGCTGGTCGCGCAGTCCGGGGATCAGTTCCGGAACACGAAGGACGGTGGGGTCGCCACCCCGGAGACAGCCCGGGAGTTGCGGGAGATGCTGCTCGCCGATCAGCGCGGAGTCATCGCCTCAACGATCCACAAGTTCAAAGACGCCGGCGTGCTGAGCCTCCGGGAGAACATCGTGGTCCTAGTCGATGAGGCGCACCGCAGCCAGGAAGGCGACCTGGGCCTGAAGATGCGACAGGCGCTCCCGAACGCCCGGTTCTTCGGCTTCACCGGCACCCCGATCTCCGACGGGGACAGGAACACGTTCACGCTCTACGGGGACCCGAAGGACCCCGGGCACACCTTGAGTGTCTACGACTCGGACCGGTCCATCGCCGACGGGACCACGGTGCCCATGCACGTGGACCCGCGGATGGTCACCGTCCACATCGACAAGACTACGATCGACGCCGAGTTCGAAGCGATGGCCGCCGCTGAGGGTTTGGGGGAGGAGGAGAAGGACTTCATCGCCTCCAAGATCAGCACCCTGGCCGTGATCGTCTCCAACCCCGAGCGCATCAAGGCGGTCTGCAAGGACATCATCGAGCACTTCTACTCGGTCATCGACCCGCTGGGCATGAAAGCCCAGGTCGTCGTCTACAACAGGGCGATGTGCGCTGCCTACGAGCAGGAACTCACCCGCCAACTCATCCACCGCGCCGCCGGTACCGCCACAGGCGCCGGCAGCACCGCTGTTGGTGGTGTCGGCGCTAGTGCCGTCGCCACCGGTGTGGGTGGGGGCCGGGATGAGGCGGCCGTGGTCATGACGGTCGGCGGGAAGGCCGACGGGGCGGCGGATTACTCGCGGTATGAGTTGGATGCGGCGGCGGAGGAGAAGGTGTTGCGCCGGTTCCGGAACTTCAATGATCCGCTGAAGTTCCTCATTGTCACCTCCAAGCTCGGTACCGGGTTCAACGCCGACAACGAGGGCGTCATGTACCTGGATAAGCCGTTGCGGCTGCACACCCTGTATCAGACGATCACCCGGACCAACCGGACGTGGAAGAACCCGGTCACCGGCAAGGAAAAGAAGTTCGGGCTGATCGTGGACTACTTCGGCATCGGCGACGAGTTCGCCAAGGCCATGTACCCGACCGACCCCGAGCGGGCGAAGAAAAAGATCGCCGTCGACGGGCTGATCGAGGAGTTCGCCGAGCAGCTCGATGACACCCTGGCCCGCTTCGTCGGTATTGATAAGTCGGTCGCGGATCACGCGACATTGCAGGCGGCGTTCGAGCGGATCCCGCCGGGGAAGTTCCGGGACCGGTTCGCCGCCCAGTTCGGCACCCTCAGCGCCGTGTGGGGGTTGTTGTGGCCGGACTCGAGGCTGGATCAGTACAAGGACGACTACAAGTGGCTGGCGAAGATCTACGACGCGTCGCGGCCCTCCAGCGGTGCCCTCGACATGCTCTGGGAGCAGCTCGGCACGAAGACCCTGGCCATGGTGCACGAGAACATGACCAGTCAGGGTGTCCTGAACATCGGCAGGACCGCGGTCATCGCCGACGAGGACACCATCGCCAAGCTCCGCGAGGCCGGCATCTACCCCGAGAAGAAACCAGGGGTGACCAAGGACGAGCCGACGCTGGTGGAGGTCGTCGACGGGATCGCGGCCCGGATCAAGAAGCGCCTGGCCGGGGCCAACGGGGATCACCCCGTGTACAAGTCGTTGGCGGAGCGGTTGGAGAAGATCCGGTTGAACGCGTTCACGAAGACGCAGGACTCGATCGACTACATCAGTCAGATTTTCGTCCTCGCCACCGATGTGAAGAACGCCGAGACCGCGGAGGATGAAGCCGGGGAGGCCGGCCTGGACCTGCTGGACCCGAACGTCGGTGCGCTTACCCAGATTTTCGAGGAGTTCAAACCCGACGGCGTCCCGGTCATCGTCGGCGAGGTCGTTCGTGACATCGACTCGATCGTGAAGTCGGTGAGTTACTCCGGGTGGAGCGAAACCCAGCGCGGCGACAAGCTCGTGCGCCTCGAAGTCCGGAAGGTCCTCAAGAAGTACGAACTCCACCGGCAAGCCGACCTCTTCGACAACGCCTACAACTACATCGCCGCCAACTACTAACCCGCGAGCCCAAGCTGGACGATCAAGCTGCCGTGGACACCTGCACTCCGCGCAGGTGTCCACGGCAGGGCCCTGCCCCACGATTCGCGTCAGACTGAAGACATCGCAAGAGCATCCAAACGTCGCAACCAATCGAGCAAAGATCCATCCATAATGGCCATGTGAACAGCTTGTGGGTTGAACGACTCTTGTTCAACTGCCTTTGCTGAGATAAGCGCCAGGAGCTGGCTCAGAGTAGCCGCGTCAAGTCGTTCTGAGTTGGCGCTGAACTGGAAGGCGTTCATACCCAATTGTTCCAGGTAATCCGAGCGCCGGTGCGGAGCCAATGCGGCCAAGAACTGGTCGATCAGCTGAATGTTGTCTTCTGGAGTCCGCCGTTGCCCGGATCGCTCTTCGAACACATCAATGAACGCACTTAGATCCGAAAACGGATAGAGCTTTTCATCATCGGTCACCGCAGGCGCTGGGGTGGCGGCCTCCGGCGGCTCATCAGCTGGGAAATACAGTATGAGATCATCCGGGCTAGTCCCCACAGCCTTGAACATTGCGCGGATCTGCTGGGTCTTCGTCCAAGTATTGTTGTTCATGTCCATGGACAAACTTGGCATGATCTCTACCTGGGAGTTCGGCAAGCTCTGTCCGACGGTGAACAACGAGCTTTTCCCAGCTGCGTCAAAGACCGCTTCGTGGTCAACTTCATCGAGTAGTCGAATCACCTGTATGGTCAGGTCTCGCCAACTCGAGACCGCTCGTTCAACTCCGTTGAAATTGAAGGCCACGGCTCTAGCATTTGTAAAGTCAGTGTCTTCTCCGAGCGGCATCTCGGGCAGCTGCTTCTTCAACGGTTCAAAACTGGTTTCGGGCAGCGCCCAGTAACTCAACGCCCAAGCTGAGAGCTCTGCACTTCGGGCCCTCAGCTCTGCAAGTCCCCAGTTTAGTTTTGAGCGGATGCCGTGATTGAGGCGATACGGGGAGGCCGCAAAACCTTCCGGATGGTCTCTCTTCTCCGGAAAAGGAAGGTTGGAATAGGTGCTGTTGTATCCGGTCACTGTGAGGTTGGCGATGCGATGAAGCCATTCGCCATGGATCTCATCCGCGTTCTCTCCCAGTGAATCGCGCCAGACAGCGGTCAGAGACTGTGGCATCACGTGTTCGATGCTGATTTCACCATCGCCCAACCTCGTTGCGACATCGAGGGCATCCTTGGAAGTTCCGTTTTCCAAGCACTCGAAGAGGTAGAGGCGTCGCTCACGATTTATTCGATACATATTGCGGTGTTCAAACTCAGAGCGAAACTCTTCGTCACCGGGGAATCTTGCGGAGCCGTCTCGACGCAGCAATGAGTAAGCGAAGACTTCAGCAAACGAATCGTCACGCCCACGCACGGTGCGAACCTCTCGGTACATTCCAGCAAAGAGCTTGTTCAGTGTGTTGGTCGGTACATCGCAGACAATTCGCCGAAACAGATAAGACTCTAGAATTCTGAGGACGTCAGCCACGTCTTCCGGCGTCACGGTTTTAGCGCGTAGTTCGGCGATGACTGGCATGAGGAACGGTAGGACGACGTCAGCACGCAATATATTGAGCCGTTTGACTCTGCGATCAATGATCGTCTCTCCGATTGTGCTGTTCCGGATGTCTCTGTAGTGCTCGGAGTGGTCCCTGACATCCTCAAGCAATTCTGCACCTTTAGTCCCCTGCTTTGCAGCGAACTTCTTGAATGCCTCGTACACGTCGTCTAGCTTCGGAGTAGTAGAGGTCTTGGTGACAAGATACCAGCGGAGAAACTCGTCCGTCGCGTGGTCGACGTTCTTCTCGATGCGATTCCAGTAGTCTTCGTAGACTCGATTCTGCTCGGTCGTAGTCAGATCCATGAGCACCAGATTGCGTACTTTGTCGGCTTCGGATAGTGCAAGTCCAGTGGAATTCAAGGATTCGAAGATTTGTTGGGGTGCATCGTGTTTTTCGAGGTCGAGGTGCATTATCTCTAGTCGAGAGACGGCCTTCCACAATTGGTCAGCGTCGAGGCCATGAAGGGGAAGATTTTTGAGGAAGTACTGGTAGTTTGAAGTGATGTTGGATGAGGCAATGAAGTCTTTGTCCGACCCGAAGAGCCGGGCATACGCCGTTGCGTCGTCTTTCACCGGTTTGAGGCGGACAGTCGTCTCGCGGGAGCTATCGTCCTTGACGAGGAACTTTCGCAATCTCGTCGCGAGGTCCGCCTCGGAGGTTTTGAGAGAACCGTCCTCCACAAGTCTGATGAGAGCAAGGATAAGGACGCTGATGGTAGTGAGGCGTTGCTGGCCGTCGATGACAACCAGACTCCAGGTCGTCTCTGGGTTCACTACGACTGAACCGAAGAAGTGTTTCGGCCGGTCTTCCTTGATCACCGAAGTGAGGTCCGCGAGAAGCCGTTCGCAGTTCACATGCTGCCAATCATAATTTCGCTGGTACACAGGGATGACGATTTCTCGATCCACCGATGCGAATAGCGTGTACAACGCGACCATGCTTCCCTTCATACCCTCATCGTATCGGCTGGGTCTTGGTGAGGGGCACAGGCTGAAGAGTATGAATGCCATGTCGCACGCTCGAGGACCGTCAGCGACGCCAGGTTGGGACGGGTGGTTGGTGGTCGCCATGACAGCGCATCGGAAGGCCTCTGCGCTGGCCACTACTTTGCATCCCGCGCCATCCGCCGGACCATCCGCACATGGTCAGTGCCGTCTACTGGTTCTTCGTGGTTCGTGGGGGATGATTTCGCTGAGGTGAGTGTCATGCCGCCGTCGGGGTGGCACTGGTCAGTAGGGCACGGGAGCGGTAGTTGTTCGCGTTGCGGTAGCCACGGCCGGCGAATTTGGTGGCTTGTCACGCCCAAGGCTGGGGGTCATCCACTTACCGACCCACCATCAGCCGAAAGAATTCGTCCATCGACCTAACCGGTCGAAGGCGTGTGAGGACACCGAATTGCCGGTATAGGAGGACTGCTCTGACGCCAGTAAGTCCACGACGAGTATTCATGTAACGCACCACTTTGGCGACGTCTGACCGACGGATCTCTGCGACTTTGAAGTGGGTATAAGGCAGGATGCCGCTCTTGTTCGATACTCGTAGTGTGAATCTCTGTTCGGGGAATTCCTCAGCTAGACATGCACTAAGGTGCGGCAAATACTGAAGGAAAGCCCCAATCGAGTAAGCTGCATCTCCTACTTCCTCGCTCCCGTCTGCTGTGGTCCGCACCAATAGCTCAACGAAGACCGAGGGTTTGTAAGGGTCGAGCGCGCGATTGTTGAGTGTCCTCTCGAGGAGACGAGCCTTGCCTTGAACGAAGACGACCCAACTTACAATGGTGGAGGCCACTCCCTTGAGGAAGTCCCAGTTCTCGTGAATCCAGTTCAAGAATTCGTAAAAGGGGGGTGCGCCGGTGGCTGGGGACCCGACACCTGGAAGTCGACAGCGGCGTGTGGCAAATCCTGCCTTTGTCAGCTCCTGCTCCAAAGCTTTCATGACCTGATCTTCAACTAGACGCGTGTCATATACGGAAGGACCGCGAACGGAAGCGGTGAAGTCGATTCCTGTGAAGTTGTCGGAGGGACTTCCGTCGAGCGGAACAATGTCAAACCCGGGATACATGAAACGACCCTATGTCACCCATGCGCTGTTCAGGTGCAGCCGGCACTCGGCGGCTACAGGTGGCCCCCGGGCGTCTAGTCAAAGGATCCTTTGATTGGATGACCCCTTCGACGACCCGAAAGATGCTGGAACGAGCCAAGGCGGTGAGTGCTCGCAGGTTTGCGTCGTGCGCAGTGACCGATTCTCAGTCATTGACTTCCTCATGAAGGCAAGTAAAACTTGCCTCATGACTACAGCCTCGAAGGTTCGAGCCACCCGCACCACACTGCTTGCCCTCATCATTATCGGTCTGGCGCTTGGGGTGTTCGGGGCTGTCGTTGGGATCGGCGTCCCGGGAATCATCATCAGCGTCGCCGGCTGGGCGGCTGTCATTGCGGGCATTGTCTGGCTTTTGGTTCGACGGACCGAGAGACCCAGGCCAACCCCTCGGACCCAGCCCTGGCGCCCCGCCGACGGTGACACGACCCCGTGAGCAACACCCTGGACCCGCAACTGTCTGTCGAGCTCTCCAAGCTCGCCGTCCACCGCGGAGCAGTGCCTACCGACGGTCCCGCGTCGCCGACGACCGAGCAACTCCTGGCCTCCGTCATCGCCTTCCATGACCTTGTTCGTACTTCCACGGAACTCCAGGGACAAGCTGTGCGGGCTGCTCACGAGGCCGGCGTGAGTTGGGCGAGAATTGGGACACTCCTGGGCACTACGCGCCAGGCTGTTCAACAGCGTTTCGACCCGACGTACACACCGCGCGAGGATCACGGCGACGCCACCCGGATCCTCGGCCCGGTGTCTCGTGGCGAGGAGATGGTCCATCTCGCCGAAGCCGGACGGCAGGGCTGGCGACTGATCCGCTCCTTCCACGGCGAGCACGTTCTCGAGCAGCACGACGATCAGAGGTGGGAAATCATGCGGGTGTCAGTGTTCTCACCGCGAGCATTACCATCCCGGAAAGACGGATGGGAAGCGGCCACGACACGCTTCCCGGACTGCTTCTACGTTCGCAAACGGCGCCCCGAGAGACCCGCTGACCCGAGCAAGACATAACCGCCTCAGGCTCATGCCCGCGGCAGGGCATAACGGCAATACGGAACGCAATGCGCAGCGCGCATCACAAAGGCGACTCTGGGCGGTCTCCTGCCACGCGTGCGCTGCCGCGTGGAGTGGCAGGTGGCCCTGGCAGAGTCAGCGCAGTGTCATCCCAGTGTCATCGCAGTGCTAGTGCGAGGCCGAGCATGAAGAGGGCGAGTAAAGGGAAGAGCCAGTTAGTGATCTGGACGAAGACTTTCATCCCGGTTCCGGTGTTATTTGCGGTCGGCGAGCTGGGGTCGGTGATGTCATCGTCGCCTGTTGTGAAGGCTGATTGGGTGGTGTTCCTGATCGAGAATGCCACCATGACCAGGGCGCTGCCGATCAGCCAGGGCAGCGGGTCGACGGCCAGCCATGCTTCTGCCCGGTTTTCCGGGGCGGTGACGGCTGATAGGACTCCTGAGAGTGCGCCGATACCGCTGATACCGACGCAGAGCCAGATCCGGCGGATGATGGCGTCGAGGTAGAGCGGCAGGAAGGCGATGAGCACCACTGGTGTGGCGAGGAAAGCCAGCTGTGCAGGGGAAACCAGCAAGAGTTCGGACCGGGTCCAGGGAACGAGTGCCTGGTTGAACAGCAGGAAGGCCAGGAGTCCGAGCGTTGAGGGCCAGAGCGCTTTCCGCACCCACTCGTGTTTCGGTGCGGAGGGAAGCTCGAGTGCCTCGGCGTAGTCGCGGGCGGGCCCGAACGCTTCCTCGGCCCGTTGGCCGGTATCGCGCAGGAGTTCCTTGGCGCTTGCGATGGTGTCGCCGATGGCGCTTCCGTGGACTTGGCGTAGTCGGAGTTCCAGGATGAGCTGGTCGAACCACTTTTTGTCGCTGGTCTGCTGGATCATGCGGAGCCCTCCGTGGTGGGTCGGTCGAGGTAGCGGGTCGTGGCATCGGTGAAGCGCAGCCAGTCGGCGCTGAGGCGTGTGAGTTCGGCGTGGCCCTTCTCGGTGAGGGCGAAGTATTTGCGGCCGGGCCCGCCGTCGCCGGCCCGCCATTCCGTGGTGACGAGGCCTGCTGTTTCGTAGCGGGTCAGGAGCTGGTACAGGGTTCCGCCCTTGACGGCGCCGAAGCCGCAGCTCTCCAGTTCGCTGATGATCGCGTATCCGTAGGAAGGACCAGCGGAGAGTGCGCGGAGGCAGAGGAAGCCCAGGGTGGCCCTCAGCCAATCACTGGGCCAGTCAGCACTTTCTGTTGTTGGCGGATTTGAGCTGGGGACTTCCATGACTAGATTGTGTCTCTAAGTAGTTAGCCTGTAAAGCCCGCCGGGTCACATCACCCGCGAACGACCATTCTTGTGAAGGATCCTTTGACTGGACCGCCGAGGATCGGCATGCGGTTCGCGTGGCGGCGCATACGCCATATCGGTAGCAGGTCACACTTGTGCCGTTCCAGTATTAATGGTTTATTACTACTATGTCGAGAATTCAGGCGCAGCAGGATGCACAGTCCACTCGGGCAGCTCTGCCTTTGCTGACGCTCACCCTGATTGCCGACGAAGAGTCCTACGGGTATCAGCTCATCGAACGTCTCGCGGACCTGGGCCTGGAGGTGACCACCGGGCTGATGTACCCGCTGCTCAGCAGACTCGAACGAGACGGACTCGTGAGCACACGCATGGCCCCCTCGACGAGCGGACCGCCGCGGAAGTACTTCGCCCTGACAGAAGCAGGCAACACGGCGCGAGCAACCCTGAAGGATCAGTGGCGGGTTGTCGCGACCGCCGTTGACGCCGCCACCGAGAAGGAGCACACACCCCATGTCTGAGAACGCGCCCGGATCAACGAAAACACTCCACCGCTCCCTCGGTGACCGACTACGAACCGGCATGTACCTCACCCGACTCGACTGGCATCTGGAAGCAGTCATGCCCGGCAAGGAACGCCGATCAACCCTCAAGGAACTCCGGCAGACCCTGGCCGGTGACCCCCGAGGGACGCACACCAGCCTCCACGACCTGGGCTCACCGAAAGCCCTCGCTGAGCAGTACGCTGGCGACACCCATCGCAGGCCCCTGTTGTCCATCGGGGTGATCTTCGCCGGAGCGGCCCTGCTGATCTACTGGACGGTCTTCCTGTCCTACGCGTTCGGGATGCTCGCCGCCCTCGAATCCACCGGATCCACAGAAGCAGAAGCCAGGTTCTTCACCGTCGACGTCACCGCATACTCCACCGCTGAAGCTTTCGGCATCGGCTGGAGCGGCGACTGGTCCTGGCTCGTCGTTCCCACCCTCATCGCCGCCATCGCGTTCCTGCTCGGGGCCAGATCCTGGCGCGCGATCAGCCGCACCACGACAGGAAGCTGATGCCCCTCGGCCGAGGCGAGTGAAGGCTCTGGCGCCATCGGATGCGCGCGGCGGTGCGACCTGACACTTGCGCAAGTGGAAAGCTCTTGAGATGCTTTCCGTTATGGAAAATACTCGGGATGCCCTGCGGGACGCTGAAGTGGCCGGTGCCGCTCCGTTCGTGAACTACCCCGTGACCCAGTGGTGGTACCAACCCCTGATGGCGGGTTTCTTCACCGCGATGGTGGCGGGGCCTTTGCTCATCAGCCAGGGCCAGGGGGCAGCGGGATTCGCGTTGCAGGTCGCTGCGATCATTGCCGTGAGCTTGTTCTATGTCGCCTACCGGGCCAAGTGGGGTACCTCGCCGAGGATGAGGTCGGCACCTAAGGAGGTCAAGCGCGCGTACCGTTGGTGCTTCGTGGCACTGGCTGGATCCGCGGTGGTCAGCGTAGCGGTGTGGATGCTCCTTGAGTGGCAAGCGGGGCTCGGTGCCATCTTCGTCACGACGCTGACTATGACCTGGGTGTATGAGCGGGTCGTATATCCCCGCGCCGTTCAGCAGGTCCGAGAGCGACTGGCGTGAGTTCGCCGCTCACTGACCTCGACGCGGTCATTCACGCCCCTAAGCGGCTTGCGGCGATGGCTATCCTCGCCGCCACCAGCGGCACCGACTTCTCCTTCCTGCGCACCCACCTCCAGCTCTCGGACTCAGACTTGTCCAAGCAGATGTCAGCACTGCGAGCCGCTGGCTACGTCAAAGTCAGCAAGTCCGGACGTGGGCACGGAAGCACGACGACCTACACGATCACCAGAGCCGGCAGTGCTGCATACCGCCGACACCGTCAGGCGCTTGAGGCCCTCTTGCACGCAGAATACTGAGGCCGCGGCACACATCATCCGCACCTCGCACTCCTGCGCAGCGCGGGCCTGCTGAGCGCTTTCGTCGCCTCCGTGTTCGGGTTCCTCCTGCTACCGGTGGTCCTGCTGGTAGTGACACTCCTGCCATCGGGGGCAGCCGTCTGGTACGCCAGACGGCGAGACGTGAACATGCAGAAGCTTGCCGAGAACGCCGGCGCCCGGTCCACGATGGTGAGCACTGTTGTCTTCGGTGTCATGATGACGCTGACCTTCGCAGCTATGACGTACACCGTCTTCACCGGTCAGCCGTTGCTGACCCTTCCTCGCATCGAGGTGACCCCGGGAGAAGGTTTCTTCGGGGGAATGGCCCAGGGCGCCGTCGTCGGTGGCATGATCGGCGGCCTCGCGACAATCGTCGGAAGTCTGCTCAGCTTCATGCGCGCCAACCGTCGCCGAGAGATGCGTAATCGTTGAGAAGCACAAGCGATTCCGGCTGATCAACGAGTAAGAGGTGCTCGAGGATTATCACTGAGCGATCCTTTGACTGGAGCGGCAGGGGGAGTTTGGTAGCGGTTCGGTGAGCTCCATGATCTGGGGGCGCAGCAGTGTCCAGCACGCTTCATCCCTGACCGACGATCGGCAGCCAGATGTGGATGGGGGTCAGAGAAAGTGACATCCGGCGATACCCGTAGCGGGCCCGGAGCTGGTCGGCTCAGGCTGGTTACTGCCGGTGGAGGAGGGTCAGGGCACCATCAGGACGAGGTGCCATCAAGCTACTTGTTTCGCACAACCAGGAAACAGGTAGCGACTACTCGTGCAATCCACGGGAGGGAAACCCATGGTGAAGGAGTAACAGAAGTGGCGCCTGAACCTAGCGAGATCTAAGGAGCAGATGTGACAACGGTCAATAACAGCCCAACGGAAAATCTTCTGACTGTCGCGGAGATCGCCGCCCAGATGCGGGTTTCGAAGATGACGGTGTATCGGCTGGTGCAGTCCGGGGCGATGAACGGTATCCGTTTTGGCCGCTCCTACCGGGTATCGGAAGCAGCCCTGCAGCAATACCTCGATTCCGCTAACCTGCCGCACTAATTCACCGCTCGTCAGAGCCTATAAAGGATCCTTTGACTGGACCACGGATGACCGACGTGTATTTCGCCTGAATGCAGGCAAGTCGTTCTTGATCGGGTTGTTGAGATGGTCTGGCTGGACCAGTGCTGTTTGTGAGCATCACGCGGCGCTCGGGTGGCGGCTCGACTATGTGATCCTCGTGTTTGAGCTCATTGCGGAGTGCGCTCTGCGCGGCCCGGATGCTTTGCCGGCTCGACCGCCAGCGCGAACTTCGGCTTACCCGCCCGTGCGGCGCCTCTCAGTCTGGGCATCTCCACTCCATCACGGACGACCGTGTTCTTTTCGACGATGGCCCATGGGCGGAACCTTGGGCCGGGCGTCTCAGATCCAGCCCTGCTCCCAGGCCAGCGTCGCGGCTTCATGGCGCGACGTCGCGTCCAGCTTGGTCATCGCGGAGGACACGTAGTTCCGGACCGTGCCCGGCGCCAAATGCAGTTCGCGCGCGATCGTCTGCAGGCTGGCGCCCTGCCGGCCGTGCCGCAGGACGTCGAGTTCACGGACGGTGAGCGGGCACGATTCACCGGACAGGGCACTGGCCGCGATGTCCGGATCCACGTAGCGGCGGCCCGCGGCGACATCCCGGATGACGTTGGCCAGCTGGTCGGCAGGAGTGGACTTCGGGACGAACCCGGACACCCTGCTCGCCAGGGCCCGCCGCAGCACACCGGGCCGCGCATGCCGGGTGACGATCACCACGCGCGTGGCCACCGTCCGGAGGATCTCCTCCGCGGTGTAGATGCCGTCGGTCGGCGGCATCTCGAGGTCAAGGACGCACACGTCGGGGACGTGCTCCTTCGCGAGCCGCAGGGCGTCGGTCCCGTTGTCCGCACTCGCCACCACCTCGAGGTCGGGCTCCAGCCCCAGCAGCGCCACGAGCGCGCCCCGGATGAGATGCTCGTCGTCGGCGAGGACCACCCGGATCATCGCCGACTCCGGCGGGAATCGACCGTGTGGGCGGCGGGATCGGCCGAGTCTTCGGCCGCCTCTGTCCGCAGGCCCGACTCCTGCACGTCCGGGACAGGGACAGCAGCGGGCACGGCACCACCGGCGGCCGGTCGCCCGGACGTTCTGGCCGTGAGCCGGAAGAGACCGCCTTCCCGCCGGACCTCGATCCCTCCCCCGACGGCTTCGAACCGACGGCGGAGCCCATCGATGCCGGAACCGCCGGGGCGGGCATCGACGCCGCCACACGCGCCGTCGTTCAGCACCGTCAGGACGGATCCGACGCCGGAGCGGGTGAGGCGCAGTGTCACGGTGGTCGCCTCGCTGTGACGGAGGATGTTGGTCGTGGCCTCACGGATCACGAGGCCGAACAGGGTCCTCGCCTCGGACGGCAGCTCCTCGGCGTCGACGTCCACCGAGCACTCGATGCCCGCGGCGCGGAGGACCTCCGCGGCATTGGCCGCCTCGGCCGCGAGGGACACCGTGCGGTATCCGTGGACGAGGGCGCGGGTGTCCTCCAGCGCGGTCCGGGCCAGCTGCTGCGCCTCCGCGATCTGGATGCGGGCGGCCGCGGGATCGACGTCGAGCAACCTGCCTGCGAGCTCCGTCTTCAACGCGATCACCTGGAGGTGGTGCCCCTGGATGTCGTGCAGGTCGGCGGCGAAGCGCAATCGCTCCTTGGTCACCGCAAGCTCCCCGGACGTGCGGCGGCTGTCGTCGAGGCGCAGCACGATGTCCCACCACCAGATGCTCGCGACGTAGAGGCCCGGAGACATCAGCGCCCAGACCGCCAGGGCACCCACCGAGCCGTCCTCCCAGGAGGGTCCACCGATGCCCTGCCCGAGCAGGAGGCCGAGGAGTCCATGCGCGACGAGCACGACCAGCCCGACACCGAGGATCCACCACCGGGCGCGCCGGCCGACGACGACTGCCAGCGCATTGCACGCCAGCCAGAGGGGAACGGCCCCCACCCACAGGGCATGCGGTTGGGCCAGACCGACGAACCAGAGGGCGCCGGCCGGCAGGAGCAGGCCCAGGGTGTAGGGGCGGGCCGGCAGCCCGCCGCCCAGTCCGGACTTGAAGAACCAGCAGTAGCGGACCAGCGATGCCGTGGACGCCGTCACGAGCACGAGGATCACGAGGTCGAGCGGCTGCATCCCGTACCCGGCACCACCGAGCAGCACGAAGGTGGCGACCGCATTGACGAAGACACCCCAGACCGCGATCGTCACCACCGTGTAGCGCCAGGTAGCCCTGACACCCCGGCCGATCTCCGGCACGGGCATGATCTCGTGCTGTTCCGTGGTCACCCGAACCGGGGTCCTGCGTCGAGGGGTGAATGGCGCCATGGTCCCCATCGTAGGACCATGACATCTGTCACGGTCCCGACGTGGGAACCACCGGACGGGGTCGTGACGGACAGCCACTGACGCGTGCCGGAGTAGCTGGTGAGGATTGATCCATGACCACTTCATCCAGCACCCAGGCCCTCTCCTCCCGGCACGGACATCGGGCCGACGCCGGAGACCCCGCCGACACGATCGCGGTGTCCGCCGAGGGATTGCGCTGCTCCTACGGCCCCTACGAGGCAGTCCGCGGCATCGACCTGTCCATCCGGAACGGGGAGTTCTTCGCCCTGCTCGGCACCAACGGCGCGGGCAAGACCACCACCATGGAGACGCTCGAGGGGCATCGCCCGGCGACTGCCGGCCGGGTGTCCGTCCTGGGCGGCGACCCCCATCGCGACAGGGCCGCGATCCGGCCCCGCCTGGGCATCATGCTGCAGGAGGCCGGGTTCGCCGACGACCTCACGGTCGAGGAGACCTGCCGGCTCTGGCTCCGCCTCTCCGCGGCCCCGCGGCCCAGGAAGCAGGCCGACGTCATCGCGACCGGGCTGGAGGCCCTCGATCTCGCGGCGAAGGCCACCACCCGCGTGAAGATGCTCTCGGGCGGCCAGCGGCGTCGCCTCGATCTGCTCCTCGCCACAGCCAACGAACCGGACCTCCTGTTCCTCGATGAGCCGACCACGGGCCTCGATCCGGAGTCGAGAGAACGGACCTGGGATCTCGTCCAGGGCCTGAACGACGCCGGGACCACGGTGGTCCTGACGACCCACTACCTCGAGGAGGCCGAACGCTACGCGGACCGCCTCGCGATCATGCACAGCGGCAGGATCGCCGTGGAAGGCACTCTCCGGGAGGTGCTGGCGCATGAGCCGTCGGTCATCTCCTTCGAGGTGGACGCGTCCGTCGACGTCCTGCAGCTCGGCGGGCTCGGGCTGTCCCCCGACTTCACTCCGACCCCCCACAGCACCCGGGTGAACGTGGCTTCCCTGGACCTTCAGCAGGATCTCTGGAGGGTCCTGTCCTGGGCGGACGGCAACCGTGTCCGTCTGGATCGCCTGTCCGCCTCGGAGGCCTCCCTCGCGGCGGTCTTCCGCCGGGTCAGCCTCGGCGCCACGGACTGACCTCCGACCCACCAGCCCCCTGACAGGAGAGAACCATGACCACCCTCGCAGAGATCCCCCCGACCACGATCCACAGCCCGTCGGCCGCGAGCCGCATCACCTCCATCGCCCTCATGGAGCTGCGCATCATCTTCCGCAACAAGACGGTGCTCCTGGGGGCCGTCCTGATGCCGATCGCCATGGCCGTGTACTTCTACTACTTCGGCGCGGAGCAGATGGTCGACCCCGAGTCGACCGCCATCATGGCGGGGTTGACCCTCATGACCGTCGCCCTGCTCGGCGTGTACCTGACGGCGACGACGACCATGGCCACGCGCCGCGAGGAGCTCTTCCTGAAGCGGCTACGCAGCGGCGAGTCCTCCGACACCGTGATCTGGCTCGGCATGCTGGCACCGATCGTCGCCCTCGTAGCCGGACAGCTCGTCATCATCGCGGTCGGGTTCGGGACAGCGGGGATGGACGCCCCCGCGCGGCCTTTCGTGGTGCTCGGCGTCGTCCTCGGTTTCCTCGCCCTCTGCGCGACGGCGGGCATGCTCACGAGCATCTACACGCCGTCAGCAGCTGCCGCGCAGATCACCACCCTCCCGTTCTTCGCCGTGGTCTTCGCATCGTTCTTCTGGACCGCCTTCGACGACGGTGTCGAGACGCTCGCCCGGCTCACACCGGGCGGAGCGCTGCAGAACCTGCTGCTGGCCGGCTGGGGTGCGAGCCCGCTGGACCTGTCGACGGCCGGCGCCGCGGCCGCTGCTCTCCTGGCCTGGATCGTGGTGCCCTACCTGGTCGCGATCAGGCGCTTCCGCTGGGAGAAACGCTGAGCCCCACGAGACGACGAAGCTCGACGCCGATCGCTCAGCGTCGAGCTTCGTCTTGAGGTGCCGCCCTTGGCGTTGCTCGTGACGCGTGGAGCCAGAGTGTGATGGCTCTGCAGACGGCTCCGCAGCGGCAGGCGAGGGCGAGCCCGCGCTATTACAGCGATGGTTGCCAAACGACGAAGCCCCAGATGTCCATATCCCCACCCCAGGGATAGTTGCTGAAGAACGTCCGGGAGCCGATAGCTCGGCGTGCACAATCCCATGGGAAGTGAGCGTTGGTGGTCAATCGTCGTCAAGCCGACGTCAATAGTGGTCCGACTGCCGACTGCCGACTGCCGACTGCCGACTGCCGTGAACGACCGTCCACGAGACACTTGCGCGTAGGATCGTCAGGAACGGCGTGTTGTGTTTCATGGGTCGTGTCCGAGAGCTATGTGCTGCCAGGCACGTTCGCAGTACAGTTGGCCCATGGCAGCTGTTGGATATGCGCGCGTTTCGACCCGGGAGCAGAATCTCGATGGTCAAACTGACGCGCTCGAGGCCGCCGGCTGTAAAAAGATCTTCATCGAGCACGCCTCGGGTGTGTTAGCCTCGATCTTTCATGAGGCGGTTTCGTTGGTGTGATCGGGGCTTACTGGCTGCCTGATGTGTTTGATTCTGGCAGGTGGGTGTGACGATTCTGCCGCTGACTGTGGCGGTGGTCGGTGATGCTTCCACGTCCATCACGGTGGTCCTGTTACT
>NZ_JADOUS010000018.1:0-16641 GCF_015752045.1 Arthrobacter sp. CAN_A2
GATCCGCAGTTGCGCACCGACGTGGGGGACTTCCTTGCGGACGATCACGCGCATCCCGGCCGGCCAGGAGGTGAGGTCAAGCATCCCGGTGATGTCCGCGACCCATGCCCCGTCCCGCTCTACTCCGTCACTGTTATACGCCCTCGTCCACGCCGTTCTCGGAACCTGGGGCAGGACGGTTTCGACGGCCCCGTGCAGCGGGAACCCCACCGAGTAGCCCAGGTTCCGGCGTGGGTGGGTGAGCCAGTCCAGGTAGTCGTGGGTGCCGCCGGCGGAATCGGTGCGGATCATCACTCGCCTGCCCGACCGGAACCCTTTCGGCAACTGAGCCAGGGCGTCCTTCGTGACCTGGATGTGGTCGGCTGCGGTGTTCGAGCCCGCGTTCCCCGGCCGGAGCAGGACCGCCAAAGGTTCCCCGGTCCCCTCGGCGCCGTGGTCGAGGAAGGCAGCCAACGGGTGGAACCCGTACCCTTTCTTCCACGTCGGACGGGCGTCCTCCTTGTCCGAGTGCGACGTGAGTAAGGTCGCGTCCAGATCCACGACTAGTGGCGCTTTGACGCTGACCCCGTGCAACGGCGAGTGTTTCCCCGCGGCTGCCCAGACGTGGGCTCGGGCTGCGGCACGGGCTGTGTTGATCACAGTCAGCGCCTTCGCCGGGGCCGTGGTCGACAGGGTTGTGATCAGCCGGCTCACCGTCGGGTCCGAGGCGACACGGCCGTAGACCTCGGGTTGGGCGCGGAGCCGGTCAACGTCGGAGAGGCAGTCGCCGCCGGTCGCCAACGACAAGCCCAGGTCGGTGAGGATCTTGGCCGGATCGTGCACCGCGAACGGCTTACGCCACGGCGCCAACGCCTCCGAGAGTCCGGCGCCGATCCCGGAGACCCGGACCGTGTTCGTGAGGATCAGCCCACCAGCCTGGGACACCACCCCGGCGCCTGCCGGATCGACACGAACGGACGGGTAGAAGTTGGTACTGTGACTCACCAGAAAGGTGCTCCTTGATGTGACATGAAAATGCAGTGTGGTAACTACATTTTCCCACGTCAGGGGCACCTTTCAGCTCTTAACACGCCTCGCTGAACCGCCCTCATGAAAGCCCGAGGTTAGAAGCCGTCGACGGTGGTGACGCGGCGCAGCCGCCAGTTCGTCGAATGTGGGTCGGCGCTCATCTCGAATTCCAGGACCGGGGACGCCGGCCCGGTCTGGGCCTGGAACCGCCAAAACCGGGTGCCAGCACTACCACCAGACTCGGGCAGGGGAGGAGGGGCAGAGGCGAGCCCGGGTTGGTTGCTCGGGCTGGGCCAGGAGGCGGGCGTGCCGATGACCTGCCAGAGGCCGCCCCGCCACCGCAGCGCCAGCGGGAGCCCCGAGGGAAGGAACCGGACGGCAGCAGTCTCATCGAGCACCAGATCGACGCCCTGCCCACCCTTCGTTGCACCCTTGGCCCCACCACCCGTCCTGCCCCCTGCCCTGCCGCCTCCTGCGGGGGTGGGCTGGTGGGTGGTGTTCCTGCGGTGGGTGGTCGTGATCGCCATGGGCTGTTTCTCCTGATCCTGCCTGCCGTCCCTCGGACAGGTTCCTTAAAATAGAACACAAGTTCGATTATTTGGAAAGCCGATCCTGCCCGCCGGGCCCGGTTGCTGACACACGGGGTGTGGGGCATCCAGGTGTGGTTGGGTGGAGCCCGTGAGGGTGGAGCTCAAAGCTGTCCACAGGTGGGTGCGCCGCACTCTCGTCTCGTGTGTCCTCTGGTTACCCTCGACACCATGAACCGCACGAACAGTACGGACCAGACAGGCCAGAAAGGCCGGATCGGTCAATCAGACCAGCTGGGCCAAGTGGGCCGGATAGACGAGCCGGGATTTGGCGGGCGGGGGGACCCGATGGATGAGCTGGCCGGGTTCATCCTCGCGCGTGGATGAGCCGATCGTGTCCGAGGACGATGGCCCAGGGGAGGCGTGTGAGAGCAGGCAGGAGTGGCTGCTCATGTACTCCCGCGGGGTGCCGGCCCCGATGATCGCCGCCTGGTGCCGGGTCGCCGTGAAGCGCGTGATCCGGGCCGTCGACCGGCAGATCGACCGGGACCCGGCATGGTTCGACGTGTGCTGGCTGATCCATGACCAGCCCGCGTGGCCGGCGAACAGGAAGCACCGCCGGCGCACCCGGGAGCAGGCGTGGTGGGAGCACTACGCCCGCCTCACAGCCCATGTGCGCGAGCACGGAAGAATCCCGGCGCAGAACGACAGCCAGGACAGCCGCGTGCTGTATCGGTGGGTGGAGAACCAGCGCAGGAGCCACGACGCCGGCACCCTCACCCCCGACAGGATCCAAGCTTTGAACGCGCTGGGGGAGTGGGAAGGGACCCGGAGAGGCAACGCGGATGCGCTGTGGGAGCGGCGCCTCGACGAGGTTCGGCAATTCAGGGCTGAAATGGGCCGGTTTCCGTTCCACGACCGTGTCCGGCACCCGGACGAGACGGTCCTCGCCGTGTGGCTTGGCCGGCAACGCACCTGGCAGCGGAAGGGCCGGCTTCGACGGGACCGGCAGCGGTGGCTTGATGAGGTCCTGCCCGGCTGGCAGGGAGCCAGACCGTGACGGGCTACGTTCATTTGAATGGCGCTGCCCGGATGGGCCACGCCGACGAGGTGAACCGCAGGCGCGGGACACGGCCCAGGACGCAGCATGAAGGATGTGAACCCAGTGGCCTCACTGATCGTCCTCATCGCCAGGTCACCGCCAGCCATCACGACACTGCCGGAAGCTCGAGCGCTCAGGACGACGAAGAGGCCGGCTGCCCTTCGGCAACCGGCCTCCATCCCTGCTGCGAGCCGCCGCGCCGTGCGGCGGTCACTGCCAGCGTCGAGCAGCGACGGGTACTGCTGTGAACCATGGGGAAGCGGCTAGTGTGCTTTGTTAAAGGCGTCGACGATGGACTGGGAGATCCGGCCCCTGGTGCTGGTGTTGTGTCCGTTTTCCTGCGCCCACTCACGGATCCGCTGCGTTTCCTCACGCTTCGCCTTCCCTGGCAACCCCGATCCGGAGGTGGTGGGGGACTGACGGCCCTGGCCGCGCCGCCTACTGGCTTTGCGGGCCTTGTCCACATACTCACCGAGGGTGGCACGGACATTCTCCGCGTTCTCCGTAGACAGGTCAATCTCGTACTCGGTGCCGTCCACCCCGAAACGCACGGTCTCTTGGGCCACTTCACCATTGAGGTCATCGACCAGTTCAACCTGTACACGCTGCGCCATGTTAGTTTCCTAAATTTCTACTTGGTTTTAAAAAGTGTACCGCTGAATTTTTGAAAAGTTCATAACTTATTAGAAAGGACGGCTTGAACTAACCCATGACTACCTGTTGCTGTCAGGATTCCGCACACTTAGTTTGAGTCGACAGGTACAAGAGAACTGAAAGGCAAACTTCGGATGTAGTCTTCGAGCACTTTCCAATCGGGACCATTATTCTTCCCCTTAGGCAGTCGAACCTTAGTTTCTTTCATTCTGCCGAGGTGCCATTTACGTCCGTAACCGAACCGATACTTTTCTACTCGGATAATTGTACAAACACCTAGGAGGGTGGCTGCGGAGAGCTCCTCCTTTGGTACTAGAACGTGCACGTCGTCGCCCGCACAGAAAGGTTCGGGTTGGTAAAAGGCGTGGCCGACGCTTCCATTGTAGGGAACCGTTATCACATGACCCGGGAATTGTGCTGGGTGATCAATTCGCGCCGTTTCACCGTTGCGGTTTTCCGAGGAACCGATGTACGGAACCGAACCCGGCTTCATGGAAGCTTTGGTTAGACGCTTGCCTTTGAGGAGTGTGAATAGCTCATCTAGTCTCCACGTACCCCATTGATCCACGGGTGGAAGCTGACTCGGTGATCCAGCAGGTGCGCGAGCGGTGCTCAGTGTGGGGGCAATTGTTTGGGTGACAAATTCAGGGACGACGTCCGGAAGGTTGAGGTTCGAAAGCGTCCGGTTAGCTTGCCGCCCGTAGGAAAATCGGTACTTATTAGCAAGGATGCAACGGCACCACCACAGTTTTTCCTGCAGTGTCATCGAGCTGTCTAGAGGTTTTAGAATCGCAACATCTCGACCACACACAAACGGTTCAGGTTGAACAAAGCTTGATAAGACTCCATTGCCGCCCAACGCAACTGATATTTCACCGGCTGGTGCGGGCGCTACGTTCGCCGGAAGTACTACTCGCGCAGTTACTCCGTTATTCGTCATTGCTCTACTCACAAAGTTGACGCCTTCGGGTGCGAACACGTGGGAGAGCCTGTTGAGTTCCAGGCTCTGCCCATACCTAACCTCGAAGAGTTCAGATACCTTCATCGTCAGTTCCCGATTGCGCTTGCGTCATCACATACACGGCATACTCCCGAACTGACTTAGCGTAATCGGCCTCAGTGAGGGTGGAATAATCGGTCTCCATATACGCCTCGGCACACCACTCGTCGTCCACTCCGACTCGCCTTGTAACAGACCGGCCAGAGTGAACCTCGTTGTTTCGGTACTCCTTCTACCCAGCTCTCACGGATGGAGGGCCAGGTGCCGTTGAGATCGACTCGCCCTAGATGCTTTGTCTTCACAAAGCCATCATTCCGCCAGTATCCGAACCAAGTCTTTTGATTCGACTCCTCGTGTGGGCGATGAGCTGTAAACACCATGACGCAGGTGATTACTCCTACCGGCGAGAAAAGTTCTGCCGGCATAGACATGACTGCTTTCAAGGTGTGGAAGCGAAGAAGCTTATTCTTCTCCACACTCTTGGAAGTGGCACATGACATTGGAACAATGGCGATGCCAGTTGCCCCTGGTTCTAACGCATCTAGCAGGTTTTGTACGAACGACAGTTCGTTTAGGCCTTGACCCTTCTGATTGTACGGGGGATTTATAAGCCCCACAGTTGCCTTGTGTTCTTTCACTGCTTTGCTGACTGCGGTGTCGAAGCATGAGCCCTGGTACAGGTTAGCTTTCCCGTCACCACGTAGAATCATATTTGAGGCAGCTAAAGCATACATGCCCGGTTGCTGTTCAACTCCGACAAGTTGGTTCTTGCGAATATTCTCACGTTCGCTTTCAGTCACAGCGGAGGAAAGCATCTGGTTCATTGCGGAGATGAGGAATCCGCCGGTACCAGCACAGGTGTCGAGAACTACACTATTCTTGTTGACGTTTGCTAGGCGAGCGAATAGTTCTGTGACGTGACGAGGTGTGAGGACAATGCCAAGTGACTTACCGTCACCTCCGGTGTATTTTAGGAACTCTCCATAAAACTGCCCAACAATGTCGAAACCTTCATATGTCTTAGTTAGCGGTAGTACGTGAACCGCGAGCATCTGAATTAGTTCGAAGAGAACGCCGCGAGGATGGGTAGGAGTCGATCGACGCAATTCAGGATGAACGCTGATGGTCGAGTAAGGCTGCGTCATATTCGTTTTCTTGGCGTGAGGGATTTCTGCCGCTTCCAGCTCATCGCGAAGCACGCGCCACCACTGCCGTTGTAGTTCTTCCGGCTTGTAGTGCATATATCCCTTGGCAAACGCTTCATTACGTAGTGCGAGCAGTGTTCCTGAAACGAGCAATGGCTTTTCGGCCTCTGTAAGCTTTCCGTAATCGCGCATGAAAACATGCAAATCGCGGGAGAAGCTCATTAGATCGGCAATACGAGCTTTCTCCACAAGGGGGTCGAACTGAGCAGCATCGAGGTAATCTTCCATGGTTACTATCTCGGTGATTGCAGTGCCGGAACGAGCGGTCAAGTCTCGGGCCTCTGCGGCGCCTTTGGCATGGAGGAACGTCGATATGCGCAGCTCCGCAGTAGTCTGACCGCTTACTGCAATCGCGATCACCTGGAAGCTCTTCGACAATGCTTTTGCGTAGTGCAGTACGCCGTCCACAGCGAAGCCGGCAGGTCTATCCCTAAAAGTGCTCTCGTGCGCGTTGACGTCAGCTTTGCATTCGAGTACGAGGATCAAGTCAGGAACCGTATCTGACGAAATAATGAACTCGGGGGCGCCTGTCCCCGACCCTCCAGTCTTGGAAGCACCTCGCAGTAACTTCGATACTTCTACAATCTGGCTCTTCTGCTCCTCTATCCGGACCCCGTTGTCCGGCGCGTAGTAGCCAAGATCTCGTAGGCGGTCGCGAACCAGGTTCTCTGTGATCCGCTCGTTGTTCGTCGCCATCGTCTACCTTCCACATCAACATCTGTGACAGCCATCCTTGGCGCATCTCCCACAGATATCTTGCCCTACCTTGTGCAAGCGAGGCTCCAACTTGCTTGATCACGCTCGGAGTGCCCAGCTTGAAGCAGGCACGCCCGAGTACGACCGTTAGTTTGCGCTTACGGTGTTGGTCACTGATCGTCGGCCACTCCCTCGCATCGACTGGGCCCTGAGAAGATGTCAAGTTCTGAAGCACGCCGCTGGAAACGTTGAAGCGTCGTTCGGGATCGGCCTTAGTCCACCCGTCGTACACGCACAGCCTTACTCATCCCCTCGACGGTCATCTTGTTGTTGGTGATGACAACGGAAGGGCGGTACGCGTAGCGGTACTCGTAGTGGTATTCGTCCTGGCGCCATAACGAGCCATCGGTGAGCTTGACGACTGTGTCGCCAGACCAGCCTGTCCACTCAGCTTCTACGCGGAAATTCATCATCGCCTCCGAGTCGTCGTTCCGAGTGCTCAGAGGCTATCCGGCAACACTGACACTGCTGCAGTCCAAGCAAAGGATCCTTTGACTGGACGATCGGCAGCACGTGGCGGCAGGTCTGGCTCCTTCAGGTGTGAGTCGCAGCGGTGAGTGGCATGGTTTTCGCAGCGCTTTATGTCCGATTGAGAGGTCCCGTGAGCAGGTCGTTGGGTGAGACTTTGCGGTGGAAGCCCTCATCCGCCCTCGAAAATGAGACTTGGCTGGCTCAACCTCCGACTGTCCACCGCGACGCGGTGCAGTGCATCACCGTGGGGTGAGTGTCATCGGGATTCTGGTGGGGGCGCCGAGGAGTGTGGTGGTCAGGGTGGCGGCTATCGCCGCCGAGGTGAGGATGGAGGCCAGGACGAGGAGTTGGAACTGGGCTGCTTCCAGGGGGGATGCGCCGGCGAAGACGGCTCCGACGAAGGCGCCGGGGAGGGTGACGAGTCCGGTCGTCCGCGTCTGGTCGGTAGAGGGGATGAGTGCTGTGGTGGCGGCCGAACGGGCGATGCGGAGGGTAGCGTGGCGGGGTGTTGCGCCGAGGGCGAGCCAGGTTTCGATTTCGTCGCGGTCCGTGACGATGGAGTGCAGCAGGGTCCGTCCGGTGAGGGTGGTGACGGTCATGGTGTTGCCGATGATGATCCCGGCGACAGCGAGGGTGTAGCGGGTGGTGAGGTCGACGGCCATGGTGGTGAACACGATCGTGACGGGAACGGCAGCGGCGATCGTGATGATCCCTCCCAGGGCGGGGGCGAGCCTCCACGAGGTGTCCAGGCGCCGGGTGACGACCCAGGTAGCCGCGAGCACCATGACGGTGAGGAACAGTGCCACCCAGACCGGATTGGCGATGATGCCGGTCAGCAGCACACTGAGAAGAGCGAGCTGTGCGAAGGCCCGTGCGATCGCCCAGGGCTGCAGCCAGGGTTGGTCGACGCCGAGCCGGGCGACGAGGGCGAACGTAACCGCGGTGAGGACGAGGACGGTGATGGTGGTGGTGGCAAGATTCACGGCGTCCTCCAGGGTGAGTGATGTCGGCCGGGTGGATGTCGGCCGGTGGTGTCAGCGCGGCTCAGGTTGCGGTGAGCACCCCGGTGAGTAGGAGTCCTGCGATGAGCATGCCGAGGACGACGCGGTACCAGATGAACACGGTGATCGAGTGCTTCGCGACCAGGCGCAGCAGCCAGGCAATGGAGGCGTAGGCGACGATGAAACTGACAGCGGTGCCGATGAGGGTGGGTATCCAGCCGACGGTGTCGGTGATGGCTGTTGCTTCTGATGCTCCTTCGTAGACGCCGGCCGCGACGAGCGCAGGGATGGCGAGGAAGAACGACAGGCGGGTCGCCGAGACGCGGTCAAGGCCCCTGATCAGTCCTGCGCTGATGGTCGCCCCGGATCGAGAGACGCCGGGGATGAGCGCGAAGCATTGTGCTACCCCGATGAACAGCGCGTCTTTCAGCGTGAGGGTTTGTTCGCCGCGGTCGCGCCGGCCGACGCGTTCGGCGACGGCCATGACGACACTCCAGCCGATCAGTCCGGCCACGACGATCCAGAGATTCCGTAGCGGCCCGGTGATCAGGTCCCGGCCGGCGAACCCGACGATGCCGATGGGAACGGATCCGGCGATGACGTACCAGGCGAACCGGTAGTCGGGGTTGTTGCGGGCTGCCCGATCCCGGAGCCCGCGCCACCACGCGGTAGCGAGGCGGGCGATGTCTGACCGGAAGTAGATAATCACGGCGAGGATGGCGCCGAATTGGATGATCGCGGTGAAGGCAGTGACACCGGGATCGTCGATTTGCAGGCCGAGGAGTTTCTCGACGACGGTGAGATGACCGGTGCTGGATACCGGAAGGAACTCGGTGATGCCTTCGACAATGCCGAGGATGATGGCGTGCAGGAAGTCCATGGAGCCCGTTTCTATCGTGTCGTGGTGGTCCTGATGGTCGTGATGGTCGTGGTGGTGGAGCAGAACGCGGTCAACGGCGACCCTGGTGGCCCTGACTGTCCTCGACGGTTATCGCCGTCCTGCACACCGCTGTCCCGCCGACTCTTGTCTTGTTGAGTGCTGTCGCGGGCGTCACCGGTGGAGCGGATGCTTCCTCACGGGGATGCTTTGGTTGAGGGTGCGAATGCGTCGATTCCCCTTATGGATTCACTTCGAGATGGCTGGTTACGCCGGGGGCTTGGTCCGAGACCGTCGGCCTGTCCAGCGGTGATTGCTGACTTCCGCCGATGGTTGGGACTGAAGTGGGCTGCAGGGGCAGGATTACTTGGAAGCGTGTGTGACCGTCGGCGTTCTGGGTGGCGTGGATGGTACCCGCGTGGGCGCGGATGATGTCTTTGCTGATCGCCAGGCCCAGCCCGCTGCCGCCGCTTTCGCGGGTGCGACTCTCGTCGAGGCGGACGAACCGCTCGAAGACGCGTTCGCGCTGGGTTGCGGGGATCCTGTCGCCGTCGTTGTCGATGGTCAGAATTGCTGGTCCTTGGCCGCAGCTCAGGGTGATGGTGATGGTGGAAGCAGCGTGCCGGTCGGCGTTATTCAGGAGATTCCGGATGACCTGGGCGATGCGGTGGGGGTCTGCGGTGATGCGGGCCGGTTCGATGAATGCGTGAACGGTGTGCTGCGACTCGGTCTTGAGCCGGTTCAGCTCGTCGAGGAGAAGATCGTCGAGGTCGACGTCCTGCATGTCGAACCTGAGTCCGGCGTCATCGATCTTCGCCAGCGTCAGCAGGTCTTCCACGAGGTAGCCCATCCTGAGGGCCTGGGTCTGCAGCATCGTGGACGTCTCGTGCCAGGTCATGGCGGAAGGGTCGGCGGCGGCTATTTCGAGTCCTGTTGTCAGGGTGGCCAGGGGGCTCCGCAGTTCGTGGCTGGCATCGGTGACGAACCGTCGCTGGGCCGCATCGGCGCTTTGCAGGCGGGCCAGCATGTCGTTCATGGTGGTGGCTAGTCGTTCGATCTCGTCCCGGGTGGAAGGTACTTCGACGCGTTCGTCGAGGTGCTGGTAGGAGATACCGGCGACCGTTGAGCGGATCCGCTCGACCGGCCGCAGCGCCCGTCCGACGAGGAACCAGATGAGTGTCCCGGCCAGGGCGAGCAGGACCGGAACCCCGGCGAGGAGGAACCAGCCGACCGTGCTGACGGCGTCGCGTTCGATGATGGTCGGTACACCGACCGCGACTACTGCGGCGCCGTCCGGGGTGGAGACTCCTTGGGCAGCGACGATGTAGTCGTCGAAATCGACCAGGCCGATCAGGCCAGGGGTCTGGGAGAGATAGGACTGTCCGGGGGCGAGGGGTTGCCCGGCATACAGCGCATCCTCCACCGACGCGTCCGTGGTGGCGATGACGGTGCCGTCCGGGCCGATGACCTGCGCCACCTGCGTCCCGGAGCCTCCGCTAGTGCTGGCGCCTCCACCGGCCAGATCGCCGGCTAAGTCGCCGGCGAGATCTTCGGAGTCGTTCTCCTGGATCTGTTCGACGATGGTGTCGCGGCGTTGCACGGCGAGGTCCTGAGCGTTGTCCAGGAGCGATGACCGTAGCACTGACAGGAGGACGACGCCGGCGATGCCCAGGATGACGGCCATCGTAACGACCGCGGCCAGGACGGCCTGTCGGCGTACACCCCACCCGGCCAACCACCGTCCACCCCATTGCGGGGTGTCCCGTTTGGTGGGTGAGGTTGGTGCGGTGGGTGAGGTTGGTGCGGTGGGTGAGGTTGGTGCGATGGGTGCCGGCTCTCCGCGTGGGCTGGGGTCAGCGTTCATCGGAGATCAGGCAGTAGCCCATGCCTCGGACGGTGGTCAGGATGCTCGTGCCGAACGGCGCATCGAGTTTCTTGCGCAGGTACCCGATGTACACCTCGACGACGTTGTCGCTTCCTTCGAAGGCTGCGTCCCAGACGTTGTCGAGGATCTCCGCCTTGGATACGACCTGGTCGTGGTGACGCATCAGGTAGTGCACGATGGCGTACTCCTTCGGTGTCAGCGCGATGGGAGCCCCTCCCCGTGTCACTTTGCGCCGCACGGGGTCGAGGAGAAGGGATCCGACGCTCAACGCGACGGGGCGCTCCGGAGCGCCGCGGCGGATCAGCGCCCGCAGGCGCGCGACCAGGACGATGAAGCTGAACGGTTTGGTCAGGTAGTCGTCCGCGCCGAGATCGAAGGCGTCCGTCTGGTCGTACTCGCCGTCCTTCGCGGTGAGCATCAGCACGGGCGTCCAGTTTTTCGCTGCCCGGATCTCCTTGAGGATCTGGTAGCCGTGCTTACCGGGGAGCATGATGTCGAGCACGGCGACGTCGTAGGGGTTCTCGACGGCCATCCACGCCCCGGTGATGCCGTCGTGGGCGACGTCGACCACGAAGCCTTCGTTTGTGAGCCCGCGGCGGATCGATTCGGCCAGGTCCTTCTCGTCCTCGACCAGCAGCACGCGCATTAGGCTTCCCTCTTTTCATTTTCTTCGGTGTCATCGTAGCGATGCTGGTCCGGGCCACGCTGAGCGAGGCGGGACGGGTCGGTGGCATCGGGTCCTACCTTTATTGTGTTTGTGTCCATTAGCGCCGTTGTTCGTCAGGGGTTAGTTGGAGGGAGGTGATAGCACCGCTGAGCAGGACCGCGACTGCGACGGAGAGGGCGAACGAAGCCACGACGTCGGAGAGGTAGTGCACTCCGAGGTAGATCCGGGATGCGCCGACGATGACGGCGAAGATCGTGGCGCCGATGATGACGGGCACCTTCCATCGGGTTCGCAGCATGACAAGTGATACCGCGATGCCCAGAGAGACGGCGAAAGCAGTGTGACCTGAGGGATAGGATGTCGCGCCCCGGACATCGGGGAGCAACGGGTCGGTCAGCACATTCTGGTCTGGGCGATTTCTGCCGACCATCACTTTCATGATGGCGGTCGCAGCCCATCCGCCCGTGGTCATGATCAGGACCATCAGTCCGTCCGGTACGGATCGTTTGAGCGCCATGACAGCGACCGCCACGAGAACGAGCACGACGACGGCAGAGAGGCCGCCCAGACCCGTATGGATCATCAGTGCGATGACGTTTCCCATGTCGGTGTGGTGGGTGCCGACGTCCTGCAGCAGATGCAGGTCGGAGGCCGCGAGGAAAATGTTGGTCTTCAGGACCAGGCCGGCGCCGTATACCAGTGCGCAGATCAGCAGCGGGCCGAGGCCCCAGTGCCGGAGCAGGAAGGAACCGGCAAGGACACGCCGCCCGGTGCCCTGCCGATGGTGCCCGGAGGAAGCGCGGGACCCTCGCGAACTGGTGTGTCGCGGGGACGTCGTCATCGCGAGTCGTTCAGGTGATCCGTAGACGACGGCAGCGTCTCGGATCCCTCGACCGTCGTCCTAGATGTTTCAATGAGTTCGGGCGTCCCGGGTTCTCCAGCCGGCTCGTCCTGCGCGTGAGCCTGTCCCCTCTGGTGTGGCTGGGGTGTTACTGGGGTGCCGGCCCGGTTGCGGCTTACGTGTCGTGTGATCTCGATGATGGTGGGGATCACGGAGACGACGACGATGACCAACGCGAGGAGGTCGACGTGATCGGCGATGAACGGCACGCCCCCGAGCACCGAGCCGGCAAGTGTCAGCCCTGCACCCCACAGGACCCCGCCCAGGACGTTCCACATCAGGAACGACCGGTACCGGTAGTGGGTGGCGCCGGCCGCCAGCGGAACGAACGTCCTGGCGAAGGGCACGAACCGCGCCAGCACGAGGGAGCGGCCACCGTAGCGGGTGAAGAAGTCCTCGGCCCCGGTGAGGTACCGGGTGTTCAGGATGCGGGCGTGGTCCTTGAACAGTCTCCGGCCGAAGCGCCGCCCCAGCCAGTACCCGATCTGGTCCCCCGTGATGGCCGCCGCCACGACGACCGCGATCAGGAGTGCCAGTGGCAGGTCCAACCGGGCATGCAACAAGCCCGCCGTGAAGATCAGCGAATCCCCCGGCAGGAAGGGAAACAGCACGCCGGATTCGACGAACACAATCACGGCAACCACCAGCAGGACCCACCCTCCGGCATTTTGCAGGAGCGCGGACGGATCGGTCACATCGCCCAGCGACAAACCAGCGGGCAGCGCTTCGGTCATCGCGCCGGTCATCAGTGTGATCATCTGCTGTTCCTTTTCACTTCCAGATGGGACGGCAGCGTGCCGTTCCAGAGATACGTCAGTCCTTAACGGTCCGTGCCGCCGCGACCGCCGCTGGTCGACGCCCTGCGGGTCTTCGTCCTTTTGCCACTGCGTGCTCTTGCCGGTTTGGCGTTGGTGGGGTTCGCGTCGTCTGATCGCCTGATAACGGTCCCATGGGTGAACTGAGAGGTTCCTGAGTGTTTGGCCGGGCCGGGTCGGTTCGGTTCGGTTGGGCGCAACGTGCATTGGCCGCCCTGCGCCGATGGTTCAGGTCTGTTGGGGTCTGTGCGGCGGGCAGTGGTTGGACAGGCAAGGGTTAACTGCGGCCGGCCGCGCACCGCTGTGGAGAGCGGGTACACGGCCGGGTTCTACAACCCCGAAAGGGAACGTGTCAGGCGCGGCGGCTACTTGCCGTTGGCGGCGTCCTGAGCGGCTTCTTCGGCGTCGTTCATTTCGCCGTCGGCACCGTTGTCGTCCTGGGACCCGGCCTCCTCAGCCTGGTCAGCTTCGTCAGTTCCCTGTCCGTCGGCGCCTTCGCCATCACCGGCTTCGGAGGCCAGTACGGTGCCGTTGCCGGCGTCGACCGTCACTTCAGTCACCGTGCCCGCGCTGTCCTTGACATCGACGTCGTAGACAAGGAACCCGTCCTCGTCGTTGAGGTCGGTCTTGATGACGGTACTGCCGGGGACCGACGCGGTCGCAGCCGCCTCGGCCGCGGTTGCATCGACGGTGGCCAGTTTTGCGAGCTGAGCGGATTCTTCGGCGTCGGGCACCTCGGTGGTCGATTCAGGGACCGAGATCGATCCCTTCACCGCAGTTTCATTCTGGTCGTCCTGCTCATCCTGTGTGGTGCCGGACGAGGGCGTGTTGGAGCTGTTGGCGTTGGCAACAGCGATACCGCCGAGAGCGGTTCCGCTGACCAGGACCAGACCCGCAAGGGAACCGACGATGGCTTTCTTCTTACTGACGGTGTTCATGGACTGACTGCCTTTCAATCAACGGACGAGCCCCCAGCGATGCTGCCGGCCTGCTGGTCTGCTGGTGGATTCCTCGGGTCAGGCCCCGTGGTGCGGTGCCTGTCACCACTATTGCCCATGCCAACTAAGAGGACGCTGAGAGAACCTGAAGGGACCCGTCAGCATCCAATGACCGCTGAGGTATCTCTCGTGCAGTGATCACTGCAGGTCCCCGGAACACTTCATCCGCACGGGGCACTACCCGTGACTGCAGCCTCCTGCCGGTCCGCCTCGTGCCGCCCAAGCTGCCCCATGCCGGCCCGGTGTCGTCCCGCTGACGTTGCCGGGTTGGTGACACAACTCGCTGCCCACCACCTTGAGCCCCAAGACCTCGCCCCTACGCGCTGACCCCAACCCACCCCGGACAGCCTTCGCTTTCCCCGGGCTTTCTGTCGACCGCACCGTATTCCGCTCCGCCGTCCTAGCGCTTGCGTTGGGGCGCTCTTTGCTTCCTCAGCATCTGTTCAACATCCATGGCCGACACTAAAAGCAGCATCTGGTCGCCTCGGTCCGGTGCTCGTCATCAAGGACATAGTTGGCAAGGTAATCGCCGGCGGACAACGGACGAGGACAACTAGGAGATCACCCATGAATCAGCCCCCCATCAGTCCGGCAGTTCCGCCGTCGGCGCGACGCATGCTCAGCAAGGTCCCCGAAATCACGCTCTGGTTCTGGATCATCAAGATCCTCTGCACCACGGTCGGTGAGAGCTTCGCCGACTACATCAACATGGCCCTCGGCGTCGGCCTCGTCGCAACGGCGGTCATCTTCACCGTCGTCAGCGCCGTCGTGCTCGCCGTCCAGATGAAGCTCACCCGGTACCGTCCCGGTGCCTACTGGCTGACCGTCGTCATCATGAGCATCACCGGGACCCTGTACACCGACATCCTCACCGATCAGGCCGGGGTACCCCTCGGGCTCAGCGCCACGGTGTTCTCCGCCGTCCTGGCCATCGTCTTCGCGATCTGGTTCGTGAAGGAGCGCACGCTGTCGATCCACAGCATCGTCAGCGTTCCCCGTGAGGCGTTCTACTGGCTCGCCGTACTCGTCACCTTCGCCCTGGGGACCGCACTGGGCGACTGGACCCTCGAACTCACCGGCTGGGGGCCCGGGCTCTCCATCCTGCTGCCCCTGGCTCTCATCGGGGTCGTCACCGCGCTGTGGCGCTTCGGGGCCAACCCGGTCCTCACGTTCTGGGTCGCCTACATCCTCACGCGTCCCCTGGGTGCCAACATCGGTGACTGGCTGGGCCTCACACCCGCGGAGGGAGGCATCGGGCTGGGCACCTTCGCCACCAGCGTCCTGTTCCTCGCCGCGATCCTCGCCACGGTCGTCTATCTCACCCTGAGCAAGGCGGACGTCGTCGAACGGCCCCGCACCGGGACCGCGCAGACCGCGACCCCCGCACGCGAGCGGGCCGCCCTGGGGTTACTGGGTGCCGTCGCTGTCGCCACCGTCGGGCTGCTCGCCTACACCAACAGCATCCCGCACGCCAGTGCGCTGGCCGACGAAGGCTCGGCGCCGACCTGCACGGCCGGTTCGACGCCGCTGACCCAGGACGAAGCCCGGGCCGCCGCACGGACGTCGTTCCCGGCGACGGACCTCGCCGAGTTCCGTGCCATCACCACCGACACGCTCGACCTCGTCACCTCGGGTGACCAGGCGGGCGCGGCCGGCCGGGCCACCGACCTCGAAACCGCGTGGGACAACAGCCAGGACGCCCTGTTCGCCGCCGACTGCCAGGCCTGGACCTTCATCGACGGCCAGATCGACCCCGTCCTGTCATCCGTCCGCGCCGGCACCCCCGACCCGGCCGCGGAGCAGGAAGCCCTCCAGACGCTCCTCACCACCCTCGGCGACGCCGGACCGTGAACGACCGTCCACGAGACACTCACGGTAAGGCACGCCGGAAACGGCGTGTCGTGTTTCATGGGTCGTGTCCGAGACCTACGTGCTGCCAGGCACGTTCGCAGTACAGTTGGGTCATGGCAGCTGTTGGGTATGCACGGGTCTCGACGCGTGAGCAGAATCTTTATGGTCAGACCGATGCGCTCGAGGTGGCCGGGTGCGAGAAGGTCTTCATCGAACACGCCTCAGGGGTTCTGGCGAAGCGGCCAGCCCTGGATGATGCGTTGGAGTATCTGCGTGCGGGGGACACCCTGGTCGTGACGAAGCTGGACCGGTTGGGTCGGTCGGTGCGGAATCTGAAGGAAGTCGCCGACGGGCTCCAGCGGCGGGGTGTCGGGCTGCGGGCTTTGTCGCAGGGCATTGATACGACGACGCCGGGCGGGCGGTTGTTCTTCCACATGCTGGCGGCGATCGCGGAGTTCGAACATGACCTGATCGTGGAGCGGACGAAGGATGGTTTGGCCGCGGCGAGGGCCCGCGGCCGGACGGGTGGGGGCCGGGTCAAAATGACGCCCAACAGGGCCCGCCAGGCGCGGGCGATGTATGACGAGAAGACGTACACGGTGCAGCAGATCGCCGAGACCTTCGGGGTCTCGCGGGGCACGATCTACCGGCACCTCAGGGAGGACGCCAGGGCGTGAAACTGCAAGCGACGCGACAAACGATCGTTCGAGTTGGAGTGAGCCGACCGACGCGTGAGGGTTGTCCGCGGCGCGCGGGCCGGTTGAGACCGCCTGAGGTGTTCACGGCAAGCGGAGACCAACTTGAGGTCCGTTGTGGCGTCCCGTATAGGGGCCCTTCGCATTTAGGCGTGGTTGGTTCGTTTCGCGCGGTAGGGGCGGTGGCCGCCGGCAGCGAGTAGGCAGCGGAGTCTGTAGTTGGTGAAG
>NZ_JADOUS010000019.1:0-14677 GCF_015752045.1 Arthrobacter sp. CAN_A2
CCGACCCCGAGCCACCCTGGGCTACCTCACTCCCCGGGAAGTCTTCACTCGACTACTCACCGACAATGTTGCTTCCACCGGTTGACACCAAGCTGTACTTGTTCCTGAATGAGGCGCGCCCTAGCTCGTGCGCTTCAGCGATCGCGGCGTCGAATCCTGCTTGAGTAAATTTCTGCATCAGACGCCCCATTGCTTTGATGTCGAGAACTGTTGCCAAGTCATGGCACCGCTTTTGTCCAGTTGGTCCGGCGAGGCGCTCATGCACATCGAATGTTACTGAGCATACTGGGTGGGGTTGCGCTCCCTGCTGACGCTCAGCGCGCCCGACAGAGTCATACGCCCGTCCCGACAATGCGACTGGGTGCAGAAGTAGCTCAAGGAACTGGAGCCGAGCAGATGAGCGATGTACAGCAGTTGCTGACGATGATCGATACCGAGCTTCCCCGGGAGGAGTGGGCCGTTTGGCCCGGCGGACGGGTGGGTGCCGTCGAGTCGGCTCTCATCGATGCTGTGTTGTCGATCCAGGCCAACTACGGGTCGGAACACAACGGCGTGCGCAGGGCGGTGAATAGGTACGTCGCCTCGCTGGGCCCAAATTCTGATGCCAATGACCTTCAGCGGCTCGCGGACTTTGACTCAGAAACGCTTTAGGAGTTGCTCAACGACCAGATGATCAGCGGCCGCACCAAGGCGTCAGCCATCCAGGAAGCAGCACAAAATCTGGTGAGTGTCGGGGTTGTGGCAGCACAGGACCTCGAAGGAACGAACCTCGATCATAAGGAGGCCTACACGAAAGTCCATGGTCTTGGTGCGGTGACCTGGGAGTACTTCTGCATGCTTCTCGGCACGCCGGGTGTCAAAGCAGACACCTGGATTGTGGCTGCGGTCAGCAGGGCCCTTGGACGGCAGGTAAGTCCTCAAGAAGCGCGGCAGATCGTGATCGGGGCTGCAGAAGCTCTGGAGACGAACCCAACTGAGCTAGATCACGCGCTTTGGACGTACGAGCGGTCCCGCACAGTGGAGGACGTAGTCGACGTCAGTTGAAGCTAGTGCTCGGGCCGCTATCCTGAAACCCCGAGCGCAGCGCCGCGCCCGGTCGCAGGAGACAGGTGCCGTCCATGCAGCAGCTTCCGTCCAGCATCACCCAGAGCCAACACAGCCACACCCCGCCGTCACAACTTGATCGCATCACCGAACTGGCCGGAGACCTCGCCGGTCAGTTCGAACTGGTCCCGCTGCTCGAACGTGTCCTCGGGCATGCCGCCGCCCTCCTTGGATGTGAGAGCGGCTCCATCTCGATCGTCCATGAGGCCGAGGGGTACTACCGCAAGGAAGTGGACCAGGGGGTCGGCTGCCGCGAAGGCCAGACCTTCCCGCTGACCGAAGGCCTCACCGGACAGATCGTGAAGACCCGCGGCACCGTGATCCTCGACCGCTACGCGTCCGTGCCGAGGGGGCACATCGACCCGACTGATTCGCGGTGGGGGAGTGCGGTCATCGGCGTCCCCATCACGTGGGCCGGTAGCATCATCGGCACGTTCGCCATCTTCAGTGACGGTCCCGGCCGCGTCTTCAGCGCGGGCGACGCCTCGCTCGTGGAACTGTTCGCCAACCACGCCGCCATCGCCATCATGAACTCCCGGCTCCACCAGGCCGCTGCGGCGAAGGAACGGGAGGCCGCCGTCGCCGGTGAACGCGAACGTGCCGTGCAGGAGGTCCACGAGACCATCGGGCGGTCCCTCGGCGCGCTGCTGCTCCACCTCGACCGCGCGGACAAGGCGACTCCCGGCGGTTCGCCCTCCATCCAGCACATCGACGGCGCCCGGGTCCTCGCTCACGAAGCGCTGTTCGAGACCCGCCGCACCGTACTGGGCCTCGGACCCTCCAGCGTTGCCGGCCGGACCCTCGAGGAATCCGTCCGCCAGGAACTCGATCGGGTCAACGCCGACCACCCGGTCGACGTGACGCTCCTCGTGACCGGCGACCCCCACGAACTGGCGCCCGCCGTCGCGCACCAGCTCTTCATGATCATCCAGGAAGCGGTGGCCAACGCGGTGGCGCACGCCGGCGCGACTGCGTGCCGGGTGGGCGTCTTCTACGACTCCGCCGGCATCACGGCCGTCGTCGAGGACAACGGCCGCGGGTTCGAGGCCCCGGAAGCGTCGCATCTCAAAGGCAGCCGGCTCGGGCTGCACGGCATGGCGGCCCGCGCACACTACCTGCGCGGTGAGCTGCACGTCGATTCGACGCCGGGCTGGGGTACGAGTGTCCGGGCCGAGGTGCCCTACTCCTCGAACGGCGACACCTCCCGCGAACGGTGGAAGGTCCTCGTCGCCTGCACGCAGCCCCTGATCAGGGCCGGCCTCGTCCGGCTCCTCGAGACCTCCGAGCCGTCAGTTCAGGTTCTGGGCGAGTTCGGGACGCTCGAGGACCTCACGGAGTCGGTATCCCTCCTGCAGCCGGACATGCTCGTCCTCGACCAGCACCTGCTCGGCGAATACGCCGAGGCCCGCGTGAGGGAGACGGACACCGTGGACCGTCCGGTCGTCGCCGTCGTCGACCGCCCCACCGACGAGCAGTTGGCGGCCGCGGCGTCGTCGGGCGTGCGCGGCTTCCTCTCCCTCTCCTCCTCACCGGCGGAGGTGGCGCGCGTCGTCGTCGCCGCCGCCCGCGGCGACGCCCTGCTGGATGGCGCGATGTTCACGCGGCTCACGGAGACCCGGGCGCCCGACGCCGGCGATGCGATCCAACTGACGGCCCGCGAACTCGAGGTCCGGGACCTCCTGGCCGAGGGCCTGGCGGACAAGCAGATCGCCACGCGCCTCGCCATCTCGGTCAAGACCGTCGAGAAGCACGTGAGTGCGATGCTCCGGAAGACCGGGACCCGCAACCGCACCATGCTGGTGGGGTTGCAGCGCCAGCCTCAGTAGGCGCCCATTCTCTGCCGTCGTACTGAGGCGCCGCCCGCCCGTGTGCCAGGTGTGCGGCTCAGAGGACGGTTACGAGGACCCAGCGGCGGTGGCGTCGAGGATGAACCGGGCTGTCTCCTGCGGCTGGTCCCAGTGCGGGAAGTGCCCGCAGTCCTCGAAGACGTGCAGGGTGGCGTCTGGATAGAGGGACATGGCGATCGCGGCCTCGCTGAGCGGGGTGACCCTGTCCGACCGCCCCCAGCCGAACGCCAGCGTGCCCTTGATCGTCCCCTGTGCCGCGCCCGCCTGGCGCGGTCCGTGCGCGAGCGACTTCCGCGCTTCATCAAGACTCGGCGAGGTGGCGAATCCGCGGAGCTCGGTGAGGACGAGGTCCGGGTCGAGCTTCCAGGGGGCTGCGGAGAACTGGGCGAGCAACGCCGTGCGGCCCGCAGCCTGCTGGACGAGTGATGGCAGGACGGACTGGAGGCGCCGTACCAGCCCGATGGACGCGGTGATGCTGCCGTTGAAGATGCGCACCTGCGTGTCGCTCCAGAATCCTCCGGGATCGAGGGCGACCACGTTGCCGGCGTGACCCCGCCGCGCCAGCTCGACCCCGATCCGCGCACCCATCGAGCTTCCGACGAGATCCGCGTCGCGCAGGTTCTCCTGCTCGAGGAACTGCGCGACGGCGTCCGTGAGGGTCGTGATGGTCACCTCGCCCGCGAGCGGCGCGCTGCTGCCGAATCCGGGGAGGTCGATGGCGATGACCTCGCGCTGCTCCCGCAGGAGGGGGAGGATGGGGTCCCAGGTGCGGACGCTCGAGCCGAGCCCATGCACGAGGACGAGTGGCTTTCCGGTGCCGGATCGTTCGGTGTTCAACATGTGGAGACCTTTCGTAGCCGGAGCGAGAGCCCAGTCTATGCGGGGCACGGAGCGCTGCAGCCGGTCCCCGGTGGCGAGGGACCGGGCCGGAGAAGCTTCCGGTCTGCACGCGATGCCGGCCGGATGACGACGGCGCCGATGACGCTGCCGTCGGCCTCTCCAGTGGGGTTTTCCCGTAGTGCCGGGGTGGGGAAACCCTCATTTCGAAGAACGGGTTTTTCTTGTTGAGTGGAATCCGGGGCGTACCGGGCATTCGACGAGCATGGCGGAGGAACACTGATGGCGAGAATTGGCATCCTGACGAGCGGGGGCGATTGTCCGGGACTCAACGACGTGATTCGGTCCAGCGTGCTGCGTGGCATCCGCACGTACGGTGACGAGTTCGTCGGCTTCAAGGACGGTTGGCGCGGACTGGTGGACCGCGACACCCTTGAACTGGACTGGCTGAGTGTCCGGGGGATCGGGGGCCTGGGAGGAACGATCCTGGGAACCTCCCGTACCAACCCGCTCGAAGGAGGCGGCGTCGAGCAGATCAAGGAGAATCTCGATGCCCTCGGGGTGGACGCCCTCATCGTCATCGGCGGGGAGGGGACGTTGACCGTCGCCAAGATCCTGAGCGACGGCGGCGTCCCGATCATCGGAGTGCCGAAGACCGTGGACAACGATCTTTCGGCGACCGATTTCTCCTTCGGTTTCCACACCGCGGTCGAGATCGCTACCGAGGCGATCGACCGGCTCAAGACCACCGGGCAATCCCATCACCGCTGCATGATCGCCGAGGTGATGGGACGTCACGCCGGGTGGATCGCCCTCTACGCCGGGATGGCGACCAGCTCCCACGCGATCCTGCTCCCGGAACAGAAAGCGAGCCTCGACGAGATCTGTGCCTGGGTGGAGGGCCCGTTCCGCCGGGGACGGACACCGCTGGTGGTCGTGGCCGAGGGATTCATCGCCGAGGGCATGTCCGAACCCCACGCGGACCGCGGGCTGGACGCCTTCGAACGTCCGCGGCTGGGCGGTATCGGCGAACGCCTCGCTCCCCTCATCGAAGGTCGGACAGGCATCGAGACCCGGTCGACCACCCTGGGCCACATCCAGCGGGGAGGCGCCCCGAGCGCGTCGGACCGGGTCCTGGCAACCCGACTGGGACTGTCCGCCGTGGACGCCGTCCACGACGAGGCCTGGGGCCAGATGGTCGCCACGCGCGCCGACAGTATCATCCGTGTCAGCCTGAACGACTCGGTCGGAAAGCTCAAGACGGTCCCGCAGGCACGCTACGACGAGGCCACCTACCTGTTCGGCTAGGGTCGGGCCGGGTCGTTGAACACGATGGGACCCCCGCAGAGAACGGGGGTCCCATCGGATGTTTCACGGGTACGGTCGGGGATGTTCAGCTCCGCGGCACGCAACCCCGGGATCAGGCGACCGCGAACTCGAGGTAGGCGGCGGCGCCGGCTGAGGCGACTTCCTGGTCCTGCTCGACGGTGCCGGTGGAGACGCCGATCGCGCCGATGATGCTGCCGTCACGCACGAGGGGGATGCCTCCGGGGAACACCACGAGGCGTCCGCCGTGCGCATCGTTCAGTCCGTAGATGGGACCGTGGGGCCGGGTGAGTTCCTGCAGGTCGCCGGTCTCGCACTGGAAGGCGATGGCCGTGTAGGCCTTGTTGATCGCAATGGTGATGCTGCCGATGTTCGCGCCGTCCATGCGCACGTGCGCCTTCAGGTTCCCGCCGGCGTCGACCACGGCGATGTCCATGGGCTGGCCGATCTCCGTGGCCTTCGCTGCCGCGGCGTCGATGACGATGCGGGCTTCTTCCGAGGTGATGGTCTCGAGTACTGATCCGGGTGTCATGGGTGTCCTTCGTCGTCGAAGTGGGTGGCCGGATAGCCGCGGCCCACTCAACCACCCGCGTCCGCTGCTGGCGAGGTGGTGATTACCCGGGGTGGTGATTCCCCCCAGGCCAGGGGCGGGAGAACCCCCATATCCAGGGCGCCGACGTCCACCTAGCGTGGGGGGAAGCCTGACCAGGAGGAATCATATTGTGGCTGTAGTACCACTGAAGGACATCGTCGACCCGGCATTCAAGGCACGCTACGGAGTGCCCGCCATCAACATCTTCAACGACCTGACCATGGAAGGCGTACTGGCCGGCGCGGTGGAGGCCAACTCCCCGGTGATCCTGCAGACCTCGGTGAAGACCGTGCGCACCGTCGGCTCCCGCGTGCTCTTCGACATGTGGCAGTCCATGACGCGCGGCATCGAGGTGCCCGTCACCCTGCACCTGGATCACTGCCCCGACCGCGAAGTCATCACGGACTGCCTGCGGGTCGGCTGGAACTCGGTGCTCTTCGACGCCTCCGAGCTCCCGGTGGAGGAGAACCAGCGCCAGACCATCGAGGTCGTCGCCGAGGCCCGCCGCCACAACGCGCAGGTGGAGGGCGAGATCGAGGCGATCACCGGCGTCGAGGACGACCACGGGTCCGACGACGTATCCCGTCAGCAGACGCTCGAGGTGGCCCTCGCCTTCATCGACGCCACGGGGATCGACGTCTTCGCGCCCTCCATCGGCAACGCCCACGGCAGCTACAAGGCCGCCCCGGTGCTCGACGCCAACCGCGTCACCCAGCTTGTCGAGGCCCGCAGCGTCCCCATCGCCCTGCACGGCGGCAGTGGCCTGAGCGCCGAGCAGTTCGCCGACCTCATCGCCCGCGGCTGCGCAAAGGTCAACATCTCCACGGCGCTCAAGGAGACGTACATGCAGTCCAGCCTGGCGTTCCTCAAGCAGGCTGAGCAGAACAGCAAGTGGGATCCGCCGTCGCTGTTCAAGCACACCCGGGCCGACGTCATCGCGCTCGTCACGGATCTCTGCACGCAGTTCGGCAGCGCCGGCAAGGGTGGCCGCTGAGCATGCCCGCCCTCATCTTCGACTGCGACGGCGTCCTCGCCGACACCGAGCAGTACGGCCACCTGCCCGCCTTCAACCAGACCTTCACCGACTTCGGCGTCCCCGTGCAGTGGAGCGTCGACGAGTACGCCGAGAAGGTGAAGATCGGCGGCGGCAAGGAGCGCATGCGCAGCATCCTCACGCCCGCGCTGGTCGCTGAACTCGGCCTCGACGACGACGCTTCTACCGACGCCGCGATCCTCGCCTGGCACAAGCGCAAGACCGAGATCTACAAGGGGCTCGTCGAGAGCGGCGTCATGCCGGCCCGGCCCGGCATCGCCCGCATCGTGCAGGAAGCGCACGACGCCGGGTGGACGCTCGCCGTCGCCTCCACCTCCGCGGAACCCGCCGTCCGCGCCGTCCTGACGCACGCCGTCGGCGAGGACCTCGCCGCGCACTTCGCGGTGTTCGCCGGCGACGTCGTGCCCGCCAAGAAACCTGCACCCGACATCTACCTGCTGGCGCTGAAGGATCTCGGGGTCGCGGCCGAGGACGCGATCGTCGTTGAGGACAGCGGCAACGGGCTCCGCGCCGCCGTCGCCGCCGGCCTCGCCACCGTGGTGACCGTCAGCGGATTCACCCGCGAGGAGGACTTCACCGGGGCGGCGCTCGTCGTCAGCTCGCTCGGCGACCCGGACGGCGAGCCGGTCGAGGTCCTCGCGGACCCGCACGGCGTCGGCGTCAGCGGCTCCGTCACCCTTGCCACCCTGAAGGCCCTCCTCGACACCTCGTCGACTGCAGCACCGTCCACCGGAACGGAGACATCATGAGCACCACCAAGATCGCCGACGTCGAGTACGTCGTCCACTCCCTGGCGCAGACCGCCGTCGAGAAGGAGAAGGAGTTCGGCGATCTCGACGCCGTGGTGGGCGACGGTGACCTCGGCTACTCCCTGGCCCGCGGCTTCGAGAAGGTCCTGGCCGACTGGGACTCCCTGAAGCGTGACGACGCCGCCACGTTCCTCCAGCAGATCGCGCTCGCCATCTCCAGCAGGATCGGCGGGACCTCCGGCCCGCTGTGGGGGACGGCGTTCCTCCGGGCGTCCGCTGCCGCGAAGACCGCCGACACGATCGACGGGGCCGCCGCGGTCGCCATGCTCCGCGGCGCCACCGACGGCATCAAGGCCCGCGGCAACTCGGACCTCGGCGACAAGACGCTGCTCGACGCCCTCATCCCCGCCACCGACGAGCTGGAACGCCAGCTCGCCGCGGGTGCCTCGCCGGAGGACTGCCGGAAGGCGTTCGCCGCGAAGGTCCGCGAGTGCGCGGATGCGACGTCGACCATGGAGGCCAAGCGTGGCCGTGCCAGCTACAGCGGTACCCGCAGCATCGGCTCACCCGACGCCGGCGCGGTGGCCGTGGCCGTCATCATCGAGCGCATCGTGGCCGACTGGCCCTAAGTGTTCCGCCCTCACCCGTCCGAAACTCACAACGAAGTGGAGCCCCCATGAAGAAGTTCGTCAATGATCCGCAGCAGTTCGTCCCCGAGATGCTCGAGGGCCTGGCGCTCGCCAACCCGGACACCCTGAAGTACGTGCCCGAGTACAACCTGATCATGCGCGCCGACGGTCCGGATCAGAGCAAGGTGTCGATCGTGCAGGGCTCCGGCTCCGGCCACGAGCCCGCGCACGTGATGATCGTGGGCAAGGGCATGCTCGACGCCGCGTGCCCGGGCGACGTGTTCGCGGCCCCGCCGTTCGACTACGTGTACGAGACCACCAAGATGATGGCATCGCCCAAGGGCGTGCTGCTGCTGGTGAACAACTACACGGGCGACAAGATGGTCTTCGAGATGGCGCAGGAGATGTCCTCGGCGGACGGCATCGAGGTCAAGACGCTGTTCATCAACGACGACGTCTCCGTGGAGGACTCCACCTACACGATCGGGCGCCGCGGTGTGGCGGGCAACTTCTTCGTCATCAAGGCCGTGGCTGCTGCAGCCGAGCGGGGCGCGGACCTCAACGAGGTTATCCGCATCGGCGAGAAGGTGAACTCGGTGACCCGCACCATGGGTGTCGCGCTCACCGCGTGCACCCCGCCCGCCAAGGGCAGCCCGCTGTTCGAACTCGGCGACGACGAGATCGAGATGGGCGTCGGCATCCACGGTGAGCCTGGCCGTCGTCGGGCGAAGATGATGCCGGCCAACGAGATCGTCGAGGAACTGCTCGCCCCGGTCGTGAAGGACCTGCCCTTCAAGGAGGGCGACCGCGTGGCGCTCATGATCAACGGTCTTGGCGGCACCCCGATCAGCGAGCTGTACCTGCTGTACGGGCAGGCGCACAAGCGCCTCGCCGAGCAGGGCATCACCGTGGGCCGCAGCTATGTGGGGGAGTACTGCACGTCCCTGGACATGGCCGGTGCGTCCATCACGCTGGTCCGGCTCGACGACGAGATCGAGGGCCTGCTCATGGACCCCGCGGAGATCCCCATCCGCACGTTCTAAATGGCGCACTAGCTTCACGGCGTACGACGGCGGGCCGCTCACCTCTCGGTGGGCGGCCCGCCATTCTGTGTCGGGCGTCCTATCGCGTATCGATAATCATCGATATACTGGGAGTGAGTCCCAGCCGCTATGCACGCCGAGGAGCACCCCATGCCCGCTATCCGCATCTACGAATCAGCTCTCTGCTGCGACACCGGCGTCTGCGGCCCCGACGTGGACCAGTCCCTGGTGAATGTGACCGCCGACGTGCGTCACCTCCAGGGCCTCGGCGCCGATATCGCGCGCCACAACCTCACCAGCGAACCGACCGCCTTCACGGAGGACGACATGGTCCGCGGGTTCATGCACCTCGTCGGATCGAAGGGCCTCCCGCTCACCATCGTCGACGGCGTGACGGTCGCCACCGGCACGTACCCGAGCCGGGAGCAGCTGGTCCGCTTTGCGGGGCTGGGTGAAGCCACCGGTGAAGCCGTCGGTGAAGCCACCGTCGAACCGCGGCCCCGCCCGGACCTCGGCCTGACCGACGCATCCGGCGGCTGCTGCGGCGGCTCAACGAGCTGCAACTAGGACCCGGCATGAAGTTCCTCGAGGACGCACCCCGATTCCTGTTCTTCACCGGCAAGGGCGGCGTGGGCAAGACCTCCGTGGCCTGCGCCACCGCGCTCACCCTTGCGAGGGCCGGTCAGAAGGTCCTGTTGGTCAGTACCGACCCCGCCTCCAACGTGGGGCAGGTCTTCGGCGTCACCATCGGGAACACCATCACCGACATCGCGGGAGTTGCGGGGCTCTCCGCGCTGGAGATCGACCCGGAGCAGGCCGCGGAGGCCTACCGCGAGCGGATCATCGCGCCGGTCCGCGGCCTCCTCCCGGAGACCGAGCTGGCCGGGATCGCCGAGAGCCTGTCCGGGTCCTGCACCACGGAGATCGCCTCCTTCGACGAGTTCACGAACCTGCTCGCCGACGACGGCTCCTACGGGGAGTACGACCACATCCTGTTCGACACCGCCCCCACCGGCCACACGATCCGGCTCCTTCAGCTGCCCGGCTCCTGGACCGACTTCCTCGAGGCCGGCAAGGGAGACCCCTCCTGCCTGGGCCCCCTGTCCGGATTGGAGAAGCACAAGCAGGTCTACGCGACGGCGGTCCAGGCACTCACCGACCCGGCGAGGACCCGGCTCGTCCTCGTGGCCCGTGCGCAGACCTCATCGCTGGTCGAGATCGAGCGGACGTACCTCGAGCTCAACCAGATCGGGATCGGGGGCGGGTACGTCGTCATCAACGGCGTCCTGCCCGGCGCCGCGGGGGACGAAGACCTGGCGCAGGCCCTGCGTGCACGGGAGGCTGCGGCCATCGCGGCCATCCCCGGCGCGGTCGCCGGTCTGCCCCGCGACGTCCTGGATCTGAAGCCGGCGAACATGGTCGGCATCCCGGCGCTCGAATCCCTGTTCGCGGCGTCGTCCGGTGCCGGTATCCCCGACGACGCCACGCCGGTCTCCGACGTCGAGGACGCCCCGCTGGCCGCCCTGGTCAATGAGGTGGAGCTCGACGGCCACGGCCTCGTCATGTGTATGGGCAAGGGCGGGGTCGGGAAGACCACGGTCGCTGCCGCGATCGCCGTCGCCCTGGCCAAACGCGGGCACGCGGTCCACCTCACCACCACCGACCCCGCGGCGCATCTCACTGAGACACTCCACGGATCCATCCCGGGTTTGACGGTGTCGCGCATCGATCCGGAAGCGGCCATTGCCGAGTATCGGAGCCACGTGATGGAGACCAAGGGCCGGAATCTGGATGATGACGGGCGTGCGGCCCTCGCCGAGGACCTGCTGTCGCCCTGCACGGACGAGGTGGCAGTGTTCCGGCAGTTCTCTAAGGTGGTCCAGGAATCACGGAGGCATTTCGTCGTCATCGACACCGCCCCGACCGGTCACACGCTGCTGCTCCTGGACGCCACCGGCTCCTATCACCGGGAGATCGCCCGGCAGGTCGGGGACACCATGGGATTCGTGACGCCGCTGATGCGGCTCCAGGACCCGGCCCAGACCAAGGTCGTTCTCGTGACACTGGCCGAGACCACGCCCGTGCTGGAGGCCCAGGAACTGCAGGGCGACCTGGAACGGGCCGGGATCCACCCGTGGGCCTGGGTGGTCAACAACTCGATCGCAGCCGCACACCCGCAGACGCCGTTCCTGCGGGCCCGCGCGACGAGCGAGATCGAGCAGATCGCGAAGGTGCACACGCTGACGGACCGTTTCGCTCTGATCCCGCTGCTGTCCGAAGAGCCCACGGGTGAGGAGAAGCTGACGGCCCTGACCGCCCTCAGCTCCCTGCCTGCCTGACGCGGAGTCGTGCGCCCACGGTGTCGCTGCGCGCCACGGTCGGTGAGGGCCGGTAGCCTGACGGCGGGTCTCCGAGCGTGAGCGCCGGAGCAAGCATCGATCATCTCTATGGGGGCATTTCTTGGATCTATTCGGCGGCGCGAGCCTTGACGCGCTTCGTATCTTCACGTGGATAGTGCCTGTCGTCGTCGCGCTGGGAGCAGGCTTCTTGCTTCGACGCAGCTTTCACTGGATTGCACTGGGTGCCGTTCTCTTTTTCGCAGGCCTGAACGCGGCTGCCGGGATCTACGTCCTGAACCATTTCAGTGATTCGCGGTGGTCCCCCGAGGGAATGGCGCAGCTGAGCGCTCCGTCACTGTCCGAGACGCCCTTGGTGGGGGATTCCCTCGTACCCCTCGACTCCGTGCTGGAAGGAGTAGTCGGCGGGGTGAATGACTTCCGGGCATTCCAGCAGGCCCTCCCCGTGACGCTGGACTTCCTCGCTGTGTCCGGATGGGCCCTGCTGGTGTCGGTCCCGCTCGTCATTCTTGCCGCTGCTCTCAGCTTCCTTGCGGCTCGACGCCGGAAGGCCGAGGCCTCGAAATACCGTGCGACGGTCGACTCACTCAAGGACGAGCTGGAGCAGATCAAGCGGCAGATCGCGGCCGGGTATCCCACCAGCACGATCCTTTCCGCTGAGGAAGACGTGATTGATGCGGGGCCACGATCGACGAGTAGAGGCTGAATCAGGCGTCCCTTCCAAGTGGGGACGGCAGGAGATATCGGCAGAACCAGTCGGCAGCCAAGGTGGCAGCCGTCGCCAGTGTTCCGGGTTCCTCGAAGAGGTGGGTGGCGCCCGGAACAATCTCCAGGCGGGTGGGAGCACGCATCAGTGCCGTGGCCTGCCAGTTCAGGGCAAGCACTTCGGTGTCGTTTCCACCCACGATCAGGAGGGTGGGGGCCTGCACATCCGCGAGTCGGGGACCGGCCAGGTCCGGCCGGCCTCCGCGGGACACGACGGCGGCAACGGTGGCGTGCGGTTCGGCGGCGGCCCAGAGTGCGGCACCGGCCCCCGTGCTTGCCCCGAAGTAGCCGATCCGGCCGGGCCATCCGTCCTGTTGGGCTTCGAGCCATGCGGTAGCGGCCCCGAGCCGTTCTGCCAGGAGGGCGATATCGAATACGTTGGTGCGGTCGACCTCCTCGGCGGGGGTCAGCAGATCGAGCAGCAGTGTGCCCAGGCCGGCGTCGTGGAGGACCGAGGCAACGAACCGATTGCGGGGGCTGTGCCTGCTGCTGCCACTGCCATGAGCAAAAATCACGATGCCTTTGCATTCTGCCGGCCGGCACAGGGTGCCGCGCAGTCGCACCATGCCGTCGGTGATCTCCACTTCCTCTTCGGCACCTTCCGCGTGGACGGCTTCCTCCCGGGAACGATGCAGTGAGTGGGCTGCGGCGTCGAGCAGCCTCACCACTTCGTCATCCTCGGTGGGCGAGAAGTCGTGGTAGTAGTAGCCCACCGCCTGGAATCTCGGCGGTGAAACAAGGCACACGATCTCGTCCGCTTCCTTGAACGAGGCCGCGGTCCGGGCCGGCGCGACGGGCACCGCGAGGATCACCCGTGCCGCGCCGAGGTGCCTGGCCACCTGGCATGCCACGCGTGCAGTGGAACCGGTGGCAATTCCATCGTCCACAACGACGACGGTGCGCCCCTGGACATCTGCCCGGTTCCTTCCCTGCCGGTACCGGGCCAGTCGCCCCTCCAGGAGTTGGCGTTCCTTCCTCTCGACCGTTCACAGGTCCTCCTCCGCGACATGGGCCCGCGAGATGACATGTGTATCGAGGACCTTGGCGCCGCCCTCTCCAATCGCGCCCATGGCAACCTCTGGCTGGAAGGGAATTCCCAATTTCCGCACCACGATCACGTCCAGCGGCGCATCAAGGGCTTTCGCCACCTCCAAGGCAACCGGAACACCGCCACGGGGCAAACCCAGCACCACCACGTCCTGACCGCGCAACCCTGCGAGCCTCTGCCCCAACCGTCGGCCGGCGTCGGTCCTGTCCAGAAACTCGAACATCATCCCTCATAGGTTGTGAACTGGTCCTTCGGCATGCACTTCTCCTCGGGGTGGTTGGTGCTGCTTGCCGGCGTCCCCGGATGGAAAGCGGCGGCGCCAGGGCTTTGCCCTGCATGGCGAACGACACAATCGGGCCCGCGTAGGGTCCGATCTTCGGGCCAACTCTTGGTTGGTTCTCAGAGGCTTTCGTCCCTCATGTGTCCGTAGAGCCGGGGCGCCGCCGTGGTTTCTCACTGTGTCCTTGCGCTCTGCACACCGCGGTACCGGTCGGAGTAGCTGCGATGCCTGTGAAGCCTCGCCATCGTCATCAGCGAAAACGTATGGGCGGCGGCGCAGCTACCTCGAAAATTGACGCCCCACGGATTCTTTAGGGTGAACAGTTTTGGTCTCAGGTAATAGGAGCCCGGCCGCGTGGTTCCTCATCGGCGCAAACGCCGGCACAGATGCGGCGTGGTTCGTCGGGTTCGCGTGATGATTGACAGAGAATGTCGCTGTGCCGGAATAGGCTGGACCATAACCAATAAACGCAGGGGGATTTGTGGATTTTGCAGAACGACTGACAGCGCTTGCCGCGAAGGTGCGGCAGCAGAGGTCTCAGATCGAAACCGAGGAAGCGACGAAGAACGCCTTCATCATGCCGTTCATCTCGACCATTCTCGGATACGACGTCTTCAACCCACTCGAGGTTGTTCCTGAGTTCACCGCGGATGTCGGCGTGAAGAAGGGGGAGAAAATTGATTACGCGATCATGCACGGCGGCACCGTTCAGATACTCATCGAGTGCAAGAAGTCGAAGGAACCGCTGAAGATCGAACACGCATCCCAGCTGTACCGGTACTTCGCCGTCACCAACGCTCGGATAGCCATCCTCACGAACGGCGAGGTGTACGAGTTCTTCACGGACTTGGACGCGCCGAACCGGATGGATGCAAAGCCTTTTTTGGTGCTGGACCTCAACGACATCGACGAGACCCTGATACCCGAGCTGATGAAGCTGTCGAAGGAAATCTGGCCCTTCGCAGTTGAGCGTGGGTAGGGCGGTCAGGGGCTGACTCGGTAGGGTTGGCTGCTGTTGGTGCGGCGTGGTGCGGCGGGAATGAGGT
>NZ_JADOUS010000020.1:0-13668 GCF_015752045.1 Arthrobacter sp. CAN_A2
TCCAAGCCCATCGCGGTTCCGAGCCCGTCTTCCTGCGCGGACCCGGAAATCGTGGTCACCAGCCACGGCGCGAGGACGTCGGTGACCCCGAACAGCAGGCCCACCATTGGAACGGCCAGCGCCGTGGTGAGGACGGTACGCACCATGCCCATGATCAGGTTCTCGGTCGAGGCACGGTCCTGGTCCCGGGCGAGCTTAATCAGTGCGAAGGCCGTCCCGATGACGCCGGCCATCCCGACGAAGATCAACGTCGACTGCTGGATACGGTCGGTTGCGGACCCTGCACCCATATCCGGTGCGCCGATCTTCAACCACCACGTACCGACGAAATTAATCATCTCCGTCAGGACCTGCACCAGCCAGCCCGCAAGGAACTGGATCAGCTTTTGGATCGCGCTGCCGGCGACGCCTTCTAGGAGGTTCCCTGCCAAGTCTCCGATCATGATTTAGGTCCCCACTGCACGTATTGCTGTCCCTGGTAGCGGGCCCAGGTATTGAAGTCGTTGCCCGACGCCGGGTCAAGCTTCCAGTCACCCTCCTCCCACACCAGATCGACCTGAGCAACGAGTGTCTGTTCCAGACCCGATGCATCGGGTGCCGAGTAGATCAGCCGGTAGGACGCTGCGTCATCGGTGTAGCTGTTCTGGATGTAGCCCAGCAGGGTCAACCGGGCGATGACGGAGGTGTCTTCGCTCTGCTCGAGCCCGTCCCGGATACGCTGTGCTCGCTCGCCCAACAGCACTCGGTTCGGCCCTTCCGCTACCGCTGCTTCGAGGTCGGACGCTGCTTGCTCGCTGGCCGCCGGGTCCAGAGCGACGGCATACGTGGCCGCCGCCATCAGTGACCCTGTTTGAGTCGGTGCGTAACCGACGCGCAAGGTGGAAGGCAATTTCTCGCACCCGCCGAAATCCGAGAACGGGATCACGTTGTATCCGCCGACTACCCATTCCTCGATCGCGGGAGCACTGTCAGCCACGGATGTGTCGTCGCTGTTGAGGTCCGCCTGGCAGTCCCACGCGGCGTCCGCGTCCTCGACCGGTGCTGCCGTCGCGGACGCGGACGTCGAGGCGGACGATGGTGATGTCTGCGTTGCAGCGGTGGTTGGGTCTGCTGCCGGTTCGTCGTTGCTGGGGAAGAGGAATACCCGCAGGCCCCATGCGAGGAGGCCGACCAGCACCAGGGCCAGCAGCATCGCGGCAGCGCCGAACCACTTCGGGCGGGCCTTCGGTTCCTGGGTGGTGTCCTGTGTGCTCATCGTCTGTCCTTCTCTCGATCAAGTGGGTAGCTGGTGTTGCTCAGGTGATTGCAGTCCACACTGCACCCGAGGCGCCCAGGAGGCAGGCAGCGACCATAGGCCAGATGGGTGCCTCGATCTCGTTGCCCTATCGGCGGTTCCTACCGGCCGAGACGAGGCCGAAGATGAAGAACACGAACAGGACGAGGGCTGCGCCCCAGAGAATCCAGTTGATGACGGTGGTCAGGCCCTCGGTGCCGGGAGGCTGCGTCGGGGTGAAGGTCTGGGCTGAGAGCGATCCTTCACGGACCGGGGTCAGCGCGTTGATGGTGGTCAGGGTGTGTGCTGCCAGAGTGTTTCCGAACATGGGGGTTTTGCCTTTCTCAGTGCCCGGAGCGGGCGATCTTTTCGATTTTCCGGAGCACGCTTTTCAGTCGTGTCCCGGAAGCTTGTGGGCTGACGCCGACCTCGCGCCAGGAGGGTTCATACGGCGCTGTCATGGCGACCGGGAACATCCGCGCGACACCGCGCGCGAAATCCAGCGTCGGCTTCGTCAGCCGGTTCTTCGGCCGGTCGTGGACGATCACCAGGCCGACCAGTTCGTAGGGCAGCTGCCCGGAAGCGGACTTCCGCGCGAGCTGCTGCGCGGCCTCGAGCGAGGACGCGCTGGTCGAGCAGACCAACAGGGCCCGGCCTGCGTAGGTCGGACGCCGCTCGGATTCATCGACGATGTTCTCCGAGCACAGGCCCGCGAGGGTGCTGGTGCCAACGCCGCCGGAGGCACCGACCAGCCACAGGGTCGCGCTGGTCACCGCGACAGGTTCAGCTGGTACCTCTTCCTCGACCGGCTCGGCGGCGAGGGTCTGCTGAATGTTCTGCGGGCCCCTCAGCGATTCGCGCTGGCCGAGGATCGGGTCATCGTCGATCGGGTCTTCCTGCGGCTCTACTTCCGGCTCGTGGACGAACGGATTACGCTGCGGGGTCACGGTCACAGTCCCTCCGCGATCTGCGCGGCTGCCCGGAGCCAGGCGCGGCGGGTCTGCGGGAGCATTGAGGAGAACCGGATTCTGCCCTCGATCAGCGACGGATCATAGGGCACCGTGACGACCGACTTCACGAACGGGCGGAAGGAATCAGCTAGCTCGTTCAGCTTCGCCGGACCGTGGGACGGGGTGCAGCCCAGGACGATCACCACAGCACGGTCGGCCAGCGACTGTGCGTGCTCGTTTCCCGCCCGCAGGGCGCTGAGGACCCGGGATGCGCCTTCGGCTGCGTCGTCGACGGACTTGACCGGGATGACGACCTGATCGGAGTGCCCGATCATGGCCTCCCAGTTGTCCCCGCGTTCGGTGTTGCCCGAGTCCATGAGGATCAGCCGGTAATACTTCGCGGCCACCGAGTAGAGGCGGTGGACCTCGTCGCCGGTGACCTCGTGCCGCTTCTTCGCGCCCGACCGGTCATCGGAGCGAAGTACGTCGTACTGGTCCGAGGGCTGATGGTGGACGTAGGACGCCAGATCCCCGGCCCGCGCATTGGCAGTCATGAAGTAGTCGGTCTGCTCGAGGAGGTCGACCACCGTCGCCTCATGGCCGGCGTCGAAGGTCCGCCAGCCGAGCGACCCGAGTGAGTTGTTGTTGTCCCACGCCAGGACACCGGAGCCGCCGAGTCGGGCGAAGACAGCGGACAGGCAGATTACCGTCGGCGTCTTGCCTGCCCCGCCCTTGGGGTTGAGGACCGTGATTGTGCGGGGCCCGGCCCAGTGCTGAGAGACGGTCTTCTCGTCCCGGCGCTGCTCCAGCTCCGCCGGCGAGGCCGCAAGCTTCAACCCGAACTGATTCAGCACACCGCGAAAACCCGCTTGGGCGGGCGAGTCAGCGTCCGGCCGGTCGACGAACGACGGCATCGCGGTCCTGCGGGTCGGCAGCGGTTCCACCGTTTCTGCCGGTGCCGTCGCTTCCGTGGCCACGGAAGCCTCAACGGGAGCGGGAACAGGGATGGGAACAGGAGCGGCAACAGGTGCTTCTGCTTCCACCGCGGCCTCCGGCGCGGTCTGCACTTTCGGCGTCACCGGGGACGCCACTGGTTCGACCGCTTCGACGGGCTGTCCTGGCCCGCTTTCCGTCGGGTCACTTTCGGCGTCCTGCTCTACGATGGCGCCGTCGGTTTGGACGAGGATCGTGCGGGAGCCGGATGGGTCCTCGATGTGCAGTTCGGTGGCGGTGCTCGTCTCGGCCGCGAGGTCGGTCGCGGTGCTCATGACGGAGCGGCGGGCGTCCATGACCGATGGGTACGGGGCGGTGGTTTTCTCGCCTCCCAGGTCAAGCTCGAGGGTGCCGGCTGGGTCGATGACAGCGGTCATTCTCATCAGGGGTTCTCCTTCGGGGAAACAGTCGAGGTGGGGCTCGGAGTAGACGTCGGGGTTGGTGTTGCTGTGGGCCGGGGTGCGACCTGTGTCAGCGCATACAGCAGGCCGGTGGAGGATCCTTCGGCTCGGGTGATTGCCTTGCCGTCGTCGGTGATGACGTCGGGGATCGCTGCCCGGGCGGCGTCGGTCGTGGTTTCGGTGATGCCCTGCGCGTTGATCCGCAGCTGCTCGGTGTTGGTGGTGACCCAGGCGTAACCGGCGGCGAGCTTTCCGGCTCCGGGCAGGCGGTGGGCCTGCTTCGCGTCGACGTCGACCAGGACCGTGCCGGCCATCAGCAGGCCGTTTTCCCGGTCCACCTGGATACCGGAGGTGGCGACGTCGGTTCCTTCGACGTCGACAATGCCGACCTGCGTCGCGTCCGTTGCATCGGCGGCATCTCCGAGGGCGTAGAAGCCGATGGTGGTGGTGTCGTCGGTCTTCCATGCCGCGACGACCGTCCCGCTCACGGATCCGAGGACCGTGACTAGTTCCGCCCCTGCTGACGGCGCAGGCAGCTTCGCCGGGGCTGGCAGGGCTGCCGAGTCCTGCGTGACGCGCCAGATCCGTCCGGAGCGCGTGTCCGCTGCCACCAGGTCGTCTCCGAGGGCTTCGATGGGTTCCGCGGCCGCCGGGACCACCCGCGCCGCTGTACTGCCGTCGGCTGCGACGATCAGTGTCCGCTTGTTCGGCAGGTCCACGCGAGGGGCTGTCCCGCCGTCCAGGACGATTGTTCCGTCTTTGGGAACGTTGACGCGGATTGGGTCCGCCCCGTCGCCGAACAGCACCAGCTCGCGGGCTGCTGCGGCCGCGACCCTGGACTGCCCATCGAGGGTGAACATAGCCAGCTGCGCGACCGTGAATGGAGCGGTGCGTGTCCACCGCTCCACACCCGTCCGGGGGTCATGGCCGATCAGCTTCGAGCCGTCCACGCTTACCGGCTGCCCCGAAGGGTCCAGAATCGCCCGAACGGTCGAGCCGGTCATCGGCGTCGTCCAGTCACCGTAGGTATCCCATCCGGCAGGCGCCGGGACCGGCAGCTGCGCGGGAGGTGGCGTGTAGACCGTGGCTGCCGGCTCGACCGTGTTGTCCTGCAGCGTGTAGAAGGCGCTGAAACCGACCGTGGCTGCCAGGACTCCTGCGCTCCCCCACAGCACAGCTTTGCGGCGCGCAGGGGTACGACGGCGTGCAGTCTTCGACCCAGTGCGGGCAGAACCAGCACCTGTGCCGCCGGCAGTGCCGGTGGAGGTGGTGTCTTCTCGTTCTTCGAGGGTGCCCAGTTCGGCGTCGACGACCATTTCGTAGACCTCGCCGTCCTCGGTGAGTCCCTGCACCCGGCACGCGGCCAGGCCCAAACGGCGGCACGCTTCCGCTGCTGCGTCGGCGGCCACGTCGGCTGCGGACGTGTCATCGAGCACCGGGTAGGTGAGGACGTCGCCGTTCGCGTCCGCGACGATTTCGCCTTCGCCGATCGTGAGGCGGATGACGGGCCAGGAATGCACTGCAGGAGTCACTTGCCCTCCCCCGTGATCGCAGTGGTCATGTCGCGGGTCTGGTGCCCGACGACGTCCCACTGGCCGTCCGTCTTCTCGAGATAGACGGTTATCTGCCGGCGGCCGCCCCCCTCCGACGGGGTTTCGTCACGGGCTACCCAGCGCCATGTCACGTCGAGGACCCGGATGGCCTTGTCCGGGGCGACGTCCTGCGCGGCGTCACCGATCGCCGGAACGGCACGGGGCACGCTGTAGGAGCCGTGCTCGGATGGTTCCAACCACTCACCGTTGCTTGCGTTGCGCTCAGGCTCGACCTGGTTCGCCGCCCACTCCTCGCTCATCAGCGAAATGGCGCGCACTGCGGCCGCCGTCTCGGTGCGGTCCACCGTCGTGTCCCACGAATGCAGCATCAGCGCCGCGACCCGGGCGGTCGAATCGACGTCGGACCGGTCCGCATCCTCCGGGGATGCGAACGTGTTGCCGCCCAGGACCTCCTCGGCAGGGAGCGAGGTGTAAGAGCCTTCGTAGATGGTGGTCGGCGCCGAAATCGGGGCCACGTCCTCCGATGCGGTCGTATCAGCGGCGCAGCTGGTCAGAGCGATCATCGAGACCGCCAGAGCGGCGGCCCGGTGCAGGTATGTGTGTGAGCGACGGGTCATCGCACCCACGCTCCTTTCTCTTTCAGAATCGGCTCCGGGTCGAGGTTCCAGCCCTGATACGGGTAGACGACCTCCGGTGCATCCGGCTTGTAAATCTCGAAATGCAAGTGCGTGGCGACCAGCCCCAGGCCGGCCCTGTTGCCCTCGGTGCCGACGACGTCTCCGCGCTTCAACCGGTCCCCCACGGCCACGCTGTAGGCGTTGAGGTGGCAGAACGCGAACCCGAAATCGGGGTCAGCCCCGTCCTCCTTCGCGATCACGCAGCCGTCCTTGTCGTTGAAGCCCGTGACCCGCAGGTCAGTCGGGGCGATGACCGGACCGCCGCTGCCGGAGCCGGCACCCGGGGTCGACAGGTCCACCCCGACGTGGTCCTGCGCCCACGCCGGCAGGCCCGGGACATTGCGGCCCCCGTACCCGGAAATGAACACCCCACCCGGGAGCGGATTGGTCCACTCCCCGTCGCCGAGGTCGCCGTCCCATGAAACCGTCCCCGCCGGAGCCGTGCACCCGGCGGAGAACTCGCCCTGACCTGTGGCCAGAATCTTCTCGACGTACTGCTCGGTCTCCGTGAACGCCGGGGTGCCCTTGGCTGCCTGCACAGCACCGGGGCCAGCGTTATAAGCGGCGAGGGTCAGGCGGACGAGCAGGTCGGCGTCATCTCCGGCCAGCGGCTGTACCTGTCCTTTCAGCGCCGCCATGTAGCGCCCGTAGGCGGGAATGGCGTCCTCGGCCGAGAACGGGTCCCCACCCTCCCCGTACAAGGCCCAGGTGCCGGGCATGAACTGAGCCACGCCCTGCGCACCCGCAGAACTCCGAGCGCCTTCCCTCCACCCCGATTCCTGCTTCAGCTGCGCCGCCACCACGCTGACCGGCAGGCCAGCGGTCTTCGCCGCAGCGTCGACCAGCTCGCCCCATCCGTTCGGGATCGCCGGCGTCGAGGTGAGGTCCCCCGCTCTCTCGCCGGCTGCGGAGATTACACATGCCGCGGGCTTCTTCTCGGTCTGCGTCAGGACCGCAGCCCCAGCGACACCCACGACGGGCAGACCCGCCAAGAAAGGAACAAGGATCACCAACGCCAGCAGCGCTGCAGATCCGCGCTTCTCGTCGTTACTCACGAATCTCACTCCTTCCTTCTTGTTCTTCCCTGCTGGTGGTTTCGCTCGTCCCTTGCTCGAGGGGCCGCGTGTAACCCGAAAACGGTGCGCAATGCAGGACGGCAGAAGCGCGGATTGGTGACCTGTTTCTTCTTCGCGACGGATGACATCGCGCCAACTTCAGGAAGAGCTCGATGCCGACGACTTCATGCCATCACCTTATCATTTAGTAATAAGGTGATGGCATGGCTCTCGCTGGATCGAACAAGTCGGGCAAGATGGTTACGTGCCTGCCCTCATTGACCCCGACCTTCCGTTGGAGGTTGAGGCCGCTGTGAGCGTGATTGGCAGCCGTGCCCAGGCGGAGATTCTCCGACGTCTTTCTCGTCTTGGGCCTAGCACTGCAGGTGAGCTCGCGGATGCAACGGGTATCTCTAGGCCGAGTTTAAATCGGCATCTGGTGGCCCTGCAGAAGGCGGGAGTGGTGGCTGCGACCCCGCCCGCCGGTGATCAGGCAGGTAAAACGGTGAAGTATGCCGCTCAAATCGATCGCGTTCGGGAGTTGGCGGAGAAGTACCTGAGGTACGTATCCGGTGGTTAGCAAGGCTCTCCTCTATCAACTGCACATCCGGGTCGGGTGCCTCACGTCCGATCCCCAAGCGGTTCAGAAGCATATTTAGTAGCTACTCTTATGTAAGCATACTGTCGTGGTCGATGGAAAAATTCGGCGCTGGCAGCCCATCGACAGGAGGGGCCTGTGACCGTATCGGCGCGGGAGTTCGACGCGTGGCTCGATCGTGCCGGCTTGCCGACCAGTTCCACCGAAATCGGCAACAGGCTGAGCATGCGGCGGTCCACCATCAAGACCCAGCGGGTAAGGAATCGAGTCAGTGAGGAGGTCGTCGTTGCGTTGGCTCGCTCGTTCAACATCAACCCACTTGGTGCGTTGTCCGAGTTCGAGCTCTACCTCGGTCTGCAGAACACGCAGCCGCCGCCGACAAGAGCGGAGTTGCTCAGCCAGGTCACTCACACCGACCTCTTCGCGGAACTCCTGAGCAGGAACCGCACCGACATGGCACACCTCATCGGTGCACACTACGAGATGAGCCCCATCCCCCACCCCGATGGCGTTCGGGCCTGGATAGACGCCATTGACCCCGGCAGCATACGTACTGAGATGTCGCACCAAAGCGGCATAGCCACTACCAACCTCTCCACCATGCTGTCCGACAACAGGCTGGCTCCCGAACTAGCGCTACTGGCGTCGGCAATCGCAGGCGTTTCCCAGATCAGCGGACTGGTCGTCACCGGACTGTTGACCACAGCTGAAGCTAACTGGCCGTCGATGGGCCGAGAAAACGCCCTGCGGGACCTTGACGATCTTGACGTTATCGACCTCGCGGACCAACGACTGAAAAGCCTGCGCCGCCGCGTGAAGAAGAAGCTCGACGCGCGGGAAAACGCACACGCACTCTGGGAGACCCTCGGCTAATGGACGTTCTTTTCCTCATCATCCTGATCATGGCGCTCGGTTTCACAGCCACGAGGCTGCCCGTGCTCGGTGCACGCCGAAACCAAGCCATCGCCGTCTGCGGTGCAGCGTTGTCTGTTGGCCTAGCGTTAATGATTCCCACTGTCTATAACGCGATCGACGGCACGTTCCAGCGGACCAACTTCACAGACCTGTTCGCCAAACTCGCACTCTTCCTTGCAGTTAACATCCTCGGCAACCAACTTGCTCGAGGACTACGCAGCAACCGAGCGATCAGACGCATCGGCGGTTTCCAAGGCCGGATGGTATTCGTATTGGCGTTCGTTCTGGAGATGGTTCTCTTCGCCTATACCACTACCCCGGAGTCGTCTGCCGGCCTCGAGCTGTACCAGACGGACCCGCTCGTCATTGCGTACACCGGTGTCGCCGTCGGGTACGTCGCCTACGTGTGCTTTTGCCTCCTGCCCCCGCTCGTTGGCCAATACCGCGACAACCAGAGCAAGCTCGGCCGAACCGCTGCGGGGCTGCTGATTGCAGGGTTCGGGCTCGTCATCTTCCGTGCAGTTCTTGTCTTCGTAGGGATCCCCTACCCCGGCATCTACGACTTCGCGCAGGTCATCAGCCTGCTGTCCGCGTTCTGCGTCATCATGGGCCTCGCAGTCGCATGGCGGGCGCTGAGGGTCTATGGCGATCCGTTGGTACGCCCGTCAGCACTGCGGGATGAAGTGTGACTGTGAAATTTGGAGCCGACACGCCGTACCGATCCCACTTAATCAATCAGATTCAGGTTTGATGGGTCTACAGGTTCAACCGGAAGAGGGATCATGGCACAGCGCAGCAAAGGTGAACGCCACGTCATCACGGCTCGACTCCCGATGAGCGACGCCAAAAAGCTTGCTGCCGTCGTGGCAGCTACTGACGAGAATCGGAGCGATCTCGTCGCTCGACTCGTCCATAGCTATCTCGAAACCATTGACCTCGATGAACTTACAAGCCAGGAGGAGTTGCAGTTCAGTAGGGCCTCCTAAATAGAAAAGGCCCGCCGTAGCGGGCCTTCTCATATTCAAGTTTCCAAGCTCCACACCGTCGTTCCGGCAAGATCACCGGTGGGGAGCTCAACCGAGTACGTCCTTTTCAGGTCGTGCCCTTAGGTGAAAGTGTACACCGAGTGCTCGAAGCACCTCCAGCAGTTCATGCCGCGCCACGCCGGGCAGATTCGCCCTCGAGCGCCGCGTGGGTTCTTGCACCCCTGATTGCGGGTCAGCCGGTCTATCGGGCGGGCCGGTGGATCGGGGATCGTTTCCAGTACCCAAGGCCACGCACACCGCTGCGCATCACCGGCACCCTGCCCTCCGCACCGGCGGCCGTGTTGATCCACGGGGTCGACGGCTCAGTGCGGACCCTGTGCCTTGACCTGGATACCTCCAAGGCCCGGAAGGCCGTCGTCGACGACGACGCCGGACGCCTGGCCGGCATCCTCACCGCGGCGGGCCTGTCGTTTGTGGAGGACCGGTCCCCCAGCGGCGGCCGGCACCTATACGTGCCTTTGCGGGAGGCAATCACGGCGGCCGAGGCCCGCCGGCTCGTCGAAGCCCTCGGATTGTGCGCGCCGAGTCTTGATCCGAGCCCGCACCAGAACCCCACCGACGGGTGCATCCGCGTGCCCGGGTCCGCGCACAAGTCCGGCGGCCACCAGATGCTCATCACCCCGCTCACGCAGGCCCACAGGATCCTCACCCGCCGCAATCCCGCCACCGCCGTGGCCGCGCTAGGCAAGGCCCTGGCACCGGAGCTTTACCGCCTGGAACAGGCCCGGCGTCGCACCCAGGCACGCGCCGCGGCCGCGACGACCGCCCTGCACGCCGCACGAGACAGCGCCGCGGACAGTTCGACATCGAAGGCGGGCCGTGAGTCGGCGTTGCGGGTGGTGGCCCGTACCGGGTTGTACGAGGCGAGCCGGTACTCCAGCGATTCCGAGGCCCGCATGGCGGTCCTGAACCACTTCGCCGCCTGCCACTGGAACCTGGACCAGGTCCGAGCAGGTATGGGAGGTGCGTACGCCGGCCTGGGCGCCCTCTATGGGGCCAAGGCCGACCGGCTCCTGCCCGTCGAGTGGGCCAAAGCCCAAACCTTCACCGCCACCCACACCATCGGCCTCAAAGGTAGGACGAAAGCCAAGACGACGGCCAGCGGGCGGGCCGTGCGGCAAGCCCCCTTCCAGCGCACCGGGGGGAACGCTGCGCATAAGTTCACCACAAGCCCCACTTTATTCACGGGGGGCAGCCACCAAACCAGTTCTTCCTCAAACCAGCAGCACTTCCTGCCGGGAGTGCACTCGATCCATGAGCTCGTGAACGATCTGGAGAATGTCCTGTACGCCGTCCTCGATCATCGGCTCAGGGACCAGGGCCGCGCGGGGATCAGTCTGAGGTTCCTGATCCGGGCGGTGCTGGCGTACATGAGGATCAACCAGACCAACATTCTGGATGTCGGGTGCCGCACCTTCGCTGTGGCACTGGGGAAGGACCACGTCACCATCGCCCGGCTCCTACCCCAGCTCGAGGCCGCCTCGGCAGGGATCCTCACCCGCATCGAGCGCGGCCGCGGCCGCAACGCCGACACCTACGCCATCCAGTTGCCTGAGCAGTTCGAGCAGCTCGCCCGGGACCTGACCTGGCGCAAGGGCAAGATCCACGCCATCCGCCCCGTTTTCCGGGTCCTCGGCGACGTCGCAGCCCTGGCCTACGAGGGCATCGAACGCGGCCGCCATTCCCCCACCACCGCCGAGCTCACCCGCACCACCGGCATTAGTCGGCGCGCCCTCACCGACCACCTGGCCGGGATGGAAGCATTGGGCATGATCCGCCGACACCACGGCCGCTGGGAGATCATGACCACCACCAACCTCCTCCAGCTCGCGGACCGGCTCGGCGCCACCGAGGACCGCCAGGCCCAGATCACCCGATACCGCAAGGAACGCGCCCTTTGGCACGCCTGGCTCGACCGGCACCTGGTCCCCCACCTCCAGGAACACGAACTCCACGACCCCGAACGCGACGACTACTGGCTACCACCTCACGAGGACGAGCGCGAGCATCAACACTCCCTCTGGCACGCCGCCTGATACCAGGACGAATGAGCACCTGCCCGCACCCGCCGTACTCCACGCCCAGGATTCACGGCGACTTCGCCGGCCAGGTCGGGGTTCTGGGTGGGAGGCCTCCTGTACACAGGTGCACAGCACAAGCTCCCCCACGCTCCGCTGCTTGTCCCGCACACAGATGCACAGCAGGAACCAGCCTGACCGCCTGCATACACCCACCCGCCTCACCAACACGAGGACAGCTCACCCAGGGCGAGCGGTGGGCGTGCACAGCCTCCACCAGCGCCGGGTACAACACAGCCAACATCAGGCCCCCGGGCGGGTCCTGACCAGGAGCTCGCGCCGCCGGCACTAATCCGGGCGCACCCACGCCGTACGGGCCCGGGAGAACTCCACCCACTGCGCGTACACCGCCGCCGAGGTCCACGCCATCGCGAAACCCTTAACCGTCTGCCGACCGCCATCCAGGTATTCCAACTCCACACATCACGCCGGCGCCCTCCCCGGCTCCGTCACCGGCACAACGTACCGGCCTCCCCCGACATCGACCCCACTCCCCCACCGGCGGAACCAGAAGTAAAATCCTGATTCCGAGGAGGACCGGTCTCAATCGCGGTGCGGGGCAAGTAGTCATGCGTGCATGCATGCATGAAAAAGTGCATACATGCACGCATGAAAACATGCATGAAAGTTTTCTGTTATGTATGCATGTATGCCAGTAAGCATGCATGACAGCGTGCACGTATGTATGCTTGCATGCATGCAAACACTTATGGTCTACAGCGAGTCAGGTGGAGCAACTAAAACCACGACCGCCGTCTCACTGGCTGCGGTCGCAGCGAGTCAAGGACGCCAAGTTGTCTTGATAGATCTCGACCCGCGGGCAGCTTCCACAAAATGGCTTGGTATAGAGCCCAAAGAAGCCGGCCTGCATGTAGGAGCCATCCTGGGTGATCCGGATCCCGTCGGCTGGGCCGAGGAGCTTGCGGTGCAGACGGGTTGGTTCCCAACCCTCAGAGCGATCCCGTCAGCTCGAAATGTCTCGAACCGCGAAGCTGACCGAGCGGATCATGCCGAGCTGAGGTTGAAAACATCCCTTGACTCCCTACAGGCAGACCTTGTCATCATTGATTGCCCTAACCGCCAAGGTGGTCCGCTAACTCTGTCAGCGTTGAATGCCTCAGATACCATCGTTTACGCGGCAACCCCCACGGTCGACGGTGTCGATGGCGTTGACGGCGCCCGACGCAGTGTTGATCAGTTTCGGCTATCGAGGCGTCGGCTCGGGGCGCCGGACAACCTAGTTGAAGCCGGCATCGTTGTTGGAGCAGTCCAGTCCACCGTGATGAGTCGGATAGCGGGCAGCAGCATAGATGAGCTGCGAGATACAGGGATGCTACTCACCCCCTTGGTCCCTCATCGGACAATCGTCCAAGAAATGCGCCTGACACAGGAGTGGTACGGCCAGTACCGCAAAGGGGCCCCTGTTGTAGATGCGTACATTGAGCTCGCAAAGAAGGTAATTCGATGACCGACAACCTGCCGGACCGCCCACCTGCGCTTACTCGTCGCGGCCCTAGGCCTGCTCCTGACGAAACCGTCGATCCGGTGCATTTTGTGCCAAGCCCAGTACAGGACCAAGCTCCTGCGGTCGCTCCTGAGCCCAAGCAGCAGGCATCGCCTAAGGCTGCAAAGCGTAAGCGCGAACTGACTTTCCCATTCAGCACGCGGCTGTCCCAGGATGTCCAAGAAACCCTTGATCAGGCAGTGGAATCTGAAGGCATCACGGTTCGTGAAGCTGTCGAGCAAGCAATACGTAGTCGCTGGGGATCCCACGGCCAAGGGCACTGATCAGTAAGGAGAGCGTCTGCGGTTCGCACATGCATGCATGCATGCATGTTTTGTGGCCAAGAAGCGACGCGAGGGGTTCAGCGGCAACAGTGAATCGGAAATGGCCGCCGCTATGAGGCTTGCCCGGAATGAGAGCGGGTCATGGGACGAGATCGCCCGGGTGCTCGGGCTGTCGCTGGCCGAGGTGTGTGCACCTTTTAGCCAGCCACCCCAGGATCAGAACCAGGATCAGAACCGGGACCGGGACTAGGGCGTGTCTCCTAACCGTTTGAGCCAGAGGGTAATCGCGCGTAGTACGGCGCCGCCGCGGTAGGTGAGGGCGAGTTTGTCGTAGCGGGTCG
>NZ_JADOUS010000021.1:0-12612 GCF_015752045.1 Arthrobacter sp. CAN_A2
TCACCAACTACAGACTCCGCTGCCTACTCGCTGCCGGCGGCCACCGCCCCTACCGCGCGAAACGAACCAACCACGCCTAAATGCGAAGGGCCCCTTGATCGCGCAGAGGTAGAGCGTTCCTTCGATCGTTTTGTGCTCTGTGATGTCCGTCAGCCACAACTGATTCGGCTTCTCAGCGGTGAACTCGTGCCGGACCCGGCCCGTGTCGTCCGTGATCGTGCAGAGGTCGTCGTGGACCGGCGGTCCCGGTTTCTTCCCGTTCTTCCCGCGTTTCTTGCCGAATGAGCTCCACCACCCATTGGTCGCGCAGATCCGCCACGCGGTCCGATCAGCCATCGTTTCCCCGGCGTCGCGGGCCTCGTCTGCCAGGAGCCGGTGGCCGAACTCGGGGTCGTCGGTGTGGGCATTGAAGAGTGCGTTCGCACGATACGCCTCAGCGACGTCAGTCGTGGTGACGGGGGCGATCAGCCACCGGTAGTAGGGCTGGCGAGAGAGCTTCAGGACCCGGCACGTCACCGTCACGGGAATCCCGTCGACGGCGAGCTCCTTCACGAGCGGGTAGAGCCTTTTCCCGGTAGGTTCGCCTGCGACAGATACGCTGCCGCCCGCCGCAGGACTTCATTCTCCTGCTCCAACAACCGGACCCGCTTGCGCAGTTCACGGTTCTCCACCGTCTCGCTACGCGCCTGACCAGGCTTGACACTCTCATCGGTCTCGGTGTGACGCAGCCACTTGGTGAGTGTCATCGGGTGAACGCCGAAGTCCTTCGCGATCTGCTCAATCGTCACGCCGGGTTCGCGGTTCCTCGCAACACGCACCACATCGTCACGGAACTCCTCAGGGTATGGCTTGGGCACAGCAACATCCTTCCAGGCCAGCCTCATGGCAAGCCAGATCAGATGTCACCTATCCGTGCAGCAGACCCAAAGGAAGGAGGGTGGCCGCGTTGCCTATCGTTGCGCAGTCCCACCCATTCGTCATCGGCGTGGACTGCCACGCCCGCACACACACCTACGCCATCATCGAGACCAGTACCAAGCGGCAGATCGCGTGCGAGCAGTTCCCGACCACCTCGGCAGGGATTGCCCGCGCACTTGCCTGGGTAGGTCGACGGACGGACGGCGACACAGGGTGTCTGTGGGCCATTGAGGGTATTGGCTCCTACGGGGCGCGCCTGGCTCGGGCAGTAGCCGAGGTCGGCTACGTCGTCGCCGAAGCACCACGGATGAACGCCCGCGGCCGCCGAGGGATCGGTAAATCCGACCCGTTGGATGCTGCCGCCATTGGAACCGCTGTCATCGGCTTAGAGGAGTCTCAGCTTCGAGCCCCGCGCCGGGATGAAGGAACCCGTGCCGGACTCAGGATCCTGAGCGCGGCCAGGGATCAGCTGACGCGGGATCGAACGATGAACGTCAATGCGCTCATCGCCTTACTCCGGGCGCACGATCTGGGAATCGACGCTCGTAAGCCATTGGTTCCCGCCCAGATCGCCACGATCACCAGATGGCGGGAACGACAGGAACAGATCGAGCTATCGATCGCACGCGAGGAAGCAGTCCGGTTGGCGCGTCGCGTCCACGAAGTGACCACTCAGCTGACGGCGAACCAGAAGCGTATGACAGAGCTGATCCGGCAAAGCCCCGCGGCGCCGCTGTTGGAGATGGTGGGCGCCGGGGCTGTCACTGTCGCTACGATCCTGACAGCTTGGTCGCATCCAGGCAGGGTTCGCAGCGAAGCTGCGTTTGCCTCATTGGCAGGGGTGAGCCCCTTACCGGCTTCAAGCGGGAACACTGTCCGGCACAGGCTCAACCGGGGTGGTGACAGGCGGCTTAACCGTGCCCTGCACACCATCACCATGACCCGGATGACCCACGATCCCGGCACCCGGGAGTATGTGGCTAGACGAACGCAGGAAGGCCGTAGCTACCGCGAGATCCGCAGGTCCCTCAAGCGCTATATCGCCCGAATCCTCTATCGCCAACTCAACTCCCTTTACGCCACTGCCGAACCTGCCCGATCTCACGCTGCCGGGGCAGAGGCGGCTCGCATCATCAGCCGAACACCGGAAAAGGCCCCCAGCTAGGAAGAGCGTCTCGCAAGCCGCAGCCCCAGCGCGCATAGGCACAGGTTGGTTGGAGGATCGTTCAGCGGGTGAGTGACGGCGTACGGTGTGTGCGCATTCTGACGAGGGCAATGAGGCCTGTCAGAAGGGATGCGGGTATGCCGATGACACTGAGCAGGAGCAGGGTGTCAATCACCCAGGAAGACTGCCCTGCATCGGCCAGGGCAATCCCTCGGCCGAAAGTCACCATCAGCACCACCCCGAGTAGGCCCACCAGACCAAAGGACACTGAAGCGACCCAAGCAGCCGTCGGATGGTCGCTTCCTTGGCTCCAGGCCTTACCGAAGAGAATTACCGTCACCGCGTGAACGATGAATCCCAGAAGTAGGAGGACTGACACGGCGGCCTGAGGTGCCAGAAAGATGCTGGCGCCCACTGCTGCGGCTAGGAGACTGGCAGTGACGCCAGCAAAAAGCCATGCCAGGGAGAAGCTTGGGTCAGTGGTCCTCAGTTTCGCTGCGAGGACCCAGGAGCCGGCAACGATCACAGGTATAACCAGGAACGGAATCACCGCGACGGCGAGTAGCCCCACTCCGATAAACACGATGATTGTCACACGGTTTCCAGCACTGGTCATTGCAGTCCCCCAACTTCAAAGTTAGGACGACTGTACCCGCGGTGCTCAGGCCAGCCTGGGAAATACGTTCGTAAGCCAATGTTCAGGCGCCCAAAGGCGTAGTTCGATAGTTATCGCTTCCATCCGCGTTGACATTCTCAGTCCCCTCACTTCGTGCTGCCCGCTAGGACTTCGTTGTCAGGCGGCTTTCGTTTCGGCAGCGACCTGATCTGCGACTTCGTCCGCTGTGTCCGCGATCGTCGACGCGGTCCCACCCTTCCAGGTGTCCGCGGATGAGGTGCCGACGACGGCGCCGTCCAGGGCCCGCTTCATCTCGGCGGTACTGAGCCCGAGTCGGGCGGCGACCGCTACCCGGCTCTCTCCGGTGTCGAGCATCTGCTGCACCTTCGCGCCGGCTTCCTTCGCGGCCGCTTCTGCGTCCTGCTCGGCTTTCGCCAGGATCGCATTGGCACGCTCCTGCGCCTCGGCGCGGATCTGCTCGGCCTGCTGTTCCTGCTCGAAGAACTCCGCCGCCAGGTCGATCAATCGCTCGTGCCGCTCAGTGAGTTCCTGGGCTTTCGCCCGCGCCTTCTCCCGTGCCGCGACCTGCTGCGCTGACTTCCTCGGTGCTGCCATGATGGCTCGTCCCCTTCGCTGATCCTGCGCTCAAAACCTGTGCCTGACACTGCCCCGACCGCGACTTGCGATCCGACGCACAATCCCTGCCAAACCTAACGGTTAGCGGCCGCCCACCACGGGCCGACCCCGACCGATCACCGACTATGCCCGACGTCACCGCCGGCACCCGCGAATTGCCTACGAAATACCCATGCGGGCCTCGCTGACGCTCGGACTGGATGCCACGGACGTTGACCACACGTGGACAGCTCCGAGATAACCTCACGTCTCTGCCCTGCCCACCTGGTGGATAACGTCCGTTTGCGGTTGACGCACAATCGAACGACCCGTGGATAACGGTGAAGCTGTTACCCACCGCCCATTCTCATGTGCACAACCGCATCGAGAGTCGATGGACCAATCGTACTGGTTTCCACGGCGCTCCATCTCGGTTTCCTACCTCCGTTGTCACCGTGCGATTTCACACCCTTCCAACCAGCACAATCTGTCACACCTCTTGCATCCTGATAAGTGAGGTCGACAAGCACGCCGCAGCCCGCGAGAATGAGGCTTGTGATGACCGTCCATAAGCTCAGTGCTGGGGACGGTTACGCCTACTACACCTCCGAGGTCGCTAGCGCCGACGAGCTGCGCGCCGGGGACCGGGAGCTGGGGGACTACTACACCGTTGAGGGCATGCCTCCGGGGCAGTGGGTCGGACACTCCGAGCAGCTCCTCGGCGTCTCCGGGGAGGTGACCGAAGCGCAGATGAAAGCCCTCTACGGGGAGGGCCTGCACCCTGAGGCCGCGAGCATCCTCACCGCCGGCGGTACGACCGAGCGGATCAAACTGGGTCAGAAGTACCACCAATATGGTGAAGCCAACACCGACATGACCCGTCGTATCGACGAGGAAGTAGCCCGGTTCCGGCGCACTAGCGGGCCCGCCTGGGCCGGAGTCGAGAACGCGGACAAGGCGCTGCCGAAGGAGGTCATGCACGAGATCCGTTCCCGGGTCGGAGGTGAGCTGTTCCGTGAATCCCACGGGCGGAACGCCCGCAGCAACGAAGAACTCGCCCGCTACATCACCGCGCACACCACCCCGAAGCAGCAGACCGTCGCCGGGTACGACCTGGTGTTCTCACCGGCGAAATCGGTGTCCCTGCTCTGGGCGCTCGGCGGCGACGAAGCACGGCAGGCCGTCGAGGCGGCACACAACGAAGCCATCCAAGAGACCATCGCGTTCCTTGAGAGAAACGCCCTTTACACGCGTCGGGGGAAGAACGGAGTGCGGCAGATCGACGTCGACGGTGGTCTGGTCGCAACGCAGTTCCGGCACTACGACTCCCGGGCCGGCGACCCGCAACTGCATGACCACGTCGTCATCGCGAACAAGGTCCGCGGTACCGATGGGAAGTGGTCCTCCATTGACGGGCGGACCCTCTACAAGATGGGCGTCGCCGCCTCCGAGACGTACAACGCGAAGGTCATCGAGAAGGTCTGCGCGTCCCTCGGCGTCAGTACGGTCGCCCGCGCTTTTGGCGGCGGGGGTGAGCCGATCGTCGAGGTCGCCGGCATCGACCTCGACGCCATCCACCGGGCATCCTCGAGGCGCACCAACATCGCCGGAGCGATCAACCGGCTCGAAGGCGAGTTCACTTCACGGCACGGGTACTCTCCCAGCGATAAGCAGAAGATCGCCCTCGCACAGCAGGCCACATTGGAGACCCGGCCGGAGAAGAAGAGCGCCCGGCGCCTGTCCGAGCTGGTCGACGAATGGCAGAAGGACTACAGCACGGGGTTGGGCGCCGGGGTGGGGATGCCGGTCGGACCGGCCCTCCTTGAGCACGTCCGCAGTACCAGCGCCCGGGCCCGTACTGGCGCCCAGGCCGGTCCCACCGTCGCTGACTTGAACGTGCATGAGCATGCTCGTGGAATCGTCCACGAGCTGTCAGCCAAGCGCGCTTCATGGGGTCGGAATCACGTCATCGCCCAGACCCGCCGGCACTTCAAAGACGCCTTTCCCGGGCAGACCATCACCGACGAGACCGTGGATAAGGTCGCCCGCTCCGTCACCGGCACCTGCAGTCTCCAGGTCACACCGGAAGCCATCGCACCTCGCCTGCGCGAGTTCCAGCGGGCCGACGGATCGAGCCAGTTCCAGCAGGCCGACAGCGCCTTGTTCACCTCCCAGGAGGTGCTGAACGCGGAGCACAGGGTCCTCGCCGCCGGACAGAAGACCGTCATCCCAGCCGTGTCCATGGAACGCTTCGACGCAGTCCTGGCGAAGCACACCGAAGCCGCGGCCAAGGCCGGCAAGCCATCCCTGTCCCAGGGACAAATCGACCTGGCGCGCGCGTTCGCTACCGACGAGAAGCTGCTGACCCTCGGTATCGGCCCGGCAGGAACGGGTAAGACCACAAGCCTGTCCCTGGCCGCCGACGCCGTCCGGGACACCGGCGGACGGGTCATCGGGCTCGCCCCTACCGCCGCCGCGGCCGCCGTCATGAGCGGAGACCTCGGAGCGGAAGCCACGACCATTGACGCGTTCCTGGCCACTCATCGCAACCAGCAGCAGAACCAGCAGGACAACGGCGGAGGCGCACGTTCGAGCTTCATCAACCCGGCCTTCACGCTCGGCGCCGGGGATGTGATCATCGTCGACGAAGCGGGGATGGTCACCACCCCGAAGTTCGCGGACGTTGTCGCCGTCGCCGCCCGCAACGGCGCTGTCGTCAGGGCCATCGGGGATGACCGCCAGCTCGGAGCTATCGGCTCCGGCGGGGCGCTACGCCTGCTCAACAACGAGGTCGGAGCGGTCCGCCTCGAGGAAGTCCACCGCTTCCGCACGGACGGCGAGTCGGAGGCATCCCTGGCGCTGCGCGAACCACCCGCAGCCGGTGTGGACATCCCGTTCCACTGGTACCTCGAGAACAACCGTGTCACCGCTGGTACCACCGAAGCCATGACCCAGGACGCCCTCGCAGCGTGGATCGCCGACACCCAGGCCGGTAAGACGTCGCTGCTGGTCGCCACCGACAACGCCACCGTCACTGACCTCAACGCCCGTGCACAGGCCGCGCGCATAGCCACCGGCGACCTCACAGACGGCACCGGTCCGATCACCGAGGCAACACCGTCCGTCGTGCTCCGCGATGGCCTGCGCGCCTATGCCGGGGACACCGTCGTGACCCGGAAGAACGATCGCACCCTGCAGGTCAACCAGGGCAAGGACTTCGTCAAGAACAACGACGTCTGGACCGTCGAAAAGGTCACCGCAGACCCAGCCACCGACGGAAGTTCCGACACAGCTGCAGGGCAGGAGACGCAGCGCGTCACCTTGAAGCATGCTGGCCATCGCGGACGGATTACCGTCGACGCCGAATACCTTCACGAGCACGGGCAGCTCGGCTACGCCGCGACCGTGCACCGCACCCAGGGCGCGACCGTGGATACCGCGCACGCGATTCTGGACGAGCGGACCGACCGCGCTGGCGCCTACGTCGCAGCCACCCGCGGACGCGAGACGAACCGTCTTTATGTCGCCCTCGGCGAGGAGAACGACCAGGCCGTCACCCGTGACAGCGTCCTGTCCACGATCACCGCGAACTACGACCGGACCCTGTCAGCGCACGAAGCAGTACGGCTAGAGGCCGTCCGCTCCGGTGACGTTGCCACCCTCGCCAGTGTTTACACCGAGGTCGAGAACGCCGCATGGGAAGCCAAGACCAGGACCATCGCAGCTTCAGTTCTTGGCCCGCGGACCGCCGTGCAGTTCACCTCACACGACGTCTGGGGAGCAGTCGCCACGCACCTGCGCGCAGCAGAAGCACAGGGACTCGACCCAGCCGTCCTCCTCGCCCAAGCCGCGGGCGTCAGCTGCGGCAGCAGCGGGCACAACGCCGAACACAGCATCTGGCACAGCATCAGGCAGGGGATTGGCCGGACCCGTGCCGATACCGGGCATCTGCGGGGGTTCGATGACGCTCAGGACCCAGCGGCCGTCCTCGCGTACCGGCTCGAGCAGCGCATCGACGCCGCCCGCAGCCTCCTCACCAACGCCGACCGGCGTCCGCTCGGTGCTGTCACGGATGATCACCTGCAGCGCCTCGCGGACCAAGCCGCGAAGCACGCTGTAGGGACCGAACTGCCGCACTGGGTGCCCGACGAGGCGGCGATGGACGCCGGGTTGGATGAGGGGTGGGCGGCGCGCCCGTTCGCTCTGATGCGAACCTACCCCCTCACCGACGCCCGCACCCAGGTTCTGCAGCGGATCCAGGCCATCGACCCCACCGCAGCATCGGGCACAGAGACACAGAGATCTGTGTCGAAGGATCAGTGGAGGGTGCAGGCGATGACCGTGGAGATGGAACGCCGACAAGATTTGTCCCCGGCCCAGGCAGCGATCGAGCGCACCGCCCGCGGGGAAGATCCCCGCTCCGCACACCAAGTCACCATCGGCGACGTTATCCGGCACGAGCAGCAGCTCCGCGCCGTCGCACTGCCACATGTAAGTAATCCCCGCAATGCTGGTAATGCAAGTAAGACAAGGAATGCAAGCATTTTGCCGGTTGCCGTCGGGTCGGTCAGCGAGGATCTTGCACCATCTGTTCTCCTGCGCGATGATCTGGTGCCGGCGGCGTACCGGAACGAGCTTGACCGGCTCCGGGCGCACCTCGGACAGAAGGTCATGGTCCGTGGCACTCAACTCGCGGAGGAGAAGCCAGAGTGGACGGCCGCCCTCGGACCCGTGCCAGGGAAGGGCGCGAAGGCCTCCGAATGGCACCGCGTCGCAGCCGAAACCGAGGCATACCGGAACCGGTACAACATCGGCAGCCACGAAACATCCTTAATCCCGAAGCAGTATCGGGACGACCCGACCGCCCGGCGCCTCATCAAGTGTGCCACCGCCCTGCACAAGCACAGTCGGCTCACCACCGTGGCACCGCGAACGACCACGCAGATCGAGCAGGGAGCGGACGAGGCAGTGATCGTCGACCGGATGAGCACCGAGCAGGCGGCCGCCCGCCGTGTCATCGACCGAATGCGCGCAGAACGCGCCGCCGCCAGCGATCCCCTCCCGGCACCGCAGCAGCGCGAAGCGCGGATTGTGGACGCCGGACAGGCCGAACTAGTACCGCCGCAGGGCGACGATATGTCGGCCGCCGTCGCCCGCGTGCTCGCCAGGCACCGCGCACAGGCAGCAGCGGCCACAGGTACGGCAACACCGGTGACACCTAAGGTCGCCGGCGATTCGGCCCCCACCGTTCAGAACCCGAACACAAAGGAGTCCGCTGTGAACGAGAACAAGGGTTCCGCCCGCCCTGACAACCGTCGCTCGTGGTGGGGTAAGGATCAAGCCGAGGTCCTCCGCAGGAGGAAGGCTGCGCCGGAGAAGCCCACGACGAAGTCCGCACAAGACGAAGCGGCTTCCGCAGTTCGTAGGGCCACGGAATCCTCAGATCGAAGCAGGGGCAGGTCGTTCTAAGGGGCTGAGCGGTCAAGCTCTATTCGAGTGAGCCCAGCGCAGCCAACGTACAGGCAGACTTCGCGCTCAGCAGCTGCCCGATTCCGATCTTGCCAACCAGGGTGGTCATAGTGGCAGCTATACCAAGGAGAGCTGACTAACAAGCCGAACTGGATACGACATCGATGAGGAACAGCGGCATAGCGGCGCTCGGAACCATGACTCTGCCTGCTGTGATCAACACGGAGGTGAGGACCTTCCCGCGACCACTACAATAGAATAAAATAAATACGATTTGGAGGCCGCAATGGTTGAGACAGCGCCAAGCCCGTTCACCCCGGGCTATGGCAAGAAACCTGCCATCTTTGGGGGCCACGGGGAAGACCTCAGCGAACTCAGGGCCGTCTTCGAAACCCTCGACTTCGGCGAGAACCATTCCGTCCTCGTCTCAGGACTTCGCGGAGTCGGTAAAACCTCGTTCCTCACTACTCTCCAGGACGCCGCGCGCGAAGCCGGATGGCTCGTCATAAGCGATGACGCCAGCGCCGGACTCATGAGCCGGGTGATGGACTCGACCATCCCCACTCTCATCAACGAGATGACACCAGAGACTCGCGCACGTCTCACCAAACTGGGCATCTGGAATATCAGCGCTGACATCGAGTACGTTGACCGGCACCGTGTTGTAAAACCGCAGCTGCGCACCGACCTGGTTGCTCTGTCCTCCGCGATGGGCGCGGACGGCGGCATCCTCATCACCGTCGATGAAGTGTCTGCCGGAAAGGTACGCCTGCGCGAGCTGAGCAAGTTTGCCCTGCAAGTTTCCCACGCTCTCGAAGACGGTGCGCAGATCATGGTCGTCTTTGCGGGTGTGAAGGTCAGCTTGGATGCACTGCTTGCCGAGGAGCACACTACGTTTCTTCGGCGCTCACGCGAGCTCGAGTTTGAACGCCTCTCGGCTCCCGAAACACGACGCGTGTTCGTCGAAACTGCTGGTATCGGCGGACGCGCCATCGACGAGGAGGCACTAGACAAGCTTGTCTCCCTTGCTCAGGGCTACCCCTACCTCGTACAGCTCGCTGGGGACTACGCGTGGCGTAACAACAGCATCGCCCCATGCATCACCCTCGTTGATGCCACCGTCGCCCACGACCGGGCGATTCGTGCGATCGAAAGCCGCGTTATCAGTCGCGTCTACGGCGATCTCTCCGATGTGGACCAGAAATTTCTTAACGCCATGGCGGAGGACGAAGACCGCTCCAAGGTTGCAGACATCGTCAATCGGATGAACGTATCCGACGCCTATGTTCAGGTCTACAAGAAGCGTCTTATCGACTCCGGCTACGTCCAACCCGCCGGCCACGGTTACGTCCAATTCTCCCTGCCGTACCTTGGTGCCTACATTCGGCGCCAACTTGCCGCTGAAGCCCGCGACGGCGGCAATGAGGGGGGATGGGGCGCCTACCCTGCGCCGGACCTACCCGCCTGAGAGCAGCCCGGCGCGCCACTATCCCGGGTTCGAGGCCCCGGGAGGGGTCTGTCCGACTACCAGACCCGCGGCAGCAAGAGGCCGAGCCGTGGGGGAGTAAGGTGCCCGGTCGTCTGGTCGAGGATCTGCGCGTCAGTTCCCGCACATCAAAGGGTTCTCGAGCAGGAATCTGTACTACACGCGTGCTTTGGCAGGATGCCTGCGAACGGGGAGTCGTATCACCGAGTCCTATTCAGCAAATCCTGCAATAGGATCACTTCTAGTTGACATAATCACGGTTATCGGCTAAAAATCTGGCTATTCATTAGCCAAACTTTGGGCTAGAATTAGAGCATGAGAACGGTACCCTTGAGTGAAGCGAAGGACAAGCTCTCGTCCCTGGTCGATGAAGCCGATAGGACGCACGAGATCATCCAGATCACCCGGCACGGGCATCCGTCGGCGGTTCTGATGTCCGCCGATGATCTGGAGTCCCTCCAGGAGACCATCCATTGGCTGTCGCAGCCCGGCATCAGGGAGGATCTGGCACAGGCCAAACGCGACATCGCGGAGGGCGCAACAGTCAGCGGCGATGACCTGCGCCGCGAGTTCGGACTGCCGCCGAGGTGAGCGAAACACCACCGAATGATCAAGGTTCGTGGAAGATCGAGGTCACCAGTCCGGCGCTGAAGGGGTTCCGTCAGCTCCCCGAGAAGGCCGCCGCCGCGATCGTCGAATTCGTCACCGGGCCCTTGGCCGATAATCCTCGCCGGCTCAGCAAGCCCCTCACGAACGAACTCCTGGGCTTGCGCACCGCGCGCCGCGGTGACTACCGGGTGCTGTTCACCCTCGATGTCGAAGAGCACATCCTGTACGTCCACCGCATCGAGCATAGATCCAGCGTCTACAAGCCCCGCTGACCCCAGTCAAGCGCCGGGTTCCGCTACGAACTTGAGCAACGCCTCGTTACCCGCAAGTTGACGAAACGCCGGTTGTCGGCGCCCACCATAACGAGTTCCGGTGGGAGCTTTTCCGAGCGACGGCACACCCGCCAGTCGCCGGGCGGTGCTGGTCGCTGCCGCGCACGGTCAAGTCGTTGACGGAACGACCTCCAATAGTTGATGCCTGCCGCCAGACACGCCTGGCGTGTCACGCTTACTGCGTGGATCTTGAAGTGACATCGGACTTGATCATTCCGGCGACCGAGTTGCAGTGGAAGTTCTCCAGGTCGTCCGGGCCTGGCGGGCAGCACGTCAATACTTCTGACAGTCGGGTGCAACTCACCTGGGTGGCATCGGAGTCGTCGACGCTCAGCGATGAGCAGCGGATGCGAATCGTTCACCAGCTCGCCCGAAACTTCGCCTCGGGCGCGATCACGGTGACAGTGTCGGAGCAGCGGTCCCAGTTGCGGAACCGCGAAATCGCTCTCAAGACGCTCGGCGAAATTGTGGCCGCCGCACTTACCCCTTCGCCCCCTCTGCGCCGCGCGACGCGTCCCACGCGCGGCTCCGAACGTCGCCGTTTGGCGTACAAGCAGCAGCGATCCGCGACTAAGCGGCAACGCCGACGGCCCACCAGCGAATAACGGCTCACTGTGGCCGGTGCTTCGTGACGCACGCGGACTTTGCGACGAGGAGGAGATGGTCCAGTTGCGCGGTGCTGCGGCTCTCAGCAGAGAGTCTGTGCTCCCGTGTTTCCGTGCATCTCCGACCGGGGTCTGGTGAAACGGGGACCGGTCCTTGCGGCGCCCATCAGCCCACGATGGTCGGCGTCACTGTCCCGTACAGGAAACCCTGGGTTCGGTCGCATCCGAAACGGTGCAGGTAGTCCGCCTGTATCTCGGTTTCGACTCCTTCGGCCGTGACTTCGAGACCGAGCGTGTGCGCTAGTGCGATCATCGATTCCACGATGGGCGACCGATCTGCAGGGCCACCAATTCTCTGGATGAAGGACTTGTCGAGTTTGACGGCGTCGACGGGCAGGTCCTGGAGTTGGCCGAAGGATGAGTAGCCGGTGCCGAAATCGTCGAGTGCGATGCGCACTCCTGCGCCGCGCAATGCCGCGAGTTCAGCGATGACATGCGGGTCGGCCCCGAGGAAGAGGTGTTCGGTGACCTCGAGCACAAGTTGCTGGGGACGCACCCCGTTGCCTTGGACTGTTACAAGGGTTTTTGCCGCGAAACCGGTTCGTGCGATTTGAAGTCCTGAGACGTTGACCGCCAGGCTGCGGTTCGCATCCTCAGCAAGCCACGCACGGGTATTCTGGCAGGCTTGGGCGAGGATCTGTTCGCCTAGGGCGTGTCTCCTAACCGTTTGAGCCAGAGGGTAATCGCGCGTAGTACGGCGCCGCCGCGGTAGGTGAGGGCGAGTTTGTCGTAGCGGG
>NZ_JADOUS010000022.1:0-11107 GCF_015752045.1 Arthrobacter sp. CAN_A2
GGCAGAATCGTCACACCCACCTGCCAGAATCAAACACATCAGGCAGCCAGTAAGCCCCGATCACACCAACGAAACCGCCTCATGAAAGATCGAGGTTAGTGCGTTTCGTACAAAGTGATCTTCAGGACTTCATTGCAGAGAGCGGCTTCGGGTGGGGAGAGCTCCGGGGACCCCTCAATCCTCCTACTAATGAAATTCCGTCCTGAAGGGGATCGGCTTATGGCTGAGTGTCAGCGGCGGTGATTGCCTTGTTTGTGAGGATGGGCATCAGTCCCAGCAGTGTCAGAGTCAGCATTCCCATGATGGCGAACATGGCTTGCAGGCCAAGGCCTTGGGCCAGCAGGCCGCCGACTGCGGCTCCGATCGGCATGGTGCCCCAGGCCAGCAGGCGGTAGGCGCTGTTGACTCTGCCGAGTAGACGGTTGGGTGTGATGCGTTGGCGCAGGGACACGGTGATGACATTCCACAGCACGATCAGCATGCCTCCAACGAAGAAGACTGGTCCGAGGACATAGGGGGTGTCGGTGATGGCGGGCGAACCGACGAATATGGCGACCCCGAGGATTGCCAGGGTCAGCGATGCCGCCCTGCCGAGTCTGGCTTCCACACGTTCGGCGATGAACGAGCCGACGAACGCGCCCAGGGCCGAGGTCGTCAAGAGCAGGCCGAAGCCCGTGGCGGAGAGCCCCATCTGTGAAGCCGGGCCGACGGCGAACAGCACCAGGACCGCGAAGGCGGCACTGGAGGCGAAGTTGAACACTCCGGTCATTACCGCGAGGGTGCGAAGGATTCTGTGGTCCCGGAGGAACCGCAGCCCTTCGCCGATGTCGAAGCGAAGCGTCGTCTTGTGTTCGCGTTCGGTGCGGAAAGATCCCCGAACCAGCAGCAGGCCACAGGCGGCGGCAAGCCACAGTGCCGCCGGCATGGCGAAGCCCGCAACGACGCCGAAAGCCACCAGCAGCCCGCCCAGCGGTGGCCCGATGAACTGGTTGGTGATGAGCTCGACCCCGTACAGCCGGCCGTTGGCGCGCGAGAGCTGATCCCTGTGCACCACCTGGGGAATGATCGACTGGGCGGAGGTGTCATAGAGCGTTTCGGCCACCCCCACCATCAGCGCGACCACGTACAGGACCCAGAGGGACCCCCAATCGAGCACAATGGCCCCCACCAGCAGGGCCGGCAGCACGGCCCGGCCGAGGTTGGCCCACACCATGAGCCTGCGCCGGTCCAACCGGTCGGCCAGCGCTCCGGCGGTCAGGGCGAACAGAAGCCAGGGAAGGGTCGCTGCGACACTGAGCCCGGCGATCAGGACAGGCGACTGGGTGAGCTGGATGGCCAGCAGCGGCAGCGCGATCTTGAAGATCCCGTCGGCGAGGTTGGACAGCCCCGAGGAGGCCCACAGCTTCCAGTAGGAGGCGCCCAGCGGCGCCCGTGCCGTCTTGTCCGCCTGTGCTGCTTGGGGAGTCATGCATGGACCATTCCACAGTGATTGATAAACTTCAAGGTGATAGATTCCAGTACATCGGACGGTAGGATGGGTGCATGACCGACACAGCACCACTGGACGCGGACGGGCAGGCGAACCGGACAGGGAAGCCGGCCGCAAGTGCCCGGGAGATCAAGGCGCTGGCCCATCCGCTGCGCCTGAGAATTCTCCGCCTGTGCGGACTTCACGAACTGACCAACAAGCAGCTCGCCGACCGGCTGGGCCAGGATCCGGGCACAATGCTCTATCACGTGCGGCAACTGCTCTCGACCGGGTTCCTCGAACCGGCCGAGGTCCGCACGGGAAGCAGCGGCGCCCTTGAAAAGCCATACCGATCCACGGGGCGGTCGTGGAATCTGGATACCGCCCTCGGCGACGCCGGTCCTCTGGCGCCAGTCGAGGCATTCCGGGAAGAACTGATCGAAGCGGGCCCGGACGCACTGGCGAGCCTCTCGCGTTTTGTTCTGCATCTCTCAGCGCAAGACGCGGAGGACCTCATTACACGCGTAGACGCCATACTGAGCGAATACACCGACAGCGACAGCGACAGGCAACGATCCGACCAGCCCGCATACGGTGGCATCTTCGTCCTTCACCGGACACCCGACTAGGCCGTCGATCCCTTCAAGGACAAATCCGCGGAACCACCAGCTCAAAGTGGTGCGGTGGAGGATCGGCAGCGGAACGCGCGTGGCCCATGTCGCGGTCGGTGCTGGACCAATTCGCTGACGCTGGGGAAGTCGGCGCCTGACGATCCGATGTGGTTATCGTGAGTTATGGATTCCACGAAAATTGCTTGGTTAATCGCCGGATTCATCGCCTTGCCAGCAGGCGTCCTGGTTGGCGGACTCCTCCTTCTCAGGAAAGAATCCGACACGCGGGCGTGGACGCCATACATGTGGACCGTCGTACTTGCCACCATCGCGTGGGTCCTCCTCGTGAACGCACAGAGTGGAAGAGTCGAACCCTCAACCGATGAGAATCCGAACCTTGAGATCTTTTACTCGCTCTTGCTGGTCCTCAGCTTGGCCGGGATCGTCATCATCGGTGGCTTCTGGACGCTCGTAGGTCGGGCAGCCGCCATCGAACGAGAAGCATTGGCACTTCAGGAAAATATCCGCGAATCGCAAGAATGATCCACTGTCCTGACCAGCCATGTACGTTTCCCCCGGCTCGTGGCATGCCGACGGTAACTGCCCCCCCAGCGTTCTCGCGCAAGGATCCTGCAACGCGCATAGGGAAGCTCTTGTCGGGACGTCTCACGTCTCTCGTCCGGTGCATTAGACGATGGACTGACACTTGCCGCTGATGGACGAAGTTCAGAAGGTGGGTGCCCCCTGCGAGGCTAAGCGCATGAACCCGGGGGCCAGCGCACGTTTCGTCTTGACCGTAGAACCGGATTTCAACCGGATCCGATGGGCCCCGGGAGTGACGATGTTCGGTCGCGACGTGCGTGCCACGATCGGAGCCGTTGATTCAGTATCCGCAGCGGGTAAGCGGCCCCTGCTGGTCCATATTGGTTCCGTTCAGAGGATCACCTCGGACGCACGCGGTCTACTTATCGAAGACACCTGTTCGACGCGGACTGCGGTTCTCGGAGCGGACCCGGTAAGCATGGTTATCACTGCCTTCGCCTACACCTCCGCGACCCCCACCCAGTTCTTCACTGATGAGAACGACGCCGCGGCGTGGCTCCTCGAACAATCCCCGTAACCTATCCAACCGCGCGACTTCTTGAGATAGAGCTCGCCCGCGAGCCCCGGTCCGAGCGTGGCGTCAGCGTTCGGCATGAGTAGGTGGTCGGTGGCGGAGGTACCCGAGGACGGTCAGGCATGAGGCTGTGAAGGCGATGGCCATGAACCAGCGGACGTTATCCCACGCCCATCCGTGTTGCAGTCCCTCGAAGGCCAGATATCCGAAGGCCGGGAGTGCCACGACCCAGGCGATACGGGCCCAGCGTTCGCGCATGCGTCGGCCGGACGTCGATCGGGGTAGTCGGGAGGCGTAGTCGTTCGGTGGGCCGAATTCTTCGTGCAGGGTCGAACCGTTGTGCTCGGTGTGCTGGCGTGCTTCGGCGATGGTGGCGCGTACTTCCTTCTCGGGCATTTCCAGGCGTAGACGCAGGATCCCCGCGAGCTGCAGGGCCCACTGATCATCCGCGTCGGCCGATTGAGCTCCTTCCCGGCCATGGTGCGGTGCGGTGCCCGGCGTGGCGGGAGTCGAGGGCCGGCGGATGCGGGGCGTTTGATCGTCGGGGATGTAGCGGTGTAGAACGATGGCCAGGAGTGCGTGCACGATCATCAGGATGGCGTACCACCAGAGGGGCCCGGTCAGCAGCGGCGTGTTGTTGCCGATTATGAACGCTGCGACGGTGATCCCAACACCGAGGAGGGCCGGCAGCAGTGCGACGAGGACCGCCCACAGGCGTCTGGTGCGCTGGAGCCGGGTCTCGAATGCCGTGAGGCTCACCAGCGCGGTGACAGCGATCAGGGATGGTGCCAGGAGCTTGCCGAGGGTGTAACTGGTCGTCCAGTTCCCGGAGATCAGTTCCAGGATCCCGATCATGGCGACGATGACCGTTGCGACGGTCGCGGCCAGGACGGGGACGTCCCGCCACCGCGTTGCTGGTTCCACGGGCAGCAGTGGCGCGCCATCGTTGCGCCACTGCTCGATCTGAGCGCGGACGTAATCGAAGGGCTCACCGAAGAGGTCCGGCGGGCTCTCACCGGAGTCGCGGACCAGGGTCACCGCCCTCGTCAGTTCAGCACGGACGAGGGATGTGTTGATGTTCTCGATGGACAACCGGCCGATGACGAGTTCAGCCCAGTCCTTGTCCGCCCTTTCGCCTCGGGCGTGTTCGAAGGCGGCCGGGAGCCTGTCCAAGTGTTCGAGGTTCAATTCCGGGAAGCTCACCATTGGTTCTCCTGTTCACCGCTGAGGGCCCGGGTCAGTGCCTGCCACCTGGTCAGGCCATCGGCGAGATGCTGCCGACCCGGCTCCGTCAGGGAGTAGATCTTGCGGCTGGGACCGGCATCCGCCTGTTCCCAGCGCGCCTGGACGTACCCGGCGTCCTCCAAGCGGCTCAGCACCGGGTACAGGGAGCCTCCCCTCGGTCTGCCGAAGCCCCGCGCCTCAAGGCGCAACGCGATCCCGTACCCGTGCAGCGGGCCATCGACGAGACAGCCGAGCACTGCCAGGTCGAGGCTGGCCCGGATCCACGGCAACGGCCACTGCGCGTCATCCATGTACCTAAGTATGAGCGATACCTAGGCAGATGAACAACCGTCAGTCCTCCACGTTCATGCTCGCTCGGATTCCTGCTTGCCCGAGCGCTCAACCTGGGTTGACACCACTGGAACCGGCAACCTAGGTTGACAGTATGGAGTCATCACAGGTTGCCGTGACTGCCGCGGATACCTCGGACCCTCGTGCCGGTCTGCGGGCCGTAGCGGCCCTGCGTGTCCTGGCGGACGCGCTGGAACTTCGCCAGGTCGAGGCCGCGCTGCGCGCCGGGATGAGCTGGCAGATGATCGCGGACGCGCTCGGGGTCACGCGCCAAGCGGTCCACAAGAAGTACGCCAAGCGCGTTGATCCCTCGATCCTCGGCCCCAGGAGGCAAACATGAGCAGATTCACCCGGTACGCGACCACCAGCCAGACCCTGTCTCTGGTCGCGATGGAGGAAGCCTCCCGGCGGGGCCTGCGTGAAGCGGACCTCGAGGACTTGTTCCTGGCCTTGGTGCTCAACGACCAGTCCGCCGGTCAGGTCCTGCGCGAGTTGGGCATCACCATTCAGGTTGCCCGCACCGCCGTGGAAGAACAGCAGCGGGAACAGATCAGATCCTTGGGCATCACCGTCGATCTGCCCCCGTCAGGGGACATCGTCTTGCACGAGACGGCCGGGTATACCTGGTCCAAACGCTCCCGGGACCTTATCGGTCGGGCCGGACAGAGACGCCGGACGGCCGATGCTGCCGCGGTGCTGCGCGAGCTGGTGACCGAACCCAGCGGGCTGATCACCGACCTCCTCCAGCGGCTCGGGACGACGCCGGCCGCGGTCCTCACCGAACTCGACCGCACACCAGCGACATCGAGCACCGGCGAGAAGGGCCGCGCACCTCGCCGTAGCAAGCTCACCGGCACCAGCGAGTCCTTCATCCCGGCACCGGTCGAGGACGTTTGGGCCCTCCTGGCCGACCCGAGTCGGGTCCCCGATTGGGAACCAGCCATCGGTGCCGTCGAGTCCTCCACCACCCCGGAACCCGGTGCCGAGCGGACCATCACGGAAGTACGCACCGGGAGCACGCAGGTCGTCGGAGTGTGGGTGGCCCATGCGCAAACCACCCACCCGGACGGCAAGCCACTGAAGGTCAAGGACAGGTTCCGGCGCCGGAAACTCGAGCTCCTACGAGCGGACCCCACCCACATCAGCTGGCGCTTCACCTACCCGGACACCGATCAGGGCCTGCCGATGATCACGTCCTTCGACCTCACCCCCACCACCGGCGGAACACACCTCACCACCCACATGACCTGGTCGAAACACCCCGGCTGGCGGTCCCTCCTCAGCCCCCTACTGCAACCCATCCAACGATTCCTGATCTGGATCAGACTCTCCCAAATCAACGCCTCCATCAGCCGCACCTTCCGCCAAAACTGATCACGAAAACCACGGCCTGCCGCCTGCCGCCCACCGTCTGCCCGACCACGGCCGGGGGCATCCCGGGTGACAAGTGTGGTGCGCCTCCTGCCCACAGGTGCACGGCACAAGCTCCCCACGCTTCGCTGCTTGTCCCGCACACAGATGGACAGCAGTAACCTTCCTGACCGCCTGCACACACCCACCACCCCGCCGACACCGGAACCCATGCCTCGAGCGAATGGTGGATGTGCACAGCCTCCTCATCACCGTGGAGACGTCCAGTACGAGCCGGTCCTCATAGGACTACGGAAGCTCCTCGCGGCAACCCGGGCAACGGAGGCTAGGGGGGCAACCGGGCAATGAGGGCACTGGGGGCTAGGAGCCGGGTGACTATGACAGGTTCAAGTGGCCCCACTGTGACGGTTTGAACCGGACCCACCTAGCGACTCGCGGGGCTTCTTATGACGGTTTGAAGTGGCCCCACCCCAGCGTTGGAATCATCGATTCGTTTCCAGTGGTGGAGGTCAAGGATGAGAGCACGCGTGGAGGTATTCGCAGCGATCCGTAGGGACGCCCGAGTGGAGGGTCTCTCTGTTCGTGCGCTGGCGGCTCGTTATGGCGTTCATCGTCGAACGGTCCGAGCAGCATTGGAGTCGGCAAAACCGCCGGAGCGGAAAACGCCAGTTCGAGTGTCGACGAAGCTGGAGGCGTTTAAGTCTGCGATCGACTTGATGCTGGTCGAGGATACGACAGCGCCGCGGAAGCAACGCCATACTGCGCGCAGGGTCCTTGCCCGGCTGATCGAGGAGCATGGGGCTGAGGAGTTGTCGTATTCGACGGTGAGGGACTACGTCCAGATCCGCCGCGCGGAAGTACATGTCGAGGCCGGCCGTCGTGTCGAGGTGTTCATCCCGCAGGAACACGCACCGGGTGCGGAGGCCGAGGTGGACTTCGGGGAGGTCTGGGTCGTGCTCGATGGGGTGAAGACGAAGTGCCATATGTTCGTCTACCGGCTCTCCCACTCAGGGAAGGCCGTTCACCGGATCTACCCGACGCAGGCGCAGGAAGCGTTCCTCGAGGGACACATCGACGCGTTTACTGCTCTGGGCGATGTCCCGACCAAGCACATCCGCTACGACAATCTCACGAGCGCGGTTACGTCGGTGGTGTTCGGTCAGGGCCGGCAGCGGGTCGAGAACGACCGGTGGGTGCTGTTCCGCTCTCACTACGGATTCGACGCGTTCTACTGCCAGCCGGGAATTACTGGCGCCCATGAGAAGGGTGGGGTTGAGGGTGAGGTGGGCCGCTTCCGCCGCAACCGGCTCTCTCCGATGCCCGTCGTCGCTACTTTGGATGAGCTTAACGACCGGATACGGGTGTGGGAGGCAGAGGACGACGGACGGCGGATCAACGACAGGATCCGTACCGTCGGTCAGGACTTCGAGACGGAACAACCGCTCTTAGTGCCATTGCCGGCGGAGACGTTCGATCCGGGGCTGGTGCTGACCCCGAGGGTGGACCGGTCCTCAATGATCACCGTGCGTATGGTGAAGTACTCCGTGCCGGCCCGCTTCATCGGCAGGAAGGTCCGTGTCTCACTACGGGCCTCTGAGATCGGAGTGCTCGACGGGCGCGTGATCGTGGCCAGGCATCAGCGAATCACCGTCAAGCACGGCCAATCCGTGCAGCTCGATCACTACCTCGAGGTCCTCAAAACCAAACCCGGGGCTCTTCCCGGTTCCACGGCCCTGGCCAGGGCACGACAGACCGGATCATTCACCAACGCTCATGAAGCGTTTTGGGCGGCGTCCCGGCGGGTCAACGGCGACGCGGACGGCACCCGTGAACTCATCGACGTCCTGCTCCTCCACCGGTTCATGCACCCCGACGACATCCAGGCCGGTATCAGCGCAGCCCTCGGAGTGGGTGCGGTCAGCGCCGACGTCGTCGCGGTCGAAGCACGCCGACACGCAACCGAAAACCTGAACAGCAATCGGAACCGGGCAGGCGTGGGTGGGTCCAGTTCAGACCGTCACTTCGGCGCCCATCGTGGTGCTCACGCCGAGGACAAAGTGCAAGGGGTTGTCAGTCTTACCCAACGCCGCCTCATGGACCCCGCCGCTGTCATCGCCGGCCTCCCACCCGACAGCCGCCCGATCCCGACCGTCAGCTCCTATGACGAGCTACTCGCCAAACGCGCCCCAGCAAACCCAGCTGGCACGACCGTCAGCATATCGAAGGAGAACATCTCATGAGCCCCACAACCTCGACCACCACAGTGACCCCGACATTGCGCCGTCGCCGCGGCCTGACCGAGCAGGCCGCCGTCGCGGCCGTAGACCAAGCCTGCCGGAGGCTACGCCTGCCCACGATTCGGGCGGTCCTCGACGAAGCCTTGACCGTCGCCGGGAAGGAACAGTTGTCCTACCAGGGTTTCCTGGCCGAGCTGCTGCTAGCTGAGTGCGATGACCGGGACCGTCGCTCCTCGACCCGGCGGGTGAAAGCGGCGAACTTCCCGCGGGACAAGTGGCTCGGAGACTTCGACTTCGACGCGAACCCCAACATCAACCCCGCAACCATCCACACGTTGGCGACCGGGGACTGGATCCGCAAAGGACGACCCCTCTGCCTCATCGGAGACTCCGGAACCGGGAAATCCCACCTCCTCATCGGCCTGGGCACCGCGGCCGCGGAGAAGGGGTACCGGGTGAAATACACGCTCGCCACGAGGCTCGTGAACGAGCTCGTGGAAGCCGCCGACGAGAAGATGCTCGCGAAGACCATCGCCCGGTACGGGCGGGTCGACCTGCTCTGCATCGATGAGCTCGGCTATATGGAACTCGATCGACGCGGCGCCGAGCTCCTCTTCCAGGTCCTCACCGAACGCGAGGAGAAAAACTCCATCGCGATCGCCTCCAACGAGTCCTTCTCCGGCTGGACAAAAACCTTCACCGACCCACGACTCTGCGCAGCCATCGTCGACCGGCTCACCTTCAACGGAGCCATCATCGAGACAGGCACCGACTCCTACCGCCTCGCGCACACCCTCGCCCAGCAAAGCACGAGCTGACCCGCTGGTTTATCACCATCAACTACGAGCGCCCCACCTCGGGCGGGGGACTACCGGCGGCTGTCCTGCAAGGGATTCTCTACCGGGCAGATCAGAGGCAGCTAACCTTGGCGATCACGTGGTTCCACTCCGTGATCTAGCTCCATCCAAAGACGGTCACGGTCGGATCCAAGAACCGCGACTGCATCAAGACGCATGTCGTGACCGGTCCGAGGATGAGCCGTAACAAAGTACCCACCCCGCAATTCCTCCGCGGAGTACCACTCTGGACCGTAGTCCTCTTCCGCATTTTCGTGTTCCCCATTAAGCCAATGCACCTGCGTCCACATGCGCTCCAACTTCAACCAGAAGGCCGGCAGGACACGCATGGGGCTGATCGAGGTAGTCACCCAACCCTTGACCTCACCATCCAGCGAGAGCTCCCAGACCCCTGCTCGAAAAATGTTCAGTAGCGGATCCTCGGGCCAATCCGTTTCGTCCATCCATCTGTCTATCCATCGCATACTTCAGTTGTAACCCTTCCCGCCCCGGAGGGCGGTGGTCCTGCGTGCGCGGGTTGGGACGAACGTGCAGATGAGGATCGTCTTGCCTGCACTCGAGGTAAGTCTGCCCCTTGCTCATGGAGGGATGGATGCCCGACGATTGAGCGATGTGGAAATGGTGGGAGCTCAAGCTGAAGCTCAGTCGCGAGTGGCGCGCACGGAAAGCCCGCTTGCTGGAGTTGGAAGCCCAGCCGAAGCCTGACTACGGTTATGGGCCGTCCTGGGAGGGACTCGTTGCTGGACGGCGTGAGTTCGCCGGCACAGTGATCAGCGGCCCTTATATCGGCCACGACCTTCTCATCCACGTGTACGGCGAAGCTGACCTGAACCGATCCTATGAACCGAAGGACTTCGACTTCGCCGCTGACTACTTCATTACCGATGAAGCGTTGGCCGGTCCCGGAGACGACGACCCGGACCCCTGGTTCGCCACTCTCGAAGAACTGAAAGAGTGGCTATCTGAGCAGTCCATTGACTGGTACCCGCCCTATGTCTCGCTCGCTCGCCTCGGCTTAATACATGGCTTTGACGGCAAACGAGTGCCGTAGTGCGCGGCATCTCGCTAGGGGATCCCCTCAGGGGAGCATCTCTAGTGCATTCTGTTGATATGCATCCAAGCAGTCGCAAGTGGAAAAGTACGGCCGCGGCGGTCCTGACGCTGCTTAATGATCTGGATCCGTACAACCTCAAACCTGGCACGCCAGCCGGTGCGCCGCACGACGAGTACGAGAACGAGGCGCACCCCATAGCTAGCTTGCTGTTCAAGAGCGGGTCAGTCAGTAGGAGTCAGGTGGACGTGATTTGGCAGGAGTGGTTTCAGGAACGTCTAAGCGAGGTCATCGGTGCTGTGAAGGCTGATCGCTTCTGCGTCAACCTCAACTCGATCAATGACTCGGCCTAACGTCCCGGAATGTTCGAAAGCCGATCGCTCTTCGGGACGGATAGATCAGGTTGAAGTACAGGTCAAAGGCGCCGTGCTGAGCCAATGCCGCAGGTAGCTTCGCCCCAGTTGATCACCCACATCGTCGAGGGCTGCCTCATACTCGCCGCGATCGAATACAAGCGGCCCAACATGAGTGACCCTGTCTTCCTCCTGAAACTCGTCCAGCTCGTTCTCAGTACTTGGCGGACCGTCATGACAGAACTCGCTCCAAACCACCTGATCGGTTCCAACTTGGACGCTTACGCTGATCCCACCGCAGCCCTCGTCAAAGCATCCACCACAGAAGTAGAGCCAGACACGGTGCAGAAAGAACTCGCCTGGAAGCTCCCCTGGTTGGGCCCCCGTTAGCAGTCCAGCGTCTATGCGATAGCTAATTGGTTTTCTGCGGTCCAGCGTTTCCAGTATCGGTTCGGTGTCATTCCGTC
>NZ_JADOUS010000023.1:0-10717 GCF_015752045.1 Arthrobacter sp. CAN_A2
CAAACGCCCCCACGCGGCATCCGAAAGACTACGAGTACGAGACATCCCACCATGATCTCGTTCATCCCACCTCGGGGTTAGGAGACACGCCCTAGGTCCTACCACTGCTCGGACTGTGCGCTGGGGCGTCCTGCCCCGGCGCCGGCGCCCTTGGCCTGGCGCGGCTTGCGGTTGGCGTCGCCCGAGAAGCGGGTGTCGCCGTCGCGCTTGGGGAAGTCCTTCTTGAAGGGCTTCTTGAACTCGCCCGCACCGCGGTTGCCCGCAGGCTTGCGCCCCTTGTCGAGTTCCAGGTGGATCAGCTCGCCACCGATGCGCGTCTTGGAGAGCGCGCGCAGCTGGTCCTTGGAGAGATCGGCCGGCAGCTCCACGAGGCTGTGGTCCGCACGGATGTCGATGCCACCGATCTGCGAGGAGGACAGGCCGCCCTCGTTCGCGATGGCCCCGACGATCGAGCCCGGCATCACGCGCTGGCGACGCCCCACCGCGATGCGGTAGGTGGCGTTGCCCTCGGTGAGCGTGCGCGTCGGGCCGCGGGACCCGAAGGCGTCCTTGCGACCGTCGGCGCGCTCGCGCTGGCCTGCGGGGGCCACCGGGATGTCCTGGACCAGGACGGGCTGGCCGCCCTGCGCCATGATGGCGAGGGCCGCGGCGATCTCGGCTGCCGGCACGTCGTGCTCGATCTCGTAGTTCGCGATCAGGTCGCGGAACAGCGAGACGTCCTCGGTGGCCAGTGTCGTGGTGATCTTCTCGGCGAACTTGTTCAGGCGCAGCTCGTTGATCTTCTCCGTGGAGGGCAGCTGCATCTGCTCGACCGGCTGGCGCGTGGCCTTCTCGATGGAGCGGAGCAGGTACTTCTCGCGAGGGGTGATGAAGAGGATCGCGTCACCCGAGCGGCCCGCGCGGCCGGTGCGGCCGATGCGGTGCACGTAGGACTCGGTGTCGTGCGGGATGTCGTAGTTCACGACGAGCGAGATGCGCTCGACATCGAGGCCACGGGCGGCGACGTCCGTGGCGACGAGGATGTCGATCTTGCCCTCGCGCAGCGCCTCGACGGTGCGCTCGCGCTGCTGCTGGGGGATGTCTCCGTTGATGGCTGCTGCCGAGAAGCCCCGTGAACGCAACTTGTCCGCCAGGTCTTCGGTAGCCATCTTGGTGCGGACGAAGGCGATGATGCCGTCGTAGTCCTCCACCTCGAGGATGCGGGTCATCGCGTCCAGCTTGTGCGGGCCCATGACCTGCAGAAAGCGCTGGCGCGTGTTGGTGCCCGTCGTCGTCTTGCCCTTGACCGAGATCTCGGCGGGATCGTTCAGGTACTTCTTGGCGATACGACGGATGGCCGGGGGCATCGTCGCCGAGAACAGGGCAACCTGCTTCTCGGCCGGGGTGGAGGAGAGGATCTGCTCCACGTCCTCGGCGAAGCCCATGCGCAGCATCTCGTCGGCCTCGTCGAGCACGACGTACTCGAGGTTGGACAGATCGAGCGAACCCTTGGAGATGTGGTCGATGACGCGACCCGGGGTGCCCACGACGACCTGCGCGCCGCGGCGGAGCCCGGCCAGCTGGGGTCCGTAGGGCGAGCCGCCGTAGACGGGCAGGACGGTGAAGCCCTCCATGTGCTTGGCGTAGGAGGCGAAGGCCTCCGCGACCTGCAGCGCGAGTTCGCGGGTCGGTGCGAGGACCAGGACCTGCGTGTTCTTGCTGGGGCCCCCATTGACGTCGGCGAGCTCTGCCATCTTCGACAGCGCGGGGATGGCGAACGCGGCGGTCTTGCCGGTGCCGGTCTGGGCGAGGCCGACGACGTCGCGGCCCTCGAGCAGAGCGGGGATGGTCGCTGCCTGGATGGGCGAGGGCTTCTCGTACCCGACGTCGGTCAGCGCTGCGAGGACGCGGCGGTCGAGGTTCAGGTCGGTGAAGCGGATCTCCGCGGCGTCGTCGTCGTCGGCCGGTGCGGCAGGAGCCGTCGAGGTCTCGTCGATGACGGGAGTGGAGTCGGTGGTCTGTTCGGACAGGTTTTCAGGCACGGGAAATAATCCTCCAGGTAGGTGCCGGACGGCCCTGGCAGGATGGAGCCCGCAGCGCCGAATGAACATAGGAATCCGGCACTGTTTCAATCCCGGCGCCGAACTCCTGGCCACACGGTGTTCCCTGCTGTCTCAGCAGTGACGTGTGACGTTTCTTCTAGCCGGCGCTCCCTGATGAATCTGCTCGCGAGTCTGTGCTCCGAGCCCCAACACAACCAATCCGACCTGAGAAGGCGGACGTAAAGGGAATACCGGTGTGGGGGATGTTCCCAGTCTACGGCACGTCGGCGTCGCACCGCTCCAGAAGGGCGACGCCTGCCGGGTGACGTTCGGCACGTCAGGCCGGAGCGGCCACCTTGAGTGCCTGCAGGGCGGCCTTCCGCACCTGCGGGGTGAGCGTCACGGAACCGTCGGCTGCGGCCTCGAGCAGCGCCCGTGCCCGCGTCCCGTCGAGACCCGCATAGACCTGGGCGGCGGTGACCCCGTGGTCCGGAACACGGCTGATCCGGATCGGGTCCCCGGCCGTGATGCTGCCCCTCACCACCACGCCCAGATAGGCTCCCACCCGGTTGGCCTCGCTGAACCGCTTCACCCAGGACGTCTCCCCCAGGTACCGCGCGAAGTTCACGCACGGCGTCCTCGGCATCGTGACCTCGAGGACCACCTGGTCCCCCACACTCCAGCGTTCGCCGATGACCGCGTTGGAGGCGTCGATCCCGGACACGCGGAGATTCTCGCCGAAGAGACCCGGTGTGACGTCCCGCCCCAGCTGTGCACCCCAGAAGTCGGCGTCCTCCTGCGAGTAGGCGTAGACGGCCTTCGTGGGTCCGCCGTGATGCTTGCGGCTGGCCTGGATGTCGCCCGTGAGACCCAGCGGGTGGACGTTCACGGGCCCGACGACGGCCCGCTTGTCGATCGCGGTGACGCCGGTGGAGTCCCTCGTGGGCAGGAGGTCGTGTACGCGGCATACCGCGAGGAGGGTGCCGGAGGTCATGGCCATCATCCTAGGCGGCGTCCCGGCCGTGCCGGGGACCCCGTGCTCACGGCTCGAACCTGTACCCCATGCCGCTCTCCGTGACGAAGTAGCGGGGCGCACCCGGGTCGGGCTCGAGCTTCTTGCGCAGCTGCGCCATGTAGACGCGGAGGTACTGCACGTCCTTCGCGTAGGCGGGCCCCCAGACGTCCAGGAGCAGTTGCTGCTGCGACACGAGCCGGCCGGGGTGACTGATCAGCCGGTCGACAATCTTCCACTCGGTGGGGGTCAGCCGGATGTCCCTGCCCTCCCTGACCACGCGGCGCGCACCGGCGTCGAGCGTGAAGTCGGGGGTCTCGATGACCGGTGCCTCGGCCGCGATGGCCGACCGCCGGGCCGCCACGCGGAGCCGGGCCAGCAGTTCGTCGAGGCCGAAGGGCTTGGTCACGTAGTCGTCGGCGCCCGCGTCCAGCGCGTCCACCTTGTCCTGCGACCCGTGCCGCGCCGACAGCACGATGATGTGGACCTGCGACCATCCGCGGATCCGCCGGATGACGTCCACGCCGTCGAGGTCCGGCAGGCCGAGGTCCAGCACGATGATGTCCGGGTGGTGCTCGGCGGCGGCGGCGAGCGCGGTCTCGCCGTCGACGGCCGTCACGCACTGGTACCCGTAGGCGCGGAGGTTGATCTCGAGGGCTCGGAGGAGCTGGGGCTCGTCGTCGACCACCAGCACGCGCGTCACGGCTCCGCCACTCCCGTCGAGATCGGGAGGCGGATGACGAGCGTCAGGCCGCCGCCCGGCGTCTGTTCGGCGTCGAGCACGCCGCCCATCACCTCGGTGAAGCCTTTGGCGACGGCGAGTCCGAGCCCGACGCCGGCACCCGACGGCGCGTCGTCGAGGCGCTGGAACGGTCGGAACATGGCGGCGACGTCGTCCCGCGACACGCCGCGACCGTGGTCGATCACGCGCAGCTCGCTGGCGGGGAAGCCGTTGATGAGCGCCTTGCCGGTCCCCCCGACGGACGCCGTCACCTCGATGGGCGATCCGGGGGCGTACTTCACCGCGTTCTCCACGATGTTCGCGAGCACGCGCTCGAGCAGCCCAGGATCCGCCTCGATCGCGGGGAGATTCGGCGGGATGGTGACGTGCACGCGGTCCGGGGGGATGCTGGCGAAGGCCGGCCCGACGACGTCGATCCACCGGAGCGGGCGCAGCAGCGCGTTCACGGCATCGCCCGTGATGCGCGACATGTCAAGGAGGTTGTTGACGAGGGCGTCCAGCCGGTCGGAGTAGTCCTCGATCGTCTCGAGCAGCTCGTCCTCCTCCTCTCGGGAGAAGCTCACCTCGGAATGCCGGAGGCTGCTGACCGCCAGTTTGATGCCGGCCAGGGGCGTCCGGAGGTCGTGGGACACCGACCGCAGGATGGCCGTGCGCATGACGTTGCCCTCGACCAGGCGCCGGTTGGTGCGTGTGCTCCTGATCAGTTCCTGCCGCTGGAGCATGGACCGCAGCTGCCCGGCGAAGGCGGTCAGGAGACCCCGCTCGCGCGCCGACAACTGGTGGCCGTACAGGGCCAGGAAGACGTCACCGTCCACCGGCTCGACGGTGGACGCCGCCTCCTGTGTCCAGGCATCGGCAGCGCCGTCGCGCCCTCCCGGTGCAGTGCCGCGCCGGTCGGGCTGCCGTTCGGGGGTGTCACGTACCGCCAGCGCCGTCCGCTCCGCGCTTGCGCTGCCCGCCGGTGCCGCGTCGTCCCCCTCGGCGTCCGTCGGGTCCGTGGTGCGGTCGAAAAGGGCGACGGCGTCGACGTCGAACTGGGTCTGCACGTGCCGCAGGAAGCCCTGCAGCGTGTCCTCCTCCGCGAGCGCGCCGCGGGCCAGCTCTCCGAGCAGCGCCGCCTCCTGCTGGGCCAGTGCCGCCTCGCGGGACCGCTGCGCCGAGAGGCCGACCACGAGGGAGACGGTAACCGCGACGGCGATGAAGATCAGCACCGTGACGAGGTTCTCGGCATCCGAGATCTCGAGGGACCCGAACGGCTCGGTGGAGGTGTAGTTCAGGATGATGCTGCTCCACAGTGCGCCCAGCAGGGCCGGCCAGAGGCCGCCGATCAGGGCGACCGCGATGACGCAGGCGAGCTGGAAGAGGACATCGACCGCGAGCAGCGAACCGCCGGCCCTGAACACGGCCGCCTCGAGCAGCGGGGGCAGGACCAGGGCGACGGCGCACGCGACAGCGACACGCAGGCGCCCGACGGGAGCCGCGAGGGTACGCCGCGCCGCCGGTGCCATCAGCGGTGCGTGGTGCCGGGGAGGGCGTCGTCGCGCTCGGCGGGGTGGTCCGTCCCGGATCCGGCGTCGGCGATGCTGTGCTCGTGGCCCGGCGCCGGCAGCGACCACCGGGCGCGGGACAGGAGGACCCAGAAGACGGTGATCGCGAGCGCGCAGAACACGCCGGCGCTCGAGGCCATGAGCCACCCGGTGGTGAGCTGCGCATTGAGGTCCTCGGCCCCGAACAGCAGGCCTATCGTCTTCGGCGAGTAGATGAAGACCAGGAGGGTGGGCACGAAGAGGACTGCCGCTGTCTTCCGGTAGGCCGACAGGCCCGCGGGCAGCCCGGCGGCCTGGCCGGCGAGGACCGCGAGCACCACGGCGATCCAGACCCAGTGGTGTGACCACGAGATCGGCGAGATGAGGAGCATCAGCAGCGAGGTCGTCGCGATCGGCAGGAAACGGTCGCCGCTGCGCCTCGAGGCACGGATGACGTACGCGGTCGCGGCGACGAGCAGGAGGGAGATGACAAGCCACGGGACGGTGGAGGGGAAGCCGGGCCCCATGAAGTGGAGGATGGCCCCACGGATCGAAAGGTTGTCCACATACCCCTCGCCGCCGATGCGCCCGGTGTCCCGCAGCATCTGCAGCCAGTACGTCGCGGACTCGCCCGGCAGCAGGAGGAATCCGACGGCGATGGTCCCGAAGAAGCCGCCCGCCATGGTGAACAGCTGCTTCCATTCGCCGCGGACGAGGAAGTACAGGCCGAAGACCAGCGGGGTCAGCTTGATGCCGGCCGCGATGCCGGTCAGCAGGCCGGTCGGCATGCGGCGGTGAGGCCCGGAGAGGAGGTCCGCGGCGATCATCGCGAAGAGCACGATGTTGACCTGCGAGAACGCCATGGTCTCCCGCCAGGGCCCGAGGAGGCACACGAGGCCGGTCCCGGCGATCGCGAGCGGCAGCGCGGTCGGATGACGGAGCACGTCGCGGACGGCGCGGAAGCCTCCGAGGTATCGGGTGATGAGCAGCGACGTCGCGGCCGCGATGAGGACGGACAGCGCGACGAAGAGCGCCGCCCCCGTCTCCGCACTCACCAGTGTCAGCACGGTGAATGCCAGCGCGGCGAACGGCGGATAGGTGAAGAGCAGGGAGCCCTCGCCCTCCCCGAAGGACCGCGAGTACAGCGAGCCGTCGCCGTCGACCACGGACTGCCCGCCCATGCGGTACACCCGGAAATCGAGGCCGATGAAGTCGGCCCAGGCGAACGCCCAGGCCGCCAGGGCCGCGGCCACCGCCACTGCGGTCACCAGGCCCAGCACCCGGGTTCCCGCCGACACTGGAGCACTGCGCTGGCTCATGCTTCTCCTCGAGGAATCGGGCGCTGGAACCGATCCGGGAAACCCGACGAACGGCTCATCCAGTGTAGGCACGCCCCCGGGCGCTCCCCGCGTGCCGATATGGTGGAAATCACCGACCCCCTTGTGAAAGGTCTCACCACCCATGTCGCACGCCAGCGGAAACACCGCCCCCGTCATCGCCATCACCAACGCCCACGTCGTCCCGATCGACGGCGAACCCTTCGACGGCACCGTCGTCGTCGAGGACGGCCGCATCACGGCCCTCGGCGCGACCGTCTCCGTGCCCGACGGCGCGACCGTCGTCGACGCGGCCGGCAAGTGGCTGCTCCCGGGCTTCGTGGACGCCCACGTCCACCTGGGCACGCACGAGGAGGGCGAGGGCTCCGCGGGTGACGACACCAACGAGATGACCAACCCGAACACGGCCGGCGTCCGGGCGATCGACGCCATCAACCCCTTCGACCCGGGCTTCGACGACGCCCTCGCCGGCGGCGTGACCACGGTGAACGTGAACCCGGGGTCCGGCAACCCGATCGGCGGGCTCGCCGTCGCCCTCCACACGCACGGGCGGTACCTGGAGGAGATGGTGCTGCGCTCCCCCAGCGGTCTGAAGTCGGCGCTGGGCGAGAACCCCAAGCGCGTGTACGGAGGCAAGGACAAGACGCCGTCGACGCGCCTCGGTACCGCGCTCGTCATCCGCGAAGCGTTCATGAAGGCCCAGAACTACATGGGCAAGGCCGACGAGAACGCGCGCGACCCGCACCTCGAGGCGCTCGCCATGGTGCTGCGCCGCGAGATCCCCTGGCGCCAGCACGCGCACCGGGCCGACGACATCGCCACCGCGATCCGGATCGCGGACGAGTTCGGATACGACCTCGTCCTGGACCACGGCACCGAGGCGCACCTCCTCGGCGACGTCCTGGCCAAGCGCGGGACCCCCGTGCTGATCGGTCCCCTCTTCACCACGAAGTCCAAGGTGGAGCTGCGGGGCCGTTCGATCGCCAACCCCGGCAAGCTCGCGAAGGCCGGGGTGGAGATCTCGATCATCACCGACCACCCGGTCATCCCGATCAACTTCCTCGTGCACCAGGCGACGCTGGCCATCAAGGAGGGACTCGACCGCGAGACGGCCCTGCGCTCCATCACCATCAACCCCGCGAAGGTCCTCGGACTGGCCGACCGCCTCGGCTCGCTCGCCGTGGGCAAGGACGCGGACCTCGTGCTGTGGAGCGGTGACCCGCTCGATGTCATGCAGCGTGCCCTGCAGGTCTGGATCGGCGGCACGGAGGTGTACTCCTACGACACCGGGACCAGCACCGGCACCGTCGCGCCGAGGGGCTAGGACCCCCCTTGGCGAAGCCCCTGCCGCCCCGGCCGTTCACCCTGCGTGCCGCCCTCGTCCTGTGGCTCGTGATCGCGGTCCTGCTGCTCGTCGCCGCCGGCACCTTCATCACGTCGTCGGCCGTGCAGGACTTCGACCGCGCCGGGTTCATCGGCCTCGGGGCGCTCTTCGGGGCGCTCGCCGTCCTGCAGCTGCTCCTCCTGCTCCCGCTGCGCCGGGGCAGGAGGGGCGCGCGCGAGCTGCTGAGCACCATCGGCATCATCGCGGGCGTGCCGATCGTGGTCCGCGGAACGCCCGGACTGTCGCTGATCGCAGGCGCGATGCTCGTCGCGGTGCTGCTCATGTGGCTGCCGCAGAGCAGCGACTACTTCCAGCTGACGCAGCCGAAGGCGAAGAAACGCCTCCGGCTGCCGGGGTCGCGCCGGCCGTAGCGTTTCCCGTCGCCGCGTATCCGACGTCGCGACCCGTCGCCGCGTTTCCCGTCACCGCGTATCCGACGTCGCGACCCGACTCGGACGCCCCTGACCGCCGTCGTTCCCCGTGGTCACCACCCGGACCCGTGTCGGCGGGCGATACGCCGGACGCGCAGCCGGCCCGCGCCCGGAACGCGTTCACGAAACCTCTCCTGACCCGCCGCCCGCCGAGCCTGGCCGCAACCGGAACACCTGCCGAAGCCTCCCCCGACCCGCCGTACGCCGGCGGGCCGCCGTCGTACCCGGCTGGTGAAACCGGGAACTCCATGTGAACGTGTGGCCACCGACGGGTGAACCACGGTTGAACGGGTAGCGTTGCGGTACTAGGATCTTCTGGACCCGAGAACGGGTGCGATGTCAAGGGTGTACGGCGAACACACGGGCATCTGGAACGCAAGGTGGCGTATGTCTGACCCGATTCATCCGGCGACCCGACGGGTCGGCGCCGCAGTGGGACGTGCCCTGTCCTACGTCCTCCTCTGGGCCGGGCTCGTTCTGCTCATCGCCGCCGTGGGCATCCGCTTCCAGTGGGGTCAGATCTCCGTCAACCAGATGCTCCTGAACCTCGTCTCCGTGGAGACCGACGGCGGGGGCGGGTCGCTCGTGTGGAGCGGCATCCTGGGTGTCGGGGTCCTGCCCCTGCTCATCACCGTCGGGATCGCGCTCTGGCAGCGCTCCCGGCGCAGGCGCCTGCGCGACGGCGAGGACGCGCGGGTCCGGCGCTCACCGTGGATCGGGCGCACCGTCGCCACGGTCCTGGTCGCCGGCGTGGTGGTGGGGGGCACCACAGCCTTCTCCAGCGCGGTGGGCATGCGTGACTACATCAAGGCGGCGAACTCCGAGTACGACCTCGGCGAGTACCACGTGGATCCGACCATCACCGGCGACGAGCAGAAGCGCAACCTGGTGCTGATCTACCTGGAGTCGGGCGAGGCCACCCTCGAGGACGACCAGCTGTTCGAGAAGGACGCCTTCGCTCCCCTGAAGGACGCCACGAAGGCCGCTGACGGGTGGCAGAGCATCGACGGCCTCCAGCAGTACAGGGGTGGAGGCTGGACCATGGCCGGGGTCGCCTCGACCCAGTGCGGGATCCCGTTGAAGGGCGGCGGGTCCGCGACGGTCAGCGGCTCCCCCAACGAGCTCGGCAGCGACGTCGACACCTATCTGGGCGGTGCGACCTGCCTGGGCGATGTGCTGGACGATCACGGGTATACGAGCGTGTTCATGGGCGGAGCCAATGCATCCTTCGCTGCGAAGGACACCTTCCTGGGGACCCACGGCTACTCCGAGGTGAAGGATCTCGCCGACTGGCGCGCCGCCGGCGAACCGGAGACGAGTTTCCGCAGCGACTGGGGCCTGAGCGACAAGCGTCTCCTGGCCTACGCCCGGGACGAGATCGATGCGCTGCACGCCGAGGCGGAGCAGACCCGCCGGCCGTTCAACCTCTCCATCCTGACGCTGGACACCCACGAGCCCGTGCACGTCTACGACTACTGCCCCGTGGACACGCAGGACGAGCTCACCTCCGTGTTCTCCTGCTCCATGACCGAGGTGGCAGGATTCGTGGACTACATGAGGGACCAGGGCTACCTCGACGACACCGCCGTGGTGATCATGGGCGACCATCTCAAGCACATGAATGCCAACGACGCCTTCCACGAGCAGCTGGACGATCATCCCGACCGCACCATCTTCAATCGGATCTGGGTGCCGGGCGCAGGCGGCGGGGCAGGCGACGGCGACGCAGCGGTTGACGCCGGCGCCCTCCGCCCCCGCGTGGACCAGTTGAACATGTACCCGACCATCCTGGAGGCCGCGGGCCTGAGCCTGAAGGACCGGCAGGCAGGGCTCGGGGTGTCGGCTTTCGCCTCGGAGGTCCCGGACGGGTCGGCGCAGGCCATGGCACCGGGCCCCTACGGGGAGTTGCTCGATGCACGCTCCGCGGACTTCTACGCGGACGCCTGGGGCGCCGCGGACGCCGCTCCATAGCCGCACCCGGTAGCGCGGCCTGGAACACCGCCGGGAACTCTGCCGGTGGCCCTGCCGGGAAGACATCGCCCGAGAGAGCGATGAGCGGGCAGCACGCGATGAACGGCAGGACCGGATGAGCGGGCAGGACCGGGCCCCGGACATGGAAAAGGCCCCTTCCGGAGAGGGGGCCTTTCGCCTGACGAACGAGTGGACGGACTAGGGCGTGTCTCCTAACCCCGAGGTGGGATGAACGAGATCATGGTGGGATGTCTCGTACTCGTAGTCTTTCGGATGCCGCGTGGGGGCGTTTG
>NZ_JADOUS010000024.1:0-10657 GCF_015752045.1 Arthrobacter sp. CAN_A2
TCAAGATGAATGCTTAGACACACTCATCTCAGCAGGGCCACGAGCTTCTTGCTATCTACGACACGAGACCGCTTCCCCACCAACCGTGAAGAGCCGAAAAACCCTTCATGTCCGGGAATTCCGAGCGCAGATCCTCGGCAAGCCGACGGACGACCCCGCTCCCCCACCCCTGCTTGCTCTGCTGCTCCAATACCTCACGGCCCATGGACCAGTACAGCTCGATCAGCTGCGTATTCACCGTCCGCAGGACTCTCGAACGCGCGTCCCTGACCCGATCCTTCAGTCCAGCCAGAAGTGCGTCATAACCACTCGGTTGTACTGAACTTATAGGGGTGGCCGTGTCTTGATCGTAGCTAGTTCCTCCCCGAGGATCCGGCTACCGGCTGCGGCACCCGCGGACTCGTCCTGCCGTCTCCGGCCGTGACAGCTCAGAGCGGCTGAACATAGACGGGCACTGGTCGTTCCAGGTGCGGGCAAAACTCGGCGAACCTCACCCCAACAGCTACAAACTTCGGAAGTCTGTGACTACGTCATTCCAGAGCTGTGCGATATTGCTGCCACCCTTGTCGAGTCTGGGCTTCGAGGGTGTTCTGTGTGGCGCCTACCCGGGCGTGACTGTTGGTGAGGATTTGGTGTTCAAGGACGGCCACTGACCAGCCATGGTGGGCAGTCTGTGCTGCGATCAGGTTCGCACTTCCTGGTCGTCGACTTTGTTCACGAGGGTGACGCTGCGCTCCAGCTCAATTGTCCAGACGGTGTCCGGACAATTGCTTCGCGGAGATTGACTTGGCTGCGCTCTTCACCGCTATCCGCGTACCTGCGACGGAACCGGTCCGTCAGCGTAGAGCAGGTCACCTCTGCCGGAGCTGAGGGAGGTGACCTGCTCTACGCTCTGGTGGTCAGGCGAGGGTGGCGGCGTCGATGACGAACCGGTAGCGGACGTCGGAGTTGAGTACTCGCTCGTAGGCGTCGTTGACGTCGTCGGCGCCGATCAGCTCCGTCTCGGGGACGATGCCGTGCTCGGCGCAGAAGTCCAGCATCTCCTGCGTCTCGCGGATGCCACCGATCATGGAGCCTGCCCAGCTGCGGCGTGCCGGGATGAGAGCGAACGCGGGAACCCCGAGGGGTTCGGAAGGAGCCCCGACGTTGACGAGCGTCCCATCGACTTTCAGGAGGCCGAGGTAGGCACCCATGTCGACCTTCGCCGAAACCGTGTTGATGATCAGGTCGAAGGAGTTCGCGAGCTCCGTGAAGGTCGCCGGGTCCTTGGTCGCGTAGTGGGCTTTCGCGCCGAAGCGCAGGGAGTCCTCCTTCTTGGAGGTCGTCTGCGAGAGCACGGTGACATCGGCGCCCAGGGCCGCGGCGATCTTAACGCCCATGTGGCCGAGACCGCCGAGGCCCACGATGGCCACCTTCGTGTCCGGGCCTGCCTTCCAGTGGTGCAGCGGCGAGTAGAGCGTGATCCCGGCGCAGAGCAGCGGGGCGACCTTCTCGAAGTCGAGGCTCTCGGGGACGTGGAGGACGAAGTCCTCGGTGACGACGACGGCCTGCGAGTAGCCGCCCTGGGTGACGGTGTTATCGGCGGGGTCGACGCCGCCGTACGTCTGAACGTTTCCCTCGGTGCAGTATTGCTCGTCGCCGCGGCCGCAGTACTCGCACTCGCCGCAGGAGTTGACCATGCAGCCGACACCGACGCGGTCGCCGACCTTGTGCTTGGTGACATCGGAACCGACTTCGCTCACGGTGCCGACGATTTCGTGGCCGACAACCTGAGGGTACTGGATCTCGCCCCACTCGCCACGGACGGTGTGGATGTCGGAATGGCAGACGCCGGCGTAGGCGATGTCGATCATGACGTCCTTCGGGCCGACGTCGCGGCGCTCGATGGTGGTCCTGATCAGCGGTTCCGTGGCGGACGGTGCCGCGATGGCGTTGACGGTGCGCATGATTCTCCTTGAGAACGGTGTGGTGTGCTCACGCTGTGAGCGTGTGGGTGGGGCATTGGGGTGTCGTGGTGACGGCGGGTGTTTCGATGTCGATCGGTGGTGGCCGCGGTCTTGAGGAGCATGAGATGCGGGATCAGCCGCCCGGACGGACGGTGATTGTGGACGCACCGTCCAGGCTCTCCACGGCCGGCACGTCGTCGAAGATTCCGAGGGGGACGACGCCTGCGTAGTAGCGGACCTGGTCGTAGTAGAGGATCAGTCGCTGGTCCGGGACGTAGTATCCGATCATACCGGGTTCGGCGCCACTGCCAGCGGGTGCGCCGTCGAGGTCGAGGGGCTCGGGGAGCTCCGCGACTTTCTCCTGGCCGCCAAAGTCACTCAGGGACAAGGTGAGCGGGAACTGCTCCAGCAGCGATATCCAGGCCTGGTCGAGTGTCGCCATGACATCCTGGCTGTCCGAGACGTCGCAGTCGAGGGCAATGGCTTCTCCCCCGCCGCCGGTGATCATTTATGCTGTTTCGTCGTGACTGGCGTCTCGGAGGTCGGTGGCGACGACACGGGCCCCTTCGGCGGCGAAGGCCAGCGCGGTGGCGCGGCCGATGTCCGGTGGTTGCGCCGGCCTGGGATGCCCCGCCGAGTTGAGTCCCTGATAGTGGTGTAACGCGGTTGCCGGGTTCGTCGGGCACCAATCAACCTCCGATCGTTGGCATCACCTTCCCGTAGAGAAAACCCTGGGTCCGGTCGCATCCTAGACGTTTCAGGTAGTCGGCCTGGATCTGGGTCTCGACCCCTTCAGCGGTGACGTCGAGACCCAGCGTGTGCGCCAGCGCAATCATCGACTCCACGATTGGTGACCGATCGGTCGAGTGGATGATTCCTTGGATGAAGGACCTGTCGAGTTTGACGGCATCGACGGGCAGGTTCTGAAGCTGCCCGAAGGATGAGTATCCGGTGCCGAAATCATCGAGCGAGATCCGCACTCCTGCGCCGCGCAACACGGTGAGTTCAGCGATGACATGCGGGTCGGCTCCGAGGAAGAGGTGTTCGGTGACCTCGAGGACCAGTTGCTGGGGATGGACCCCGTGGCCTTGGATTGTCTCGAGGGTTGTTGCCGCGAAACCGGTTTGCGCGATTTGTAGTCCTGATACGTTGACCGCCAGACTGCGGTCCGTATTCCCAGCGAGCCAAGTAATGCTGTCCTGGCAGGCCCGGGCGAGGATCTGTTCTCCTAATTTGATGATCAGGCCGCTACTTTCGGCCTCGGGAATGAAGATGTCTGGAGGACACGGCCGACCCTCCCACGTCCATCGGGCGAGGGCTTCGTATTGGATGACCGTGCCTGAGCGGTCCTGAATGGACTGGTACATAGGGTAGATCTCGCGGGCGGTGACGGCTTGTCGGAGGCTTTCCTGCAGACGGGACTTTTGTAGGAGCTCTTCCATCATGTGCGGCTGGAACCGGACAAAACGGTTCTTGCCGGCACGCTTAGCCCCATACATGGCGATATCAGCCCGCCTGAAAAGATCCGAAGCGCCGCTGTTGGGGCAACAGTCCGCGTACCGGCTGGCGATGCCGAGACTGATGCTGGGACGCAGGGCTACACCGTCGATCTCCACGGGTATCCCGAGGGCGTCCACGACCCGCTGCGCCACCTCATCCGCATCTGTCGCTGATCGTAGGATTACCACGAACTCGTCTCCCCCAATCCGGGCAATGGTGTCGCATTTCCGCACACATTCTCCTAACCTCCGGGCCACCTCGATGAGCATCGCATCTCCGGCTTGATGCCCGTAGATGTCATTGACCTCCTTGAAGTCATCAAGATCCAGCAGAAGGACCGTGAGATCCTCTTCAGCTGGGGCGGTGTGCGCCGCCTCCAGCGCCTCGTTGAACAGGGCGCGATTACCAAGCCCGGTGAGCGGGTCCGTATATGCGAGTTTGCGGAGTTCCTTTGCCCTCTTGCGAAGTTTCCGTAGGGCCTTCGTGGCTTCGAGCTCGGCTATGCGTCGTGTTGTGATGTCCCGGAAGCTCCACACCCGGCCCACGACGGTTTCGGCCAGAAGTTGGGGGCGGGAGAACCGTTCAAGCACCCGCCCGTCATGGAAGTGCAAGACATCGAGGCTTTCGGCCAACGGCTCGGCGTAGAGCTCGTGGACTTTCGCGAGGAAGGCGTCGGGGTCGCGGAGCTGTTGCAGGACGAGCTTCATGACGGAGGCGTCGTCATGGGTTGCCAGGACGATACTCGGAATCTGCCACAGCTCTGCGAAGCGTGAGTTGGTACCGGTGATACGCCCGTCTGTCCCGACCACAAGGATCCCGTCGGCTGTCGATTCGAGTGTCGCGTTGAGCAGGGACACAAGTTCTTGCATCTGCGAAGGAGGTGCTATCTGGTTATCGCTCAGGGACCGCACCGACACAACCCAGAAGGGGTTATCCGGAAGACGTGCGACAGACGCCTCGACGACGAAATTATTGCCACTCAAGCGCTGGGCCCGTGTCGTGAATACCCGCGGTTGCAAGACATTAGCGGTGAGAGAATCAGACACAGAAGAGTCGAGATCCTCCTCCCAGGACGGAAGGCACGTGCCCAGGGAAACTCTTATCAGTCCGCTGTCCGCATACCCAAATAACACGTCCGCTGCGGTGTTGGAGGCTGTGATACGGCGCAGTTCCGGATCGACCAGCAGGACCGCGAAGGCCATTCCCTCAAGCATCAACCGCTGGAACTCCACCGGGTCCTGCTGTATCCCGAGATCGGGCATGATCATGCTGGACATCAGTGTGGCGTCCCTCCATACGAATCTGTCCTAAGAGGACAACCTATGCGATGAATCCCCCATTGCGGACAAGCAGTCACGGCCGCCGCTGATCGAGCACTAAAATTGAGGATTCGTTGAGGGCTCCGGTTTTCACCACGGTCTCGGGTGGGAAGGACTTGCGGGTCGCCGCCACAGTCCGTCGATCCTCATCGCTGCGGATCTGACGATAAGTATTGGTTTAGGTGCCCGCTCGATTCCATGCGCCCGGGACGCTCCTCCTTCACCACGCCCAGCTTGGCGGCGGGTGGTCCGTAGTGAGAATCCGCCGGGCAGTCTTTTCCATGTGCTTGGTGCCGCATTCTCCGAAGGGTCCGCGTTTGGTGAAGAGAACGCTGGCGTGGCGGTCGTAGTGGTCGATCCACCACGACGACATCCCTCCTTCTGCCTGTGCCCCCAGCCATTGCTCGTATAAGGCCCGGAACCTGTCGACGGCCTCGGGGTGCCTCCACCACTGGGAACACCAGAACTGGTTCTGCGATTTGTCCACGGACTCGAGCATCGTAACCAGGGATTCCACCCAGTCGACGAGCTCTTCCGGGGTGAAGGTGAAGTCCTCGGCCTCTTCGTAACCGTTAGGTTCGGCGCCATTTGAAGCATGCTCGTGAGGTTCTGTCATGACGGGCTTCCGGTTGCAGCTGTTTTGATGCGCTCGACGGTGGAGCCGATGCGGGCGTTGATGGTCTTGTCGCGGAACCAGGGGATGGTGCGGACAATGGCTCCGCCCCCGGTGGAGGTCTTCACCCACGCCCTATTCGCTGGCAGATCGGAGAGCTGGGCGACGGACATGATGTCGCGCCGCTGAGTCTGCACAGACCGGGAGGACCCATTCCTTGAGGTCGAGCTGCTGCGGACCTTCGCGTCGTACTGGCCGATCGTCTTGGACAGTGATTCGAGGAACTGTGTGTCGTCGGATCCGCCGCCGTAGACCTTGATCGCGGCTGCGGACCAGAGGGTGTCCCAGCCGGTGCGTTCGAGCATAGCCACACCCTGGCCGCGGGTCTGGAAGTAGGCGCTGACGACGATGCCCATGGACCCGAAGAACGAGTACCACTCGGGCAGCTGCTTGAGCTTGACGACGTTCCCGACCTCGTCCAGGTCAGCCACCAAAGGAACCGGCAAGCGTCCGCCGGCCCGGCGTGCGGCGTGCTGGGCGGCGGTGAACACCGCGTAGACCAGCGTGGAGACGAATGCGGCGCCGGAGCCGGCTGCGTCCTGCGAGAGAAGAATGAGCGTGTCCTTGCCTGTCACGAAGCGGGCAGGGTCGAACACCGGCACCCCGGGGGTAGATGTGGACCAGGCGACGAGGTCGTCGTGGACGAGGGCGGAGGCCATGCGCTGGGCGCTGGCGGCCACCGAACCCCGTGTGTCCTCAGGCTGGCCGTTCATGCCCTTCAACGCGGACGCCGGACCCGCATGGCCTGCGGCCTCGAGCAGTTCGGCGGGTTCCATGAAGTCGGCGGAGGAGACCCACCGCAACACCTCCTTCATGGTGTCGTTGTTCTTGGCTGCGGCCAAGAGACACCAAGCAAGGAAGTCGCGTCCCTGTGAGTCGAACTGCGCATCCCCTTTGCCCTGGCCGGCGCTGGGAGCCGACGAGGTTTCGAAGATTGACGCGACCTCACCGGCGCTGACGGTGTCGGTGACGATTCCGAGGGGGTTGAAGATCATCGCGGGCCGGTGGCTGTCGCGCCAGATCCGTTGCGGATCGAACAGCCACACCGTTCCTGTATCGGAGCGGGCGGCCAGGACCTCGGCGACGCCGTCGACCTTGTTGCTGGTCATCAGGTACGCACCGGGAGCCTCGGTGGCGTGACGGACGACCTGCGTCGTGGTCTTGCCCCGCCCTGTCCCCCACACATGGGTCGAACACTCTCGCCAACCCTGGATAACAGCCTTGGCGCCGGAGTCACCGGCGTACCCGATCGTCAGGCCGGGGCCGATACCTTCCGCGGTCGGGTGGAGGCGGGCCGCTTCGGTGAGGCGGGCATCGAGCATCGCCGGGCGCATTCTCCCGCCCGGGCTCATCCGACGGGACGCCTCGGCGGTCCTGGACACAGGGCGAGTGCTCCACCACGCGAGAGCCGCGATGACCACGACCGCTTCCGCGCCGAGCAACCAGGACGCGGCCGCCGGCCACGGATCCCCCGTAGCCAACCCGATGGCGAGAGTGATGGGGTTCCATGACAGGTCGGTGGGAACCGGGGTGAAGGCTTCCCCGAGGTGGATCAGAGCGACCGCGGCGAATGCGGCCAGGACGAGAGAAGAGAACGCGATGACTGGGCCGTTCTCCTCGGTCTTCATCGGTTCACCTTTGCCTGTGCAGCAGCCCACGCCTGGTTGGTGTTGTGGGCTGCGAGTTCGCCTGCGGTGAGGTTGACCCGGAACGGGACCCCGGGTTCGGACCCGGTTTTCAGCATGAATCGGCCGCGTCCGGGGGGTGGGGATACCTGGTTGGTGTTGGGGTTCATGGATCCTTCGGCGGACCAGCCGACCAGCATCGCTTTCTCCCGCTCGGAGACGGGGAACACCGTTTCGAGCAGGTCCATCTCGTTCTGCGCCAGCCCGCCGAGGATCTTCACGGATGAGCGTTCCACGAAGCCGGTGGCGATTTTCGTCAGCTCGTCCGTGGACAGTTGCAGGTCCTTCATGGAGTGCGTGATCATCAGCTGCCCCAGGCCCTTGGTCCGGTTCAGGCGGGTGATGGAGTCGATCTGGTGGACCAGAAGCTCGCTCGCGCGCAGGGACTGCCACAGCTCGTCCATGATCATCAGGTGATGGCGTTCCTCCATCAGCCCGGCATCGGCGAGGGTCTTCGCGGCCGAGATGCCGGCCTGACCGTAGGACCAGCACACCGTCTGCACCGCGGCGCGGAGCGTCAGCTGGGACTCGTCGATGAGGGAGATGTCGAAGTCCACGGACGTGTCGATCTTCATTTCCTTCGTGGTCTGCTGGCAGAACACGTCCCCGAACGGGCCATGCTCCCCCAACGCGTTGAGACCCGCCAGGAGATTCTTGACCTGCGGCAGGTACTCCTTCTCCTCCTCGATGAGCAGCGCCGACTGGATCTGCGGTGGCGCGGCCTTGATGGCGGCGACGACGTCGCCGACCAGCGGCTGCCGGTCCTCGGCTTCTGCCTTCTCGGCAGCCATCGCGATCGCCATGGACAGCACCGTCTGTTCCTGCTTCTTCGCGTCCAGTGGTTCCTTGAAGACCAGTTCGATGAGCCCGGTGAGGGTCATCAGACGCCGGGCGTGGATCTCGGCGCGCATCTGCCGTTGCATCGGGGCCGGCAAGCGATCCAGTTCCCGCCACAGCGGACCGGCGTCCAGCGGGTTGATCGCCCCGACACCGGGGGCGACCTGCACGACCTGCCCATTGGTCTCCAGAACCACGCCGGCGAAGTCCGGTTTGAGGTCCCCTGCCACGAGGATCAGGAACCCCTGATCGATCAACGCCAACGCCATGCGGACGGCGACCGAGGACTTCCCGCGCCCGTTCAGGCCCAGGATGAACCCGGACGGCGAGGAGATGATGCCGTGCAGGAACAGGCTGATCGGGTCTCCGCATACCACGGAGCTGTTGAGCAGGTTCCGGCCGAGGACCGCACCGACCAGCGGGGAGGACGTGCCGACGCAGAACGGCCACAGCCCCGCGGTCTGGTTCGACGTGGCTGTGAACTCCGGTGGCGGTTCGACCCACGTCACCATGCCGCCCTCCCGGACCCGCATGCCCTTCTCCGTGAGCTGCGGGAACGACGCCGCACTGACGGCGGCTGCCGTCTCGGAGCGGCCCAGGAACCGGTCCATGACCGTGTCGACGATTCTGTCGAAAGCGGACATCTACAGGGCCTTCCTGACGTCGGAGGAGATGGTGGCCAGGTGCTCTGGCACGAGGCCGAGTCCGAGGTTGAAGGAGAACGCGGCGTCGTCGTTGTAGTCGCAGGACCGCATGCGGATCTGGATGCCGGTGGCGGCGTTGCGCATGATCTTCGCTTCCGCCGCCTGCAGCTGCTCCGGGCTTTCGACGGTGGCGGTGACACCGATGGCGAAGCGCACCAGCGCGGCCCCTTCTGCTTGCTCCCGTTCGGCCTTGCGTGCCTTCTCGAGCGCGATGATCTGGGAGCTGGTGGGGCGGCGGCCCTTTTGGTTCGTGGCGAACTGGGCGTTGGTGAGGGCTTGGGCGACCTGCTGCGCGGACTTTTCCGGCGGCTGGGGCCGGTAGAACACGGTGACGCGTTTCTGCAGCATGCTCGCATCCGGGCCCAACAGGGCGACCAGGGCGTTTTCCCGGAAGGTGCCGGCCGGGGGCCGGAACATCTGCCACGACTTACTCGACACTCCGGCGTGGTCGTACCGGCCCGGGTACCCGACCGTCCTCGTGGCCGAGGGGCCGACGTCGTGCCAGCCCAGCCCGGTGCCGGCCCCGGAGAGCCGGGCGCGTTCCACGGCGGCCGCGGCGTGCGGGTTGAACGCGACGAACGTCTGATCGGTCAGGTCCGTGGCCTGCATCAGGGACACGCTGCCCGCGCCGACGTCCTCGAGTTCTTCCCTGAAGCCCTGGAGGAGCGACTTCACATCGGCCACCAGCTCCTCGGCCGATCGTTCGGGCACCCGGTCGGCGTCGTTGGCTTTGCCGCTGAACGTCAGCGCCACCCACTGCTCGAGTTTCGGGACGTTGTGGTTGAGGTTGTTCACCACGTCATCCATGACCTGCCGGGCGAAATCGGGCACCTCGTGGGATCCTGCCTGCTGCCGGGCGACCGCGATAGCGTCCGGCAGGCGTTCACCCGGATCGGTCGTCGACTGCGTCGTCACCGAAATCTGCTCCACCCGGGCGTTGGAGCCGGCGTCGCGCTGGAACGCGGCCCATGACCCAACGAGCCGATTCACGCGGTCCTGATCCAGCAGACCCAGCCCTGAGGAGTTGGTGGAGAAGAAGACGGTTCCGGTTTTGAGTTTCGGGTGCCACAGCATGACACCGTCGTTCCCGAAGAGATCCTGGAAGTCGATCAGCTCGGTCGCGGCCAGCAGGCCGGGAGCACGGAATGAACCGTCCGGGATCTGCGAGACGGGACCTGCCTTGTAGACGGTCTTCCCCGCCGTCTTGCCCTTGGCGTGCATGCTGCGCGCCAGCCACCGTTCAGGCTTGGACCGACCGTGACGGTCCTTGGACCCCAGAACAGTCGCGGCGATGAACGCGACCAGGGCGATGCCGACGGCCACCCAGATCTGGGCGGCCATGATCGCGATGAACACGCCCACCGCGCCCGCCCCGAGGACGACGGTCGAAGCCATCGAGAACCCCATCAGGCCGGCGGTCCGGTCCTCGGCGATGTTGCCATACTGCCGGATAATTGTCTGTTCCGTGCTCAACTGTCATCCCCACTTTCCACTGCGCGTTCCATGTCCCTTGCTGCTTCCCGTAGCGCGTACTCGATGCGTTGCCGGTTCTGCGCCGACTTATCCGCCCCGGACGGCGCACCGGCCCGGAAACCCTCAGCCGTCGGCGAGGTCGAGGATGCGGCCCCAGGTGCTTCCGTTGGAGGCTTGTCGGCTGATGCTGCGGGCTCTGCCCCGCTCGGTCCTCCAGCTGACGAGCTTCCGTTACCGGTACCGGATGGGGTTTCCATCGGCGATTCTGTGGGTGCGCCGGTCCGTTCCGCCTGAGGCTGTGCGCCCGTTGGGCCGTTCGAACCACCGGGCGCGCTTTTTCCGCCAGCACCACCAGCACCGCTGCCGGCGCTGCCTGCAGCACTACCGGCATCAATGACCGGTGACGTCTCTGCCCCGGATCGTTTCGGACGCTGCTCTACGCCCGAAGGACCACCGGAACCGCCACCGGGACCGCCAGCGCTTCCTCCCGATGACCCGCCCGCTGCATCCGACGCCAGCG
>NZ_JADOUS010000025.1:0-9028 GCF_015752045.1 Arthrobacter sp. CAN_A2
GGCCAGGGCACTGCGATACATGAACGCCGTGTACGGCAGCGCGGTCACCGCCAGGAGCAGGACAACACCGGCGAACGCCGGCACATGCAGGCGCAGCAGCGTCGTGTTCGCGCCCATCACCAGGGCGAACGGGGGAACCGCCAGGGGCGCGAGCAGGATCAGGTCTACTGTTTTACCGCGCAGCCTCGGTAGCCTCCGGGCGGCGACCGCACCCAGCAGGCCCAGCGGCGTCGCGACGACGGCGACAGCTACCCCGAGCCCCAGGGACGCCAGTCCTGCCCCGATCGCGGCCTGGTCTCCTAACGATGCGAGGGCTTCCAACGAGTACGACGTCGGGAGGACGGCGGGGGCCCGCCACTGCCCGGCAACCGCCCACAGCAGGATCGGGAGCATCGGCGCGAGGATCCAGAGCATCAGCAGGACCCCGAGGAGGGCCCGCACGACGGGCCGGGCCTGCACGCTCAGACCCCTCGGGGCCCAGCGCGAGTCCCCTCTACCAGCCGGGGGCCCGGTGGGCACCGGTGTTATCGGTGTCAGGCGTGTCACCTGTGTCGCCCCGGGTGTCATCGCAGGTTCCTGCGGGACCGCAGGACGGCGACCCCGGCGAGGATCGCCGCCGCGCCGGCGGCGACGGACACCAGGGCTGTGGCCATGGCTTCCGGACGGGCTGCCAGGTCCACGGACCCGAACAGCCGCACGGCGCGCACGGACAACGGCTCCGGAGACGTGGCGCCGAGCAGCCAGGGACTCTCAAAGGCGCCGAAGGTGTAGACGAACACGATCAGCGCCGACACCGTGAGCGCCGGTGCCGACAGGGGCGCCACGACGTGGCTGATGCGCTGCCACGCTGTGGCCCCGAGAGTCGCGGCGGAGTCACACAGGCCCGTCATCGACCGGGACATGCTGCCGATCACGACGAGGGCGACGAACGCCGATTCCTTCCACACGTACTCGCTGATCACTGCAACCCACCAGGGCCCGCCGACCAGGGCAGGGAAGACGTCCGGCATGCCCAGCAACCGGTGCAGGAACCCGCTATCGGACAACCACAACCCCACAGCGCCGGCGCCGATGAGGTGAGGCACAGGAATGCTCGCCGCACTCAGAACCGCCACGAGCCTGCCCATGCGGGGTGCGGCAAGGACGTACACGGCGATCATGAAGCCGATCGCCAGGGACAGCACCGTGGACGCGGCGGCAATATACGCCGACACCGCGACCGACCGGCCCAGGTCACCGGACGATCCACTCCACCCCTGCGTGCTGAACTCGGGCGCACCGACGAACGGCATCAAGCCCAGGCTCTGGGCCGACGCGGCGCCCAGGGAGACACCGAGGACCAGCGCCACCGGCACCACCGCGGGCAGCGCAAGCAGCACCGCCCGCCGCGACGCCACACCACGATTACCGACACGATTACCCGCATGAGCACCGGCAGGAGCACCGCGACGAGCGCCGACAGCATCACCGGCAGTATTACTGGCGGCGCTGCGGGTCCGGTCGGCGGGATGGTTGGTGCCAGCTTTCGACGCGGCGCCTAGGGGGTGCCCGTGGCTCGGGGGTGTGTGGTTCATCGTGGGCCCGGGATTGCCTGGCGCCAGGCCTCATCCAGTGCGGGTACCCAGTCCGCGGCGAGTTCGCCGTGGGCGTTGCGGGAGAGTTCGTCGTAGGTCGGGACCACCGGGGAGGCCGGGAGGTCATCGAACAGGGCTTGCTGGTCGGCGTCGAGGCGGTTCGGGTCGAGGACGGGGAACTGGCCCCAGGTGCGGGGGTCGGCTTTGGCTGCCTGCTGCTTCGGTGACAGGGCGAGGTTGGCGACGACCATGGCTCCGGCCGGGTCGGAGGCGTTGGCGGGGATCGCGAGGAAACTGGCGTTTCCCACGGTCCCTTCCTCGAGGGTGAGGACCTTCGTCGTGTCGGGTAGTGCCCCGGATGCCACCAGGTCGGTGAGGGTCGCGGGCCCGTAGGTCATGGCGATGTCTATCTCACCGTCGGCGAAGAGGGTGTTCAGTGCCTGTTCGTCGCGCGGGTAGGTGGCGCCTGCACGCCAGAGGGATGGTGCGACCTCGTCCAGGGCGTCCAGGGCCGCTGGGGCGTGCTCGTCGAATGCTTTCTCGCTGTAGTCCAGTGGTACTTCGTCTGCTCCGCCGGCGGTGCTGAGCATCACTTCGCGTAGGAAGACGCTGCCGGTGAAGTCGGGCGGGGCGGGGTAGGTGAAGCGTCCCGGGTTGTCCGTGGCCCAATCGAGGATCCCCTGGAGGCTGGTCGGCGGGTCGGTGACGGTCGCGGAGTTGTAGAAGAATGTGAACTGCGCCTTGTGCCAGGGCGCTTCGCACCCGTCCACCGGTGTGCCGAAGTCATTGAGCAGCAACGGGTCGTCCTGGTCGGTCAGGTTCATGTTCGGCAGCACATCGGTCCAGTCGCACCGCCAGGCGCCGGCCTGCCGGCCTGTGCTGAAGTTCGCCCCGTTCACCCAGACCAGGTCCACCGAACCATCCGTGCGTCCGGCCTGGATCTCGGACAGGACCCGGTTCACCGCGTCCGCGGTATCGGCAATGGGCACCCGACGCAGGATGACTCCCTCTTGGGCTACGGCAGGAGCGAGAACGTCGTCGACGTAGGCGTTGCCCTGCTCATCGCCGCCGAACATCCACAGATCGACCGTCTGACCGTCAGCCTCGGCGAGGACCTCTTCAAACGACCCGAAACTAGCCGGGGGTTCGGCGGGTTCCGCGGCGCACGAGACCAGCACGAGGGCAGCGGCGGCGGCCATCACGGGAGCTGCGGCCCGGCGGCTGCGGGACGGGGTTGCGGGTGGGTGGTTCATGGGTCCTTCTCGGCTGGGGTGGAACGGGTTCCAGTATTCTTCGAAGCGGGTACGGCCCCTGACGGGCCGCTCCGGAGGATCTATGGCGGGAGACCATGCAGCAGGACGCCGGACCACGCCAGTCGTGGCTGACTCCGCTCCGGCGGGCTCTGCTGCTGGGCGTCATCATCGTCGCCGCGACCGTCGCCGTCGTAGCCCTGCCCCTGCCCGACCTCGATGAGCTGCGGTCCCTGATCGAGCGGGCCGGGTGGTGGGGTCCGGTCGGTTTCGTGCTCGGGTACGCGGCACTGACCCTCGCCCCGGTCCCGAAGAGCGTCCTCTCGGTCTCTGCGGGGGTACTGTTCGGATTCTTGCCCGGACTGCTGCTGGTCTACGTCGCCGCCCTGCTCGGAGCTACAGCCGCGTTCTGGCTCGGGCGTCTCCTCGGCCGGGACGCCGTCGAGAAGTTCACCGGGACACACGTACAGAGAGTCGACGACATCCTCAGCAAGCGCGGTCTCGTCGCGGTAATCGGGGTGCGCCTGGTCCCGGTTCTGCCCTTCACCGCCATCAACTACTCCGCCGGCCTCACAGCACTGGGCTGGTGGCCCTACATCCTGGGCACCATGGTCGGCATCCTCCCGGGCACCGTGAGTTTCCTCGCCCTGGGCGCTTACGGCCTGGATTTTGGCTGGCCCGCCACTCTCGCCGCGGCCGCCCTCGGCGCTCTGACCCTCGCAGGGCTCGTCTATACGCTGCGGGTCCGTCGCAGGAACCGGACCACCGATGTTTGACAGCCGACTACGGCCACTACTGGCGCCGGCCCTGAACCGCACCGCGGCTATCCTCGACGTCCCCTGGATCAGCCCTAACCGGCTCACTGGCGCGAACCTCGTCCTTGGACTCGCCAGCGCGGGCCTGGCTGCTGCGCAACTATGGGCCCCGGCGCTCATTGCGTGGCTCCTGTGCCGGTTGGCCGACGGGATCGACGGACCCCTGGCCCGACGTCGGGCCACACAAGCCGCCCGACCGGGACAAGCCCCAGCAGCGCTGGACGGCGGGCAAGGGGGATTCTGGGACATTGCTGCTGACTTCGTGGTCTACGGGGCGACCGTCGTCGGAGTCGCCGTGGGAGCCACAGCTGCTTTTGGTGCCCCATGGCTACCCTTCCTCCTCGTCCTCTTCGCCTACTACATCAACGGCAGTGTGTTCCTCGCCTTCTCCTCGATCGCCGAGAAGACAGGGCGCACCATCGACGACGGCCGGTCCCTGTCGTTCCTCGGCGGTCTCGCCGAAGGAACCGAAACGGTCATCGTGCACAGCCTCTGGCTGATCCTGCCCTTCCTGTCCTGGCAGATCGCCCTCATCTGGGCCTTCCTCGTCTCGGTCAGCGCCACCCAGAGGATCATCGCCGGCTACCGCATCCTCGGCTGACCGCCAAACACCCCCCCCCATCGGTCCAGCCCGTACTCCACACCCAACCGACTCCGATCATCCGACCGTGTGATCGGATGGGTAGGTGTCGGGTGGTTTGGGGGCCGCCATCCAGCTAGTTCGTCACGGGCCGGCCTTCGGGATTCTTGCGCTCGGTCCGCCACAGGGTGACACGGACCAGCACTGACATGAGGGTCCGGACGAAAGGCTTCTCGAGCGACGTTCGGGCGTCGGCGATGGCCGCGTTCCACAGGGCGTCGTTGTAGGTCGGGTAGGGGTCGGTGACCCCTGCAAGGTCCCGGGTGGTGAGCTTCTGGTGGACCGCCAGGGTCAACTCGCCCAGGCTCTCTCCTGCCCTGGGGCCGACGATGGTGCCACCGAGAATACGGCCACGCCTATCGATGATCAGGCGGGCGAAGCCCGTCTCCTGGTTCTCGGTGATCGCCCGGTCCGTATGGGCGTACTCGATCGTGGACGCATGATGTTGCCGGTCATCGGATGAGGTCACACCTACCGCCGCTACCTCGGGGGAGGTGTAGGTCACCCGGGGCGCGACCGTACTGACCGACCTGCGCACTCCCAACACGGCGTTCGATGCCGCAGTGCTCGCATGGGCGGCGGCGAGGTGGGTGAAGTCAGGGTTCTGAGTGACGTCCCCAGCTGCCCAGATGAGCGGGTTCGACGTCCGCATGCTCGGATCGACCCGTATCTGGCCCTTGTCATCGGTGTCGACGCCGATGAACTCCAAACCGAGACCTCTGCTGCGCGATCGCCGGCCGGCCGCGACCAGAATCGTATCGGCGGGAAAGGTCCGCCCGTCACCGAGCCGCACACGACAGACCGGATCCTGCCCACCCCCATCGGATGAGATGACTTCCTCCACATCACTGCCCTCGACGACGTGCACGCCGTCCCGGATAATACTGGAACGGATGATGGTTGCCGCGTCCGGATCTTCCTTGGGAAGGATCCGGGACCGGGCGACCATCGTCACTTCTGAGCCGAGTCGGGCGAATGCCTGACCGAGCTCACAGGAAATAGGACCTCCACCGATAATCACCAAATGCCTGGGCAGCTCCGTGAGGTCCCACACCGTCTCCGATGTCACCACCGGCGCCTTATCCAGTCCCTCGATAGGTGGGAGCGCCGGCTCGCTGCCGGTCGCGATGAGGGCCTGACGGAAGTGCACCGTCTCCCCATCGATCTCCGCCCGGCCCTGTCCCGTGAAGCGGGCAACACCCTGACGGACCGTCACACCCGTCTCCTCAAGGGACGCATGAGAATCATCGGGCTCGATCGTCCTAATCGCGGCGGCAATCCGCTCCCTGACCTCAGCGAACACCACCGGATCACTCGTTCCACGACGGGCATCGACCGCGCCGGCAGCCGAGGACAGAAGCGTTTTCGACGGAACGCACCCAGTCCACAGACAATCCCCGCCCGTGCGTGAGCGTTCCACCAGCACGACGCGGGCTCCCAGGCGTGCTGCGGTCTTCGCACCCACGATCCCTGCCGTTCCCCCGCCGATGACCAGGAGGTCAATCACATCCGTACCTGATTCCATCTGTGCCTCACCTGTTCGTTCATTATTCGTTACTGGGTTGCTGCTCGCACTCCGTTTATCGGACCGTTCAGGGTGTGAGCCTAAGCTGGCCGTTCCAGCGCCCCGCCGTGGCGCCTGAATCCCTGGAGTGATTCCGATCGCCGAAAAGTACCGCACCTTCGCTCCCTTCTACGACCTTATGTCGGCAGAGATCCCCGTCTACCGTGCAGGCAGAAAGCTCGGTATCCAGTCTCTTGATCTTCGGGCAGGCGGGCAGGTACTCGACGTGGGATGCGGTACGGGACTGAACTTCCGGCACCTCAAGGAACACATCGGGCCGACCGGAACCATCATCGGGATCGATCGGAGCGCGGAGATGCTCGCCCAAGCCCGGCGGAAAGCCACTCGCGAGGGATGGAGCAACATCATCCTCATCCAGGCCGATGCCACCACGAGTCCTACCGAGGCCATCATCGAATCCATCGCATCCCAAGGCGGTCGACCACTCTCCGACGCGGCTTTGGCGACCTACGCCCTGTCCCTCATGAAGCCCTGGGAGGCCGGATGGTCGACAATGCGGGACCTCACCAGACTAGGCGGACAGCTCTGTGTCGTCGACATGCAAGAACCCACCAGCCGTCTCCCGGGGACAAGCGCCTTGGCGCGCCTCGCCTGCACGCTCGGCGGCGCCGACATCACCGCCCACCCCTGGACTGCCGTCGAGACCCACTGCACCGACGTAACAACCAGGTCCGCACGAGCAGGACACCTGCAAATCCGGACCGGGCATCACAGCGGGACCTAAGAAGTCAGATGTGGGATCCGCTGAAGTGAACCACGTCAATTGACTGCACATGCTTCTGCAACTCATCCAGCACACCGCGGCCCGAATCACTGTTCGGGAATACTTCGGTGTGGTCCTCAAGCCGATCCCATGACACCCGGAACAGGCGTACGTCCAGCCTACTAACGCCCGCGTGCAGATCAACGGACCGGCAGCCCTATGTCTTCACGAGGTGCGTTCTGATCTTCGGATAAGCCTCGAGGAAACCCTCCTCGCCGCCCTCCTCGACCACCAATGTCGCATGTTCATAATCATCGTCAACTTCGTCCCCCAACTCGGGTCCTGAGACTGAACAACACCCAGATGGTTGTCATCATGGTGCAAGCCCAGTCGTATCCAGCTACCGAGGCTATGGGCCTCGGGCCCGGCTCTCTGTAATCCAGGACACCAACAGCCGTTTTCTCCGCAACACAGATAACCGCGAAACCAGCCGGCGCTACGGGCCTATCAGGGTCCTGCACGAGCTGTCTCTACGGATAGACCGGAGTCGAGGCAAAGCACTTTTGAGGGCTATTTTCACTTGAGGTGGGGGTAGGTGAGACCGCCGCCGATGAGGAGCATGCGTAACTGGTAGTTGTCCCGGTTTCGGAGGCCTCGGGCCCCGCGGCGATGAATCTCAGTGAGTCCGTTCACTGCCTCGGTACCGCCGTTGTTCGAGCGGTTGGTCGTGAAGTACACCAGGGTTGCCTCCCGTTACCGCTTCAGGGCGCTGGATCCGCTCCACCCCGTTCTCTTCGTCGACGCGATCGGCAGGTGAGCATAACCCCGTTCTACGTCGTCATGGGCGTCACCACGAATGGGGAACGCGACCTTCTTGGTGGGGTAACTGCGTCAGCTTTTGGTGTGAGTAGGAATGCAAAGGTGAGGCCGGTGCGGAATTTACCTCGACGGAATTAGCGCCGGCGACATTTGCCTGATCGGGTTCAGCTCCGAGGTCGGTGTTGTTGGTGGCGTCGGCTGAGTACGGTGATCAGTAAAGTGGTTGCGCCCACTGTTGCGAGGGTGAGGGGGAGTAGGAAGATGAGCCCCTCGAGCCCGCCACTGTTGAAGTCCGAAGCTGCATAGCGGCCGATGACTGTCAGGGCGACGATCACTTGCACGCCGGTCGCGCTAGCCAGCGCGATGATTCCCCACCGGGTGGATGTCCATGCGACGACGGTAATTGGTAGAACGGCCAGGAGCATCGCCCAGCCGATCGGCTTCCAGAACTCGACATCGGCGGGTGTGCCGTCCGGCTGGGAGGGGCCGATTTCGCCGGTTGCGGTGCTCAAGGCCACCCACCCAGCGGCAGCCGAAACCGCCACCGAAGTAACTGTTGCCGCCCATGTCAGGTACCTCGGCCCTGATTCAGAAGTGGTATGCATGTCGCTGACCTCAGAAGATTTGAAACGTTCGGTGACGAAAGGCCCGTTGAAGGGCTTGCCGTTGGTACGCGTACAGAGCGAATAACTGTAGTGACCGCAGTTTGATCGGAGTCAGTGTGCTGGCTTACAGAACACCGGATTCATCCTGGGTATGGTGAATTTCCCATAGATCGCGTGCTTCATCTAGGAGACTACCGTGCAGTTGAAAGCTTTTCTGGCCCCGGCGAGTATCGCCGCCCTGATGTTCTTCGCGCCCAGCCCGGCTTTTGCGGATGGGGAAGGCTCCTTCCACGCACCCTCCGACTCCGGGCCCAGCACCAGTAGCCAGGCGGTCTATCGGATCAACGGTGCGGCGGTAAGTTCTCTCCCGCAAGACCAGCGTCGTTTATCTGTTCAGGGCAGACTGAGCGGCGATGCCATGGCCGATGGGCGGTTGTCCTTCACTCATCACAGCTCCTTGGGGCTGTCTCACTTCACTGCCCGGGTGACATGCCTGGAGTTCGTTGACGGTAGGGCGGAAGTTAGTGGAACCATCACTAAAGGCAAAACGGCCGCTGGTGTCGTCCTCGACGGCAAGATGGTAGCTTTCACTCTCAATATGGGGGGCGAGCAGACATTCACTCTTCCCCAGATCGGCCCTGGGGCCGCTAACTGCGGTGGCGGTAGGGCTGAAACGGTGCCCGTGACCCAGGCTGGTTTTCGCATCCGCTGACCGTTTCACTCTGATAGCTGCCGGTGACCCGATGATGAGGCTTAGGACACATCCTCCGGCCTGCCGGGTCGGGCTCGAGAACATATGGACGACGTGAGGGAATGCGCGTTACAACGGGGGAAGCCCTGAAGGGTCTCTGAATACCTCATCGTCAGGGCCATGAGTCACAGGACAGCCAGAGACCGTGTGGTTAATTACGGCACTGCAGGGCTCGTGGTGGTTGTGGATGTGGGGTCTGCTGCACGAAGAGGTGACATTTTTAGTCACGCAGCCAGGGCGGCTGGCGTGTTCATGATGGTCTCGAACTCGATGGGCGTCAACCGTC
>NZ_JADOUS010000026.1:0-8968 GCF_015752045.1 Arthrobacter sp. CAN_A2
TTAGTCACTGCCGATCTTGGAAGGTCTCGATCCCTTTTCCACTCAAGCACTCACACCGTGTCGCTCAGCCACCCCCACCGCAGGTAAGAAGAGCCGTTAAAGGTTCGCGGGTGTGGGGGTGAGGTGTGTGAGCCAGTCGATGAGGCGTCGGCTGGAGGTGGGGTGCACGCCTTGGGGTGTGTGTTGCAGTTCGTGCCAGGACTCGACGTCGGGGCCGGCGTCGATCGTGAGGCAAGTTTCGGGACTGGTGTCGGTGTCGGTGCTGGTGGTGTGGATGAAGTGGGTGAGGGGGCATTGGTCGAGGTTCAGGGGGTGAGGTGCGGCGAGTCTGACGAATTGCCAGTGGTACGCCAGCGCCCCGAGGGGTGTCCGGAGGGGGGAGTGGTGGAGGTGGTGGTCGAAGGTGTCCGCCCAGGGTCCGCAGTTGTCGGCGGGCATGGGTTTGGCGAAGTAGTAGCCCTGGCCCAGGGGCGCGCCGAGGATCGTGGCCGCTTCGGTGAGGCTTTCGTCCTCGAGCCCTTCGATGACGACTGTCTTTCCGAGGTCTCGGCCCATTTGGATGAGGGTCGCCATGATGCTGAGGGTTTCCAGGGGCCTGTCGTAGGCGTGGAGGAACAAGCCGCGGTCGAGTTTGATGGCCGTGAAGGGAAAGGATGAGAGGCGTTGCAGGCTGCTGTGTCCGGAGCCGAGGTCGTCCATGGCCAGGCGTACGCCGAGCCCGGCGAGGTCCTCGAGTGCGGCCCGTTGCGTTTCCAGGTTCATGGTGTTGGATTCCAGCAGTTCCAGTCCCAACCCGCCCGGTTCGATGCCATGGGTGTGGAGCAGGTGCGCTACGTGGGCGGGGAGGGATTGCTCGTGCAGGATTTCCGGGGGGAGGTTCACGGCGACGTTGGGTCGTGTGCCGGGCCGGTCCCAGCCGGCAATGAGGGCCAGTGCCTGATCGAGGATTTGATCGAAGAGGATGCGCAGGTCCGTGCTGTTGAGGTGGGGGAGGAACTCATCGGGGAACGCGATCCGTCCCTCGGAGAGGTTCAGGCGGGCCAGGGCTTCGAAGAGGGTGATCGACCCGTCACGGAGGTCCACGATGGGTTGGAAGTGGACCACGACGTGCCCGGTACGCAGGGCTGCCCGGTAGTCCTCGGCCCGGGATTTTTCGGCGGTCTCCGGTGCAGGTTCCCCTGGTGCGGGGTGTGCGTGGGCGTGGGCGGCGGTCTCCCACCAGGACTCGCTGTGGCTGTGGCGTTTCTTGGCGGAGTAGAGGGCTTCGTCAGCGCTGCGCAGGATGGATCGGCTGTCGGTGCCGTCCTCGGGGATGAGGGCGATGCCCATGCTCATCCCGATCCGGGTTTGCTGGCCCTCCACGGTGAAGGGGTCCTCGACCGCTTCATGGATGCGGTTCACGATTGTTGTGAGGTCCTCGTGGGAGGTGCTGCGGGCGATATTCGCCAGGATCAGGAGGAATTCGTCTCCACCCATCCGGGCCAGCACGTCCCCGTCCCGCAGGCGGGCCAGGACACGGGTCGCCCACTGTTGCAGCACCGCATCCCCGGCGGCGTGACCGAGGGTGTTGTTGACGATCCGGAAGTCATCGAGGTCGATCAGGCAGATCGCGGAGGTCAGGTCCTTGTCGGGGAAGCGGTGCACGGCGTCATCGACTGCCCGTTCGGCGGCGATCCGGTTCGGGAGCCCGGTGACGCGGTCGTGGATGGCTTGGGCTTCCAACTGCGTGATCAGCGCCACCCTGTTGCTGATGTCCTGCTGGACACTCACGAAGTGGGTGATGTCAGGGGCGGATCCTACGCGCAAAGGGGTGATCTTCAGGTCGTTCCAGAACGCGGAACCGTCCTTGCGGTAGTTGAGGATCTGTCCCTCGAACTGTTGCCCGGAGGCCAGGAGCTCCCTGATCTGTGAGGTCGTCTCAGGATCGGTGCCCGGGCCCTGCAGGATCCGGCAGTTCAGGCCGAGGATGTCCGCCGGCTCGTACCCGGTCATCGCCGTGAACGACGCAGACACGTGAGTGATGTTCTGCTGGGCGTCACTGATCACCGCGATATCGGACGTGGCTTCCCGCGCTGCGGCGAGAACTGCATTGACACTATCTCCAGCGGAACCATCCCCGCCGACACTGCGGCCGTCCGGGCGGTCACCGGTGTGGCCGTCGCTGGTGTAGGTCAGAAAGCTCATGGTGCCTCCCCTTATTGATGAGACTCAGGCCGACAACACCGTGAGAAGCACCTGATGTATTCGACCGAGCCTATAAGCACACGGGTAACAACAGCCCCATTGGTACTTTTCCCCCCACCTGTCCCTTTCGTAGTATGGGGACAGGCGGGACTGTTCCAGGGTGGTGGATTCCTGAGCTGTGGGGGTAAGCCTTGCGGATGGAGGGATATTCGTCTCAGGTAAGACGTGCACACGGGCGTCTGTAAGCGCCTGAGGCGACAAACGGCCTACGGCCTACGAGGATCACTCGGGCCGCTTCAGATGCGGGCGCTTTGGTCTCCTCCTGCGAGTTCGCCGGTGGCCACGAGGTGATCGACGACCTCACGGAGTTTGGACCGGGTCCGCGAGCTTGCCAGAGTGAGCACGAGGAAGGCCTGGTCGGCGGTGATCTTATGGCGTTCCATGAGAATGCCCTTGGCCTGGCCGATGATGTCCCTTGAATCGACGGCCTCTCTAAGTTGCCGGGACTCTTCCGCTTCCGCGAACGCGACGGCGGCGTGCGAGGCGACCAAGAGACCGATGTTCTCCGACTCGTCGGTGAAACCGTTGGCCTCGTACGAATACAGGTTCAGGGCACCGAGATCATCGCCCGTCACCCAGATTTGGATGGACAGCATTCCCCGAGCGCCTGCTTCAGCGGCACGCTCAGCGAACTTCGGCCACCGCGTCTCGGTTCCCATGTCCGGGACACGCACGGTCTGGTGCTCGTACGCGGCCTGCAAGCAGGGCCCTTCACCAGTCTCAACCTGCAAAGCGTCGATGCGCTCCGGGAGAGGACCGGAGGGGACACGGGAACCGACGTTCTTCCGGTTCAGGACCACACTGACCGAGCCCTCATCGGCTCCCGGAATGAGTCTCAGCGCGGCGGTGACGAATCCGGCAAGGACCGCGTCCGCGTCGGGCTCCTGCTGCAGCGACCGGGCCAGTTCCGCCAGCTCGGTCGCGAGGTCCCGGTCCTCACCGTCACCGTCGTGGTGGGCGGATGGCTCACCGCGACCTGATGTGTCTTGCTTACTCACTGGGCGTCCATCCTGACTCTCACGTCGTCCGCGGATCCTGCTTCGTCGCTCCACGGTGTGTTCTGCTGCACCCCGTCAGTGTGCCAGAGACCGCGCGACGCCCTAACAATCAATTCGTGCTGCTGTGCGGTTTGCGCACCGACGCGGCGAGAGCGACTCAGCGTCTGCCCGGTGACAGCACACATCTCCCTGACAATGCTATTCCGCTCCGCGGCGTTGCGCATGAGCGTGTCCTTACGGTCGACTGGCAAAGGAGGCTCATCGCGCCAAGCAGCCGGCAAGCGGGGCCTCGACGAGGGTTGCAGGACGGTCTCGGCCGCCCTGCAACCCTTCGCCCGGGCGTCTCTGCGAATCGCTGCAAAAACCTCCACACGTGCTCTCATCCTTGCCTCCACCGTCGGAACAAGCAGATGAAACCAACGCTGGGGTGGGGCCCCTTCGAACCGTGACACTCACCGGCAGCATGCTGTAACTGCTTGGTATCGTCTGTGCCTCATCACACTCCGAAGGACGGGCCTAGTCCTGCTGGTGGCGCGCTCCTGGTAGGCAGCACAAGAAACGGCAGCGCGGGAAATAGGGTCCGTACGAAACTTCTCCCCGTGGTGTGGGTGCGCCTGTACAGTTCGAAGCAGATGCTGCGTGAGCGGGGGTTGATCCTCGAGCGGAGGTATCGGGTTGAGCAGACAGCCCTCCACTGGCAGGGGTAACACCCTTGTGCAGGACAGGTGAAGGCCCACCGTGAATACCACCCCACCCTCTTCCCCCGCACCGCTCCCACCTGAACTGTTGGCGATTTTCGGGCGGACCAACGGTCACCTCCTCACAGAGCAGACCGCCCATAGCGCCGTCGATGGCTTGGCCGAGATCGCCCGCGACATCATCGGCGCCGCCGAGGGCGCCGGTGTGAGTCTTTTCAACGCCGACGGCACCCGTTTGAGCGTGGGCGCGACCGACCCGCGCGTGCTCGAAGCCGATGACCAGCAATACGAACTGGGCCAGGGACCCTGCATGAGTGCCTGGCTGGTGGGTGGGCCCGTCTACATCGCCGACACCCACACCGATCAGCGGTGGCAGAAGTGGACGAACGTAGCGGCGCCGCTTGGTGTCCGCTCCTGCCTCAGCGTGCCCCTGCTGGACAAACCGGCAGGGCTCGGGGCGATGAAGGTCTACTCGAACACCGTCGACGCGTTCTCGGACGAGGACAGGCGGCTGCTGATCAACCTCGCCCGCTCCGCCTCGACCCTCCTGAGCCATATCCAGGCCACCGACACCCCGCAGCGGATCAGCAACGACGTCAAGGCGTCCCTGGCTGAACGGGACACCATCGGAGTCGCCCGCGGCATCCTGATGGAACGCCTCAATGTGGACCGGCAGGCAGCCATGAACCACCTGATCGACCTTGCCACCGACGCGAACACCACCATCGGCGTCATGGCCACCATGATTGCTGAGCGTCAGGACGACGCCGAATTCACGCCGGGCCCATGATGTCCACGCCCACCCCTGAGGACCAACGACAGCGCACACTGCACGCCATCCACGGCAGTGGGCTCAAGGTGCAAAGCGTATGGATCCGCTACTTCTCCCTCACCGGGGACATCGACGAGTTCGAGCTCGACGCCTACCTTAACGGGTTGATCACCCTGACCCCGCTGGATCGGGACCTCGTATCCCTTGCCGTGAACGAACTCATCGCCGAAACACTCCCACCGACCGCCCCCTACAGTAACGACCCAGAAGACCCTGACGAACCGGATGTTCTGGTTGTCCGGGATGTCCTGAAAGTCCTCGATCACCGGGATGACCGTGATGAGGACGGCAGAGAACAGGACGCATCGGATAATACGTAGGACACTTTCCGGGTATGGAACGCACTCCCTGACCGTCGTCGACGGCGTTGACGATCGGACCGGCACACAGCCATCCCGTGGCCCTGGTGTTTCTCGCCGGCGCCGTCATCGAGCCTGGACGGCATAATCAGTCTCGGCGGTACGGAGTTCCGACTGCCCCTGAGCATCCGGCCTTCCCACCCTTTACCGGCGTGCTTCGGGGAGTCTGTCGACAGCGATGCGCAGACCAGATTGAGCATGCACGACGCCGTCGGGTTGCTGCGCAACGACGCGCACGCGCATCGACCGTCGGCGGAATCCTGTGAGCAGTTCGCGGTAGTCGACCGCGAAGTCCGATATTACTGAAGCCCCGGCTGAGCCCACTAAGGCCGGCATGGCCATGGCCGCAGAACACGGGCGGAAGGATCCTGTGGTGACAGGGGTACTAGAGGGCCGGCGTTTCGTCGACAAAGGGGGCTCTCCTGCGTTGCGGCAGGTCGTCGATGAGTTCGTTGAGGACCAGAGCGATCAGGTTTCGCTCTCCCACCGGCAGCGGATACATGCCCTCCAGGTAGGCGTCCAACTCAAAACGGCCACCATTGCCTCCAACACTGTAGTAGTGCCACCACAGCTCGCGGGAGGTAATGCCCGCCTCCTGCGCCGCCAGGCGTGTGCCGTGCTGTTGGTCATGGTGCTGGCCGTGCTGATCGGTGGTCTGCTCGGTGTGCTTTGTCATGCGAGGCCCCTGAGGGGTGGAACCGGGAAGCGGTGCGTGCCTGTGCTCTCGTGAACACCACGGGGAACCGGAATAGCCCCGACCAGACGCTGATTATTCCCAACGCTATCGTCCACCGGTGACACGCGCACCCGCACCCCAGAAACCTAAACTCCCCGGGATGTGTGCTGTCCGAGGTGGGAATGAGACTTGCCACCACCAGGATAGTAATCATGCTGATAGTTTGTGGTGGGTGGCTGGTGGATCAAGTGCCGATAGCGAGCAGTGACTTCTGAGAGTCGGTGGGGGTGGCAAGTGGATTTGTGGGCGTGGACCCGGCAGGTCCGGGACATTCTGGTGTCGACGCACCTGGGCATGGCAGATGTATGGGTCGCGTATTACGCGTTAGGCGGTGCGGCGTCACGGCTCGAGCTCGAGGCGTGTCTGGCCGGGGTCCTGGTCCTGGATCCAGGGGAGTGCGAGGTGCTCGTCGAGGCGACGAACACGCTCCTGGCCAGGGCCCGCGTCGGGGTCAGAGTTCCCGGCTGCGTTGCCCCACCGCAGGAAAGGTGTACATCAGACGCGCGGTACGCGATCGGGGCTGCGGGGGCGTTTCTTCTCAGCCCGCAGGAGCGGGAACGAGAGCGGATGGCAGCGGTCATCCGGACGGGGCTGCTGGACACCGCACCCGAGGACCGGTTCGACCGGATCAGCCGGCAGACGAGCACCTACTTCGGGGTCAGCTCGGCAATGATCACCGTCATCGACGAGCAGCGGTGTTTCGGTAAATCAGTGATCGGTCCCCTGCAGGACAATCCCCCCGGGCTGCTGTCCCTCTGCCAGATCATGCTTCGTAGCGGTGGCCCGATGACCGTCGACGACGCATCCAGAGATCACCCGTTCAAGAACAATCCCTTGGTTCTCGGCGACCCGCATCTGCGGTTCTTCGCCGGGCACCCCATCCGCGGTCCCCGCGGATGGACGGTCGGGGCATTGTGCGTCGCCGATCAGGACCCCCGGAAGTTTTCTACCGGTGATGGTCTCGCTCTCGGCGCGTTCGCGCGGCACGTGGAGGACCAGATCAACGGGCCCCGCATTCTCCCGGACTTGTAATCGCGACCAGGGCTGTGATCGCTACCCGGGTCCGTAGGCGGGGTTCTAGACGGTGCGGGTTAGAGCTCGAAGTGTGTGCGGACGGACCCGGCCTGGCCTAGCGAGCCCAGGAGGTTCGCTGCGAGGTCCCGGAGTTTGATGTTCCGGCCTTGGGAGGCGGTGCGAAGGATCGCGATGGCTTCGTCCTGGCTGCACCGGTTCTGTCCCATGATGACCCCTACCGCGAGGTCGATGACGGTCCGGGACTCCATCGCGGCGCGCATGTGCGCGGAGTTCTCGTTGAGGGTGGCGATCCGTACCGCCAGGCGCAGGGACTTGGACGCGTCCCGCGCGAAGCCTTCGGCGACCTTGATGCTGGTTTCGTCAAAGGCCTCGGGTTCTGTCGCATAAAAGTCCAGGCCCGCACTGGCACCTGCATCGAGCCGGATGGGGACACCCAGGGCCGAGCGGATCCCGTACCCGGCAATGGCTTTCCGGTACTCGGGGAACCTGGACTCGGTGAGGAAATCCGGGATGTGCACGGTGTGTCCCTCCCGGGCGGCCCGCAGACACGGGCCGTCATCGAACCCGAACTGCACCTCATCCATGGCACGCGCCTGCTCACTGCTACTGGCCACCGTCGTCGCGGACTGGGGTCGCAGCAGGGTCACACCGCAGAACACGTCCCCGTGGGCGCGGGAGAACGCCGTCGCCGCGACCGAGACCAACCCGTCCAGGAACTCCTGAACGTCCTCACTGTCGAGGACCATGTCCTGCAACAGGGCCGTCATCGCGTGATTGGCGGCCTCCTCGGCCAGCTCTCTCTCATCCGGCACGAGCATCGTCCTTTCCCAACCACAACCAGGGACCTCCCGGCACATCCACTCCTACTATGCCTGCCCCGGGCTCATCGCCACGCATCAGCACGCATCGTCCATATCAGCGCGGGGGGTACCACCTGGCCGATCACAGGCTTTGGGCGATTCCGAGTGCTGGCGCAGGCGACTGGACCAGGCTTTCTGGAATCTGGTGGACGACGACAGCGTCCAGGCGGTCCTCGTCTTCAGCGTCCCTGCGGTCCAGTTCTTCGGTGAGTTCCTCGCCACGGAGCTCTGTTTCTGGACGAGGTTCACCGTCATGGGCGTACTCGTGGGACAACTCGCGCTGAATCCTGCTGTTGAGGACTTCGACCTCAGGAAGGCTCAGTGATGGCAGGTCCTCGGGGAAAGACTCCAACGGGGTTACGCGGGTGGTCATGGAACGCCTTTCGACGGGAAAAGGGCACACAAAAAGGTCTCTCTTCAAAACTCATGCCGACTTCATCAAGTGCAGAACCCGGCTTCGCAGCATCCGCATCCACACCGTTGAGGACGACGCACCGCCCTCACCCCGCCCCTGATCATGGCCATGGAACTTCGCATCACACAGAGCGGACGGGCGGCCGGTGTCCCTCCGGTCGCCGGCTGCTTGAAAACCGGAGGGGCTCCCACGTTCGTGCACGAGGCTCGTCGGTGTATTCCGGCGGAGGCCCGCGGACGAATCCGGGGACATCGTTAGGGGTATCTCCAGTATGAGCCGCACGCGACAGGAGGAACTGGGATAGTTGCCTCAAGAAAACAGGATGCTCATCGCGGCAGAATCTGATAAAACATCGCTTCAACGTGAGGTCGTCGTCCTGGTAGGGAGTTCGCCGCTGCTGACCAGGACATCGGCGACGTTCCAGAGCTTCAGGTGGCGCGCTGGCTGGCCATGGACACCACGATGAACGCCTGCTCGCCGGTGATCTGGTGTCGTTCCCTCAGGATGCCCTTGGCCTGACTGAAGACGTCCCAGGAGTCCACCGCGTCCTGCAATTGTCGGGTCTTCTCCACCTCGGCGAACGCGACCGCGGCGTGAGGCGACCAGCAAGCTGATGTCCTCCGACTCGTCCGTGAACGCATTCGCTTCGTACGAGTACGCACCCGGGCGGCAGGGGTGCAGGTCTCACCGCCGCGCTGGGCTGCTGCGGTGATTTCGGACAGCGGAGTCGGTGATTATCTCTACGCTGCCAGGGCTGGCTGCTGGTAACTGTAGTGGACGTCGTTCGGGTA
>NZ_JADOUS010000027.1:0-8636 GCF_015752045.1 Arthrobacter sp. CAN_A2
GTCCTCGGTCACCTCCCAGTCCAGGACGACGCACCCGACGGCCCGGCTCTTCTGGTCGTACGTCAGGAAGCACTCACGCTCATCCCACCCGGGGACACGGGACCGTCGACCCTCAAGGGAGCTGTCTCCGGACTCACGTCCCTCGGCGCCCGCACCCTGGTGCAGGTCAGCGTCAGCTCCGGCGACTCCACCCCACCGGCCCCGCCGGCCGGTCGAGGACCGCAGGATCCCGGCGTGGGAGCGACCAGGACCTGGGATGAGGGGCCGGCAGCCACCCTCACCGTCGACGTCGCAGGAAACCCGCACCTGCTGCCCGGGCAGATCGTCGGGGTAGGCGTCCACGAGGATCGAGGGTGGGCCGTGCCCGCCTGACCGGGACAAAACTTGTGTGTGCCAGATTGCAGAACACGGTGATGCTCCGGGCCTACCGTCGAAGAACACCAGCGACGAGGAAGGCACCCATCATGACTGCGTCACACAAAACGCCCCGGGCCAGCGGTTCTCCAGACACCACTTCCCGAGAAAAGGTCTCGTCCGCGCCGTCTCCTATGGTGCGGCGCCTGGTCGCAGGTGTTGTGGGTGGGCTCAGCGGCGGCGTCGTGTTCGGGGCCCTCATGGCCATGATGGGGATGCTGCCGATGATCGCGTCCCTGGTCGGTTCCTCCTCGGCGGTCATCGGGTTCATCGTCCACCTGGTCATCTCGGTCGTGATCGGGCTGACCCTCACCCTCCCCTTCGCGAGCCTGCTGAAGCGCGGTCTGGTTGTGAGCGCCGTCGTCGGTCTCGTGTACGGGGCCCTGTGGTGGGTGCTCGGGCCCCTGCTGATCATGCCGCTGATGATGGGCATGCCGATCCTGACTCTGGATGGGTCCTCGATGATGTCCCTGATGGGCCACCTGATCTACGGGGTTATTCTGGGACTGGTCGCCCGCCTCGTCCTCCGGCGCCGGTGAGGCCCATGACACCGGTCGCACCGATGGCCAGGCAGCGCCTGAACGATACATGCTCGACAACGGTCCTCTCCGCCGCCCGTACCCCGGCGAAAGGATGGGCGCCCCACGAACGGGAGGTAGACCCTTTGACCGAGACCGGCGAACCGTTCAGCTGCCTCAACGCCGTGGACATCTTCGCCGATCTCACCGCCCAGGACATGGCCGACCTGGACCGGATGTCACCGCCGAAACTGTTCAGCAGCGGCGAACTGGTATTCAGTCAGAGCCAGCCGGTCGCCGCCCTGTTCATCCTCAAGCAGGGCAGGATCAGGATCTTCCGGGTCGCCGAAGACGGCAAAACCCTGACCATCGCGATCCTGGAACCCGGCGCCGTGTTCGGCGAGATGCTCCTGGTCGGCCAGCAAATGTACGACAACTACGCCGAAGCCATCGAAGACTCGATCATCTGCCAGCTGAGCGCCTCGGACGTCGAAGAACACTTCCTGTCCAACCCGGGCATCGCCGTGAAAATCTCCCGGCTCCTCGGCCAGCAGGTCGCACGCCTGGAAGACCGCCTCACCGACATGGCGCTACGGCCCCTCGCCGCGAGGGCCGCCTCGACCCTCCTGACCCTGGACAGCGCCGCCCCCCGGGGTAGGTTCACGCACACCCGCTCCGTCAACCTCACCCACGAACAGCTCGCCGGACTCCTGGGTGCCACCCGCGAAGCCACAAGCAAGACGATGGCCGACTTCGCCGCCCGCGGCCTGATCCGTCAGGGCCGCGGACGCATCACCATCAACGACGCCGACGGGCTCCGCCGCATCTCCCGCAGCACCTTCTAACCCCGGCCACAAGCGACCAGCCCTACACGAGCCGGCCCCGCAGGCACTGCAGGCTGCCCCGAACTCCCCCCCCCCCCCCCCCCCCCGGCCCGCCCTGCCCCAATTTTCATCCGCACATCCCGAACAGCAAAGGAATGCCCATGACCCGCATCACCGTCCATACCCTCGACAGCGCACCCGAGGCCGCCCGCACCGAACTCGGTGCCCTCGCCCAGCAGTTCGGGAAAGTCCTCAACATCCATGGGGCGATGGCCCACTCCCCTGTGGTCCTGCAAAGCTACGTCGCTCTCCAGCAGGTCATCGGTGACTACGGCACCTTCGACGCCCGGACCAGGGAAGCGATCGCCCTCGTCGTCGGCAACGTCGATGAATGCAGCTACTGCCAGTCCGCTCACACCATGGGCGCGAAAGCCGCCGGGCTCACCCTGGAGCAGACCATCGCCATCCGGCAGGGCACCATCGACTTCGACCCGAAACTCGCGGCCCTGCTGGAACTGGCACGCCAGAGCACAGCCAACAAGGGCTCCGTGAAGGACGACGCCTGGCAGGAAGGCCTCGACGCCGGCTGGACCGACGTCGAACTCACCGAACTCTCCACGCACATCGCCCTGAACCTGTTCACCAACTACTTCAACCACCTCGTCGACACGGACCTCGACATCCCGGCAGCCCCGCACCTCTAAAGAGCCGCGCGTGCCCGTGCCGACCCGTCCCGGCCCGGGCACGCGCCCCCCGCCCAGTACGCGGCCACCCATCGGTCACCGATCGGCCACCCGAACGATCCCCGCATGGAATCAGCGTGTGGGATTAACCTGTTGGATCAGGTTGTGGAGTCAGCCCCGGATGAGCCCGGGATCAGCCCGTGGGGTCTTTGACGCGCAGGGGCAGCATCCGGCGCAGTTCGGCGTTGGCCCCCGGGTCCAGGACCGAGTGCTGGGTGCACGCAGGGACCAGCTGCCCCGTTTCCGGGTGGCTCATCGTATACATGCAGGCCCCGAGCCGCTCCTGGGCCTCTCGCACTGCGGGCTCGTCGCTGGTCTGTCCCTGCAGCATGAGTTCCCAGGCCGGCGCCACGACCTCTGCGTCCATGAAGTTGTGCACCACGAACGTCTTGATCCGCACGGATTGGGTCCGCCAGGCCCGCCAGAGGGCGCGGATCCCGCCGGCCCTGCGGATCAGGCGCCGCCCCATGCCCGCGAGGATTCGGGCGTCGCCGGGATGAAGGATCAGCGCCCGCAGGACCTTCACCGCAAGCGTCCCCCGGTTCTGGCCACCGAAGGACATCCCGCCGTGGTGGGTTAGGAGGGTGTCTCGCGCTGTCAGGTCGGCCGGGTCCTCCGGGTCGATGAGGACCGCGAAACGGCCGTGTGCCAGGACGCCGGTGGTGTACCGGTTGCAGCGCGGGTCGCCGAACTGTGTGCCCTGCCAGGGGATCTTCTGCCCGGCGCCTTCCTCGATTTTCTGCCACACCTCATCGATGCCGACGCTCGTGAAGTCCTCCTTCCACCGCCGGTCGTCCCCGATGTAGGCGGCCGGCTGGAAGGAGAGCATGTCGTAGGGCATCGACAGTACGGCGCGCGTCACCTCGGCGACCTCGCCAAGGTTCGACGGCGTCACCGTCATGTTGTGGGCGAGATAGGAGTCGATGCCATGATCACCGCGCAGGTCGGTGAACATCTGCGCGAATTGCCGCCGGAACGGATCGAGCTCGGCTTCGCTGCGCGGCCGGACCGCGCCGCGCCGGCCGCGCATCAGGGAATCGAAGTGCGCGGCGAAGGACACCCTGTCGAACCGGCGCTCACCATCGGGGCCGAGAACCACCGCCAACAGGTATTCGTAGTCGAAATCGCCGTGTGTCATCGACATCGGCTCACGGCCGTAGGCGCGCATCGTGGCCAGCGCTGCAGCATGGTCCTCCGGGGCAAGCAGACTCACCTCGCCTCCGATGAGCTGCGCATGCGCCCTCGGACCCCGGATCAGCCGAAGGTACTCCATTTGCCGTTGCACTTCACGGACCGTGTGGTCGCCGTCGATCCGCACCTGGTTGGCGTCCGCGGAGTGATAGCACGGGCTGCAGGTGAGGTTGCATTTGGGGAACACACCGTGGGTCCCCTCACACCCGACAGCGCTGCGGCCGAGCAACTGGTTTGGCGTCTTTACGTGTTCCGGGAGGGCCGCCCAGCGGGCGTCCATCGCCGCGCGCGCCTCGGGGTGGACGGGGCGCGTGGAAAGTTCAAGGTTCGTCAGGAAACCGGTGATCGTCATGGCTGTCCTCCGCAGGATGAACAGACCGGCTCATGGCGCCTGCTACGGCCGGGTCCCGCTCAGCGTACGCCCCAGCCCCAACCCGTCACCCGGGACGTGCCGGTATCGGCACGGGATGTTCCATGGCAGGGTCTAGCTCATCCGACGACGGTGGCAGGACAGGAAAGTCGGCAGGACAGAAAAAGCGAAGGGCGGTCCAGCACTGGTGCAGAAGCTTCCGAAACGCTTCAGGAAGAACCCGTCTTCGGCCGGAGCGATCGCGCCACGTAGCCGTGCCGCGACCAATGACCTCCTTGCTCAGGCCAGAGACAGCGGCTGGCGCCTGGACGCGTGGGTCCGGGTCCTGCGGGCGGCCGGGGACCGCTCCATCGATCAGGCCCGCGCCCGGCCGCGGGCGCTGGTCGAGGTGACGGCTCTGCATCTTCTGGTCGCCGGGATCGCCGGTCGGCGCGGCCGGAGGTGGATCCTCACGACATGGTTCCTCGCCGTGACGCACCTCGGCCTTCTAGAAGACCGGACGTCGCTGGGCCTGGCGAACAGCCTCACCCTGCTCAGAGCCAGCCTTCCGGCCATCGAGCACGTACTGGGTATGTGGGTGCCGTCCCTGGCGCTGATCAGTGACTTCGTGGACGGCAAGCTGGCCCGCGCGACCGGAACAGTCAGCTCTTTCGGCCAGTACGCCGACTTCCTCTCCGACACAGCCCTCTGGACGTGGTTCAGCCTCCGGCACGAACCCAGGAGAACGGTGCAGCTGGCAGCCCTCACAGCATGGCTGGCGCCGGTGATCGTCGTCCTCGCGGGCAGTTTCATGGGGGGCCGGATGATCGAGGTGCCGCGGCGCTGGTGGTTCAGGCCGGCCGCGACCGTCCAGGTCCTCCTCGGCGCCCGAATGGCGCTCCGATGGCTTCGCTCCCGCCCACTCTCGGATGGGCAGTCCCCTTGGCCGGGAAGACGGTTTTCGCTGAGACGATGGTTCCCATCGAGCGGGGAGTCCTCGGTCGGAATGTGTTTGCCGTCCACGTCCACAAGGTCGGAGCCCGGGATCAGCTCGACATAGCGATGGGCGAAGCTGATCTTCTGGAAATCGTCGTCGCGGCCCCATACCAGACGGGTCGGCAGCGCCAGGTCCTGCAGGGCCGGCACCAGGTCCTGCGTGTAGCTCGGGTCGGCCGCGGCGGCCATCGCCGTCCAGGACCGCACCCGTGCCGGGTCCCGCCACGGGGACAGATAGTCCGCGAGTTCGTCATCGCTCAGCTCCCGCAGCACGCTGCGCCGGGTCGATGTCGTGCGCGCATCGAGCAGGTCCTGGACGCTGGTGGCAGCGCGCACCTGCGGGTCATGGAAACGCTCCACCGCCGGTACCGGCCAGGAATCGAACATGACCGAGTTCATCAGGACCAGCCTGCGCACCCGTCCACTGGTGGCGGCGATGTGCTGGGCGATCCCGCCGCCGATATCGTGTCCGGCCAGGTCGAACTCCTCCAGCCCCAACGCGTCCGCGGCCCGCATCACGGTGCTGGCCAGCGCCGGCACGGATGCCTGCTCCACCTCCAGCTGCCCACCGCTGGCGCCGAATCCGGGCAGATCCAGGGCGATACACCGTGCCTCCTCCCCCAGGGCCGGCAGCACCGGCTGCCACACGCGGCTCCAGAAGGTGCCATGCAGCAGCAGAAGGGGAATCCCCGACGAGGTCCCTGCGCTCAGGTAGGACAGCATGGTGCCCTCCACCTCGATCTGGTCACGGCGCACTGGATTATTGCTCAGCATGCTGAATAGTGTAGGGGCCTACGTCAGTCCCGATGGAGTCCCCTGCCCAGCGCCCGAAGACCATCCGTAGGGACATCGCCAACGCCGCCACATCGCTCCTGACCGGGGCCGGAAGGACCAGGGCATGACCATCACACCGTCCGTCATCGTCTTCGATGTCAACGAGACTCTCTCCGACATGGGACCCCTCGCAGAGGCGTTCAGCCAGGCAGGCATGCCGGAGTCCCTCACCCGACCATGGTTCGCCGAACTACTCCGCGACGGATTCGCGCTCACTGCGGCAGGCGACAATCCCGACTTCGCTGACCTGGCCAAGGACACCCTCCACCGCCTGCTCACCCAGACTTCCGGCCCGGGAAATTATCAAAGACACGTCGGCGACATCATGGGCGCGTTCACGAACCTTGCCCTGCACGCCGATGTGGCCCCCGGGATCACGGCGCTCAGCCGGGTCGCTGACCTCGTGACACTGAGTAACGGCGCGACCTCCGTCGCGGAGTCGCTGCTGACGCGAGGGGGTGTGCAGAACGAATTCAAGGGGTTCCTCAGCGTCCAGGACGCCCTCCGATGGAAACCCGCCCGCGAAGCCTACGACTACGCAGCCACGGCGACCGGCCACCCCGTCGATGAGCTGCTCCTGGTCGCGGTGCACCCATGGGACATCCACGGCGCTCACGCTGCGGGACTGCGCACGGCGTGGATCAACCGGACGGGGGCTACCTATCCCTCGTACTTCACAGCACCGGACATCGAAGCCGAGGATCTGGTAGCCCTTGCAGGCATACTCACCGCACCGTGACGATAGACGGCAGTGTCGCCGCCCATCACCGTGCACGAGCGGGCACGAGCGGCATGACCTGTCAGAATCAGCACCACCCGATGCTCGGTAGCACGACCACCGGCGGATCAGCCGGTGGATCAGCCGGCGCCGATCCGTCAGACACCACACCGGTTTCGCACCGTCACCGCCTCGAATTGTCCCGTGGGGTCACCGCTCCTTAGGTGTCAGTCGCGCGGATGCGCGACCGCCCACCAGGAACGTGCACCCTGGGGTTGTGTGTTCCAGATTGCAGAGGTGCCCGCAATAGCGCGCCTAGCGTCACACAAGAAACACGGGTACACCGGGTTCGTTCCTGGTGAGCACCCGAAACGCATCCCTCCCGCAGATAGGAACCGTTTACATGACTGACTCTGAGACACCCACTCCCGGCGACACGGACTTCAGCGGACTGCGCGCTCTGTTCCTGAACTGCACGTTGAAGCGCAGCCCGGAACTGAGCAACACCTCGGGTCTGATCGATCTCAGCGCCAATCTCATGCGGCACAACGGCGTCCACGTCGATGTGCTGCGCCCCATCGACCACCCGGTAGCGACCGGCGTGTACCCCGACATGACCGAGCACGGGTGGGACCAAGACGCCTGGCCCGCCATCTTCGAACGAGTCGAGCAAGCCGACATCCTCGTTCTTGCCGGACCCATCTGGCTCGGAGATAACAGCTCCGTGATGAAGCAAATCATCGAACGCCTGTACGCCATGTCAGGGGTGACGAACGACCGGGGCCAGTACATCTACTACGGGAAGGTCGGCGGCGCCCTGATCACCGGGAACGAGGACGGCGTGAAGCACTGCGCCATGAATATCCTTTACAGCCTCCAACACATCGGAGTGACCATCCCCCCGGCAGCGGACGCGGGCTGGATCGGAGAAGCCGGACCCGGACCGAGCTATCTCGACGAAGGCTCCGGCGGCCCACAGAACGACTTCACGAATCGGAACACCACCTTCATGACCTGGAACCTGCTCCACATGGCACGACTGCTGAAATCAGCCGGCGGCATCCCCGCCTGGGGCAACCTCCCCGGCGCGTGGAGCGACGGCAACACATTCGGCCTCGAACCCAACCCCGAGTACCGGTAAACCGACCGCCCGACATCCTCCCTCACACCGCACCGGCCACCCCACCGGGGTGGGCCGGTGGGTGACTCGCTGGATTTCCCAATGGACGGGTTGGCCTTGGTCCGGGGCGCCCCTCGGTGCGGATCACGGGGCAAGATCAGCCCAGGCGTCCGACGCTCACCTGAAGGAGATGATGCGGCAGATATCCGTGGGCCCGCAGCCGGCCGGATCCAGGCTCAGGCCGGTGTGGATGAGATGTTCGAGTTCGGCTGCCAAGACCATAAGTTCCTGCTGGCGTGAGCGGACTTCCGCCAGCTTCTGCTCGAGGACGAAGGACATGTGGTTGCAGGGTGCCTGGCCGCCATCACGAAGACCCAGGACCTCAACGATCTCCGCCAACGTCAGACCCGCGCCCTGGGCGGCACGAATGAAGCGCAGCCGGTCAATGGTCGCCTCATCGTAGGCCCGGTATCCATTAGGAGCGCGGCGAGGCTCCGGCAACAGACCTTGACGCTCATAGAAGCGAATAGTCTGCCGGTCCACGCCCGCGGCGGCGGAAATGTCCCCGATCAACATGTTCGAAGTCTACGACTTGACCATGAAGTCGACTACAAGGTTTACCGTGGGCGAATGAAGATCACCCTGCAGTACTTCGACGGCTGCCCGAACTGGATGCTCGCAGATGAGCGGATACAGCTCCTGGCAAAGGACCGTCCGGACATTAGTGTGGCGTACCAGGTCATCGACACGATGGAAGCAGCCGAACGGGCAAGGTTCCCGGGCTCCCCCACCATCCTCGTCGACGGCACCGACGCAGTCGGTGACGGCTTCGCTCCGGCGGCTCTCGCCTGCCGCAGGTACATGACAGAGGACGGGCCGGCAGGAGCCCCGAGTCTTACCCAGCTCAGAGACGCCTTGAGCTGACCAGC
>NZ_JADOUS010000028.1:0-8566 GCF_015752045.1 Arthrobacter sp. CAN_A2
CAGACCCGATGCATCGGGTGCCGAGTAGATCAGCCGGTAGGACGCTGCGTCATCGGTGTAGCTGTTCTGGATGTAGCCCAGCAGGGTCAACCGGGTGATGACGGAGGTGTCTTCGCTCTGCTCGAGCCCGTCGCGGATACGCTGTGCTCGCTCGCCCAACAGCACTCGGTTCGGCCCTTCCGCTACAGCTGCTTCGAGGTCGGACGCTGCTTGCTCGCTGGCCGCCGGGTCAAGAGCGACCGCATAGGTGGCCGCCGCCACCAGTGACCCTGCTTCGGTCGGTGCGTAACCGACACGCAAGGTGGAAGGCAATTTCTCGCAGCCGCCGAACTCCGAGAACGGGATGACGTTGTATCCGCCGACTACCCACTCCTCGATCGCGGGAGCACTGTCAGCCACAGATGCGTCGTCGCTGTTGAGGTCCACCTGGCAGTCCCACGCAGCATCCGCGTCCTCGACGGGTGCTGCCGACGCGGACGCGGACGCCGAGGCAGACGATGGCGCTGTCTGCGAGGCAGAGGTAGTGGGCTCTGCCGCCGGTTCTTCATTGCCGGGGAAGAGGAATGCTCGGATGCCCCACGCGAGGAGGCCGACCAGCACCAGGGCCAGCAGCATCACGGCGGCGCCAAACCACTTCGGGCGGGCCTTCGGTTCCTGGGCGGTGTCCTGTGTGCTCATCGTCTGTCCTTCTCTCGATCAGGTGGGTGGGCGTTGTTGCTCAGGTGATTGCAGTCCACACGGCCCCCGAAGCGCCCAGCAGGCAGGCGGCGACCATGGGCCAGATGGGTGCCTCGATCTCGTTGCCCTGCCGTCGGTTCCTGCCGGCGGAGACGAGGCCGAAGATGAAGAACACGAACAGGACAAGTCCCGCACCCCATAGGATCCACCCGATGACCTGTGTCAGGCCCTCCGTGCCGGGAGGCTGCGTCGGGGTGAAGGTCTGGGCCGAGAGCGATCCTTCACGGACCGGCGTGAGCGCGTTGATGGTGGTCATCGTGTGTGCTGCCAGAGTGTTTCCGAACATGGGAGTTTGCCTTTCTCAGTGCCCGGAGCGGGCGATCTTTTCGATTTTCCGGAGCACGCTTTTCAGCCGTGTCCCGGAAGCTTGTGGGGTGACGCCAACCTCGCGCCACGAGGGTTCATACGGCGCTGTCATGGCTACCGGGAACATCCGCGCAACCCCGCGCGCGAAATCCAGCGTCGGCTTCGTCAGCCGGTTCTTAGGCCGGTCATGGACGATCACCAGGCCGACCAGCTCATAGGGCAGCTGCCCGGACGCGGACTTACGCGCCAGCTGCTGTGCGGCCTCAAGCGAGGACGCACTGGTCGAACACACCAGCAGGGCCCGGCCTGCGTAGGTCGGACGCCGCTCGGATTCATCGACGACGTTTTCCGAGCACAGGCCCGCGAGGGTGCTGGTGCCGACGCCACCGGAGGCACCGACCAGCCACAGTGTCGCGCTGGTCACGGCTACAGGGGCCGCTGGTTCCTCTTCCTCGACAGGCTCGGCGGCCAGGGTCTGCTGAATGTTCCGCGGGCCCCTCAGCGATTCGCGCTGCCCGAGGATCGGGTCATCGTCGATCGGGTCTTCCTGCGGCTCTACCTCCGGCTCATTGACAAAGGGATTGCGCTGCGGGGTCACGGTCACAGTCCCTCCGCGATCTGCGCGGCGGCCCGGAGCCAGGCACGGCGGGTCTGCGGGAGCATCGAGGAGAACCGGATCCGGCCCTCGATCAGCGACGGATCGTAGGGCACCGTGACGACCGACTTCACGAACGGGCGGAAGGACTCAGCGAGCTCGTTCAGCTTCGCCGGCCCGTGAGACGGGGTGCAGCCCAGGACAATCACCACTGCACGGTCCGCCAGGGACTGCGCGTGCTCGTTGCCCGCCCGCAGGGCGCTCAAGACCCGGGACGCGCCTTCGGCGGCGTCGTCGACGGACTTCACCGGGATGACGACCTGGTCCGAGCGCCCGATCATCGCCTCCCAGTTGTCCCCGCGTTCGGTGTTGCCCGAGTCCATGAGGATCAGCCGGTAATACTTCGCGGCCACCGAGTAGAGGCGGTGGACCTCGTCGCCGGTGACCTCGTGCCGCTTCTTCGCGCCCGACCGGTCATCGGAGCGAAGTACGTCGTACTGGTCCGAGGGCTGGTGATGGACGTAGGACGCCAGATCACCGGCCCGTGCGCCGGCGGTCATGAAGTAGTCCGTCTGCTCGAGGAGATCGACCACCGTCGCCTCATGGCCGGCGTCGAAGGTCCGCCATCCCAGCGAGCCCAGCGAGTTGTTGTTGTCCCACGCCAGGACACCGGAGCCGCCGAGTCGGGCGAACACAGCGGACAGGCAGATCACCGTCGGCGTCTCACCCGCCCCGCCCTTGGGATTCAGGACCGTGATCGTGCGAGGCCCGGCCCAGTGCTGAGAGACAGTCTTCTCGTCCCGGCGCTGCTCCAACTCCGCCGGCGAGGCCGCGAGCTTCAACCCGAACTGATTCAGCACACCGCGAAAACCCGCTTGTGCGGGCGAGTCAGCGTCCGGCCGGTCGACGAACGACGGCATCGCCGTCCTGCGGGTCGGCAGCGGATTCACCGTTTCCGCCGGTGCCACTGCCGATACGACAGCCGGTACGACAGCTGATGAAGCGGCGGTTTCCGGTGCTGTCGCTTCCGTGACCACGGGGACCTCCACGAGAGCAGGAGCAGGAGTGGCAACGGGTGCTGGTGCTTCCGCCGCGGCCTCCGGCACGGCCGGCACTTCTGGGGTGACCGGGGACGCCGCAGGCTCGACCGCTTCGGGCAACGGTGCTGATTCACTCTTAGTGTCCTGCTCGATGACGGCGCCGTCGGTCTGAACGAGGATCGTGCGGGATCCGGACGGGTCCTCGATGTGCAGCTCGGTCGCGGTGCTCGTCTCGGCCGCGAGGTCGGTCGCGGTGCTCATGACGGAGCGGCGGGCGTCCATAACCGAGGGGTAGCCGGAGGTGGTTTTCTCGCCTCCCAGGTCAAGCTCGAGGGTGCCGGCCGGGTCGATGACAGCGGTCATTCTCATCAGGGGTTCTCCTTCGGGGAAACAGTCGAGGGTGGGGCTCGGAGTAGAAGTCGTGGTAGAGGAAGGGCTGGAAGCAGGGGTGGGTGTTGCTGTGGGTCGGGGTGCGACCTGCGTCAGCGCATACAGCAGGCCGGTGGAGGATCCTTCGGCCCGGGTCATTGCCTTGCCGTCGTCGGTGACGACGTCGGGAATCGCTGCCCGGGCGGCGTCGGTCGTGGTTTCGGTGACGCCCTGCGCGTTGATCCGCAGCTGCTCGGTGTTGGTGGAGACCCAGGCGTACCCGGCTGCCAGCTTCCCGGCCCCGGGCAGGCGGTGGGCCTGCTTCGCGTCGACGTCGACCAGGACCGTGCCGGCCATCAGTAGGCCGTTGTCCCGGTCCACCTGGATACCGGAGGTGGCGACGTCGGTTCCTTCGACGTTGACGATGCCGACCTGCGTCGCTTCTGTCGCATCGGCGGCATCTCCAAGGGCGTAGAAGCCGATGGTGGTGGTGTCGTTGGTCTTCCATGCCGCGACGACCGTCCCGTTCACGGATCCGAGGACCGTGACCAGTTCCGCCCCTGCCGAGGGTGCAGGCAGCTTCGCCGGGGCTGGGAGGGCTGCCGAGTCCTGCGTGACGCGCCAGATCCGTCCGGAGCGTGTGTCTGCTGCCACGAGGTCATCGCCGAGGGCTTCGATGGGTTCCGCGGTCGCCGGGACCACCCGCGCCGCCGTACTGCCGTCGGCTGCGACGATCAGTGTCCGCTTGTTCGGTAGGTCCACGCGGGGTGCCGTCCCGCCGTCCAGGATGATCGTTCCGTCCTTGGGGACATCGACGCGGATCGGGTCCGCTCCGTCACCGAACAGCACCAGCTCGCGGGCCGCTGCGGCCGCGACCCTGGACTGCCCATCGAGGGTATACAGGGCCAGCTGCGCGATCGTGAATGGCGCGGTGCGCGTCCATCGCTCCACACCCGTCCGAGGGTCATGGCCGATCAGCTTCGAGCCGTCCACGCTCACCGGCTGCCCCGAGGGATCAAGGATCGCCTTCACATTGGATCCGGTCATCGGTGTCGTCCAGTCACCGTAGGTGTCCCACCCGGCAGGCGCCGGGACCGGCAGCTGCGCGGGAGGCGGCGTGTAGACCGTCGCCACCGGCTCGGCCGCGTTGTCCTGCAACGTGTAAAAGGCACTGAAACCGACGATGACCGCCAGGACGCCCGCGCTTCCCCAGAGCACAGCCTTCCGGCGTGCAGGAGTGCGGCGGCGTGCAGACTTCGACCCAGTACGCGCAGTGCCCGTACCGGTGCCGCCGGTAGGGGCGGTGGAGGTGGTGTCTTCCCGTTCCTCGAGCGTGCCCAGCCCGGCGTCGACGACCATCTCGTAGACCTCGCCGTCCTCAGTGAGTCCCTGCACCCGGCATGCGGCCAAGCCCAGACGCCGACACGCTTCCGCTGCTGCGTCGGCCGCGACGTCGGCTGCGGACGTGTCATCGAGCACCGGGTAGGTGAGGACGTCGCCGTTCGCGTCCGCGACGATTTCGCCCTCCCCGATGGTGAGACGGATGACGGGCCAGGAATGCACTGCCGGAGTCATTTGCCCTCCCCCGTCATCGAGGCGGTCATGTCGCGGGTCTGGTGCCCGACGACGTCCCACTGGCCGTCCGTCTTCTCGAGGTACACGGCCACCTGCCGGTGACCGCCCCCCTCCAGCGGCGTCTCGTCGCGGGCTACCCAGCGCCATGTGACGTCGAGGACCCGGATGGCCTTGTCCGGGGCGACGTCTTGTCCGGCGTCGCCGATCGCCGGAACTGCCCGGGGGACGCTGTAGGCGTCGTGTTCGGCTGGTTCCAACCATTCGCCGTTGCTCGCGTTGCGCTCCGGCTCGACCTGGTCCGCCGCCCACTCCTCGCTCATCAGCGGAATGGCGCGCACCGCGGCTGCCGTTTCGGTGCGGTCCACCGTCGTGTCCCACGCATGCAACATGAGAGCCGCCACACGGGCGGTCGAGTCGACGTCGGACCGGTCGGCATCCTCCGGGGAGGCGAACGTGTTCCCGCCGAGGATTTCCTCGGCGGGGAGCGAGGTGTAGGAACCTTCGTAGACGGTGGTCGGCGCGGAGATAGGGGCCGCGTCTTTCGATGCGGGTGCGTCGGCGGCGCAGCTGGTCAAATACATCATCGAGACCGTCAGTGCGGCGGCCCGGTGCAGGTTGGTGTGTGAGCGACGGGTCATCGCACCCACGCTCCTTTCTCTTTCAGGATGGGCTCCGGGTCGAGGTTCCAGCCCTGGTAGGGGTAGACGACCGCCGGTGCTTCCGGCTTGTAAATCTCGAAGTGCAGGTGTGTGGCGACCAGCCCGAGGCCGGCCTTGTTGCCCTCGGTGCCGACGACGTCGCCGCGCTTCAACCGGTCCCCCACGGCCACGCTGTAGGCGTTGAGGTGGCAGAACGCGAACCCGAAATCGGGATCGTCGCCGTCCTCCTTGGCGATCACGCAGCCGTCCTTGTCGTTGAAGCCGGTGATCCGCAGATCCGTCGGTGCGATGATCGGGCCGCCGTTGCCGGTGCCGGCACCCGGGGTCGACAGGTCCACGCCGACGTGGTCCTGCGCCCAGGCGGGCAGGCCCGGGACGTTGCGGTGCCCGTAGCCGGAGGTGAAAACGCCGCCCGGCAGCGGGTTGGTCCACTCGCCGTCGCCGAGGTCGCCGTCCCATGCGACCGTCCCCGCCGGTGCCGTGCAGTCAGCGGAGAATTCGCCCTGCCCTGTTGCGAGGATCTTCTCGACGTACTGCTCGGTCTCCGTGAACGCCGGGATGCCCTGGGCGCTTTGCACGGCGCCGGGCCCGGCGTTGTAGGCGGCGAGGGTCAGCCGGACGAGTAGATCGGCGTCGTCACCGGCCAGTGGCTGTACCTGCTCTTTCAGGGCCGCCATGTAGCGCCCGTAGGCAGGGATGGCGTCCTCGGCTGCGAACGGGTCCCCACCCTCCCCGTACAAGGCCCAGGTGCCGGGCATGAACTGAGCCACACCCTGAGCCCCTGCAGGTCTCCGTGCGGCCGCACTCCAGCCTGATTCCTGCTTCAACTGCGCGGCGACCACGCTCACCGGCAGGCCCGCTGTCTTTGCGGCGGCGTCGACAAGCGCGCCCCAACCATTCGGGATTACCGGCGATGAAGTGAGGCCCCCGGCTGTCTCGCCGACCGCAGAGATGACGCACGCAGCAGGCTTTTCCTCGGTCTGCGTGAGGATTGCAGCCCCTGCAATGCCCACGACGGGCAGGCCGGCCAGGAGAGGTACAAGGATCACCAGAGCCAGCAGCGGCGAAAGGCTGCGCTTCTTGCCTTCATCCACTGCTACCTCCTTCGGGGCGCGAAGAGAGCAGGCACTGTTAGGTGGTGCCCGGTAAAATTTGAGTCGGTGAGGATGAAGGCTGATGCCAATTCCTTATTTCTAAGGATACCTTAGTTTTTGACATCATGGCTATTCGTATGTGTCGTACTCATCTAGCGATCTCTTGAAGGAGGTGCCGTGGCTGTTTCTGGTTCTGACTTCAAGCAATGGCTCGAACGACGCGGCATCACCACCTCGGCAAGCGAGCTGGGCCGCCTGACCGGATTGCACCGCGTCACGGTGGGCAACCAGATCCGGCGAGGCAACGTCCCCGAGACGACCATCGTCGGTGTAGCCCGAGCCGTCGGTATCGACCCGATCACGGCATTGACGGACTTCAAGGACTACGAAGACCTCGACAGCCGGCCTCGCACCCCAATGGCCGCGGAAGTTCTCAGCCAGGTTCACCACGCCGACCTCATGGTGGAGTTACAGCACCGTTTCCACGAAGACCTGTTCCCTCGGAACGATAAGGTCAAAATCAACTTCCCCCACGACGGTTCCCATCGCGCGTGGATCGATGCCATCGACACCGGCGACGTCCGGCACGATGTGGCCGAGAAGACGGGAACGGCGATCACCTACCTGTTCAGCCAGCTCTCGGAGAACAAGCTCACCCCCATCCAGGCGGTCACTGCTGCCCGGGTCAGCAGGACGTCGATGGTCGCGGGGCTTGTCGTCGTCGGACTCATCACCATGGAAGAGGGCGACTGGCCCGAGGACATCCGGGAAACGGCGCTGATGGTGATGAAGAACGAGGACCTGGTCGAACTCATCCAACAACGGTTGAACCTCCTTCAGCGCCGCCTCCGGCAGCGCAAGGAAGCCCTCGAATACGCGGAGAAACTGACGGACCTGATTGGATGAACGACAGCATCTACGTCATTTCAGTCAGCTTCATGCTGATCTTCCTCGGTGGCCTGACGTTCCACCGTCTGACGTCCAAACGCACACCCGAAGGGGCGCGAGCACTGCTACGCCCTACCGGGCGGCTGGCTCTCATGGGAGTGCTGCTGACCGCCGCCTACGTCTTCTCCCTCCCGGGCGTCTACCAAGTGCTGGAAGCCATCGTGCCTATCTCCAACGGCACCGACTTCATAGCCAAATGCTGCGCGATGGGAGCTGTAGCGGTCCTCGGCGTGCACCTCGCCATCGCCTACGGCTCAGAAACGGCCACCACCTGGATCATTGGAAAGCGCGGCGCCCTCGCCGGCGTGATTGCAGCCTCCGGGATGCTCATCACCCTCATCGCCGCGGACACCCCCGAGGCATCACCCCGCTTGGAGATGTACCAAGAGCAGCCTGCGGTAGAACTGAACGAGTGGATCGTCCTCGCCTACACCGCCTACGTGCTGGGGCCCCTCCTGCTGCCGGTCTTCCGAGACAGCCGCAGGAACCCGCTGCGATTCGGGCGCCTGGCCTCAAGGCTCATCTTCGTCGGCTTCGTGCTCTCCATCGCACGCGCCCTCGCCTACCCGCTGGAACTACGGGCAGGGGCCGAAGCGTTCTACATCTTCGAGCTGGTTACGCACATATCAACAGCCTGCGTGGTCCTAGGACTGTGGGCTTTCGCCTACGCCAAGACGCGCCAGCTGGCACGCAAGACCTTCGACACCGGCCTGTCGATCAAGTGAGGAGCGGAACGTGAATCAGACACCACTAGAGGCCAAGCTCGCTGTGGAGCGGATCCTGACGAAGGCGAACCCGGAAAACGAGGCCGCCTACGCCGTCATTTTCCGTGCCGTGAAAATCTGCATCGAGGCCGGGATGAACCGCCGGCAGACTGCCCGGTACCTCGGCGTCTCCGCCCGCAGGATCGACAAGCACGGCCAATACTTCCGCACAGCGAAGTCGGTCAGGACCATGTTTGGAGAAGCCTTCTGCTCCACCTCGATCGACGTCCCAGCAGAAGACGCCAAGAAGCGGCTCGTGGCCTGGGCCTGGAAGAGCTAGCGGAACGATTCAGTTACTTAATTTTAGGGGACTGTGCCATATTGGTACAGTCCCCTGCGTGCTATCGAGAGTACTTTGACCGTCGCTCACAAGGTGAAGTCCACTTGGTGTCATAGCGTCGTAGCAACAACATAACTGGATAGAGGGAGTTGCCTGGTGGGACGCAGGGCTTTGACGTTCTCGGATCGGGCAGACATC
>NZ_JADOUS010000029.1:0-8146 GCF_015752045.1 Arthrobacter sp. CAN_A2
CCGTCGAAGCCGAAACCAACTTTTACGCCCATCTACCCGTCACCAAAAAACTGGAACGGGCCTAACCGAACCTCCACAAAACCCGGTACTTGACACTGTGGTGGACCGGATCGAGGTCCTGCGGCGGGAGCACAAATGGACGGCACGGCAGATCCATCTCGAGCTCGTCCGGGACGGTCACCGGATCTCCCCGGTGACCGTGGCCCGCTGGTTGCGCAGGCTCGGGATCTCCCGCCGACGCGATATCGACCCGACCGGTGCCAGCAACCGGACCAGCACCAGGATCGTGGCCCGGTATGCCGGGCACATGGTCCACCTGGACGTGAAGAAAGTCGGACGGATACCCGACGGTGGGGGCTGGCGGGCCCACGGGCGCGGCTCCGAGGCCGCCAAAGCCGCCGCACGGGCCAAAACCACAGCCAAAACCGCAGCCAGGACCGAAGGTAAGACGACGGGCGCCCGGGCCGGGTACGTGTACTTGCACTCGGCCGTGGACGGCTTCTCCCGCCTGGCCTATACCGAGGCCCTGCCGAACGAGACCGCGGCGACCACGATCGGGTTCTGGTGTCGTGCCAGGGTGTTCTTCGCCGCCCACGGCATCCACCGCATCACCCGTGTCGTGACCGACAACGGGTCCAACTACCGGGCGAAGAACTTCACCCGCACCATCTTGTCCACCGCGGCCCGCCACCAACGCATCCGACCCCACACGCCCAAGCACAACGGCAAAGTGGAGCGCTACAACCGGACCCTCGCCGAAGAGCTTCTCTACGCCCGCGAATGGACCTCAGAAACCCAACGCGCCGACGCCATCACCATCTGGAACATCCACTACAACTACCATCGAGCACATACTGCAATCGGTGACCAACCCCCAGCCTCACGCTTCCAGCGAACCGTCACCAACGTCATGACACAGAACAACTAGCCTCACCTCAGCGTGGAAAGTCGTAGCTTCTCGAGACACGTTCAAAATCGGGTCAAGCTCCGAACCGGCATCTACAGGAGGAAATATCGCTGGGAATGAGTTCGAGATAGGTACAGGCCTCCCGGTGAGGGATCCTTGCCGTGCATCGCACGATCGGGAGTCGGTTCACTGGCCATGGCTACAGCGTGAGCGAAAGGGCCACTTGCGACGGAGGCTTAGGGAGGAATAGCTAAGGACTGCGACCCCTGTTCCGCTCCGGTGTTGTGGGCGTGGCTTTCCAGGGCGGCTTGGTGTCCTGGGTTACAGAACGCGCCTTCAGCGGGCTCATAGGGTGGGCTGTTGATCTAAGGCGGGGTACGACCTGTTGGTCGGCCCAACCTCCCCGGCGGCCGGATCGAACCTGCGGTCGTCGTTCTGGTTCACGGCCTCTAGCCCGAAGGAAGTCTTCCCTTGATTCTTGAACATGCGACGCTAACGATTCACCCCGACTGTCATGAGGCTTTCCTCGCGGCGTATCCGCAGCTGCAGGCGCACCTCACGGCGTCAGCGGGCTGCCGGTCCGTGGACCTGTATCCGAGCGTTGACCGTCAGGACGTGTACCTGTTGCGCGTCGCGTGGGACACCCTTGAGGATCACACCGAGGTGTTCCCTGCCAGTGAGAATGGTCAGGCGGTGCTGGCCATCCTGCAAGAGCATGTCGTGTCCGTCGGGGTGGTCCATTTCGGTGGGGTACCGGTCGATCTGTCGTCGTGGTCAGGGACGGCCGGTGCGGATCTGTAGGTGCCCGCCGCGGGCGGATGCCCTGGTGACGTGGGCGCAGTCCCGCTCCAATCCCTGCCAGGGCTGGGCCGTGATGTCCGCGCCTCCCAGCCGGCACGCGAGGCGCGCCAGGGCCTTCATACCGGGGATCCCGGTTGTCGGTTCCTGCATGTCCACTACGCAGATCGAACCCGAGGGCGCGGTGAGGTCCTTCATGGTCTCCCAGGCCGCCTCCCACGGTTTCATGAGCGACAGTGCGTAGGTCGCCAGGGTGGCATCGGAGAGGGCCTTCCCTCCGTGGGATGTGATGGACGCGCTGAGGGATGCGGTCGAGGAGGTGGTCGCGTCGGCCTGGACGAGAATGATGTTCGTCCATCCGCGGCGGTCCGCTTTCCGTCGGGCCTGGGCGAGCATCTCGGCACTTCGGTCGATCCCGATGATGGTTCCGGTAGGACCGATCCGGTCTATCAGGTGCGCGAAATTCAGCCCGGTGCCGCAGGCGAGGTCCAGGACCTGATGGCTCGGGGAGAGGTCCAGGGATCGTATCCCGAGCACCCGGCCCGCACGGTAGACGGGCAGTTCTCCGGAGAGCAGGTCGTAGAACGGCGCGAAACTGCTGTACTTCTCGGTGGATATCTTGGTGCGTTTCTTGGCGACAGGAATCACCCCCTAGGACGTTGGTGCCGCGGGCGGCACCGGAATGATCAGCTTATGGCTCACGGGGCACCGTTCATCACCCCGGCACGGATCACGACGGCAAGCGAAGGGTTGAACCAGCATCATGGAAACCAGCAATCAGGTGATCGATCTTTTGGTCGTCGGCGGGGGTACGGCGGGGATCGTAGGCGCCAAGACCGCGTCCCGGCTGGGTGCCCACGTCGTTTTGGTGGAGCGTGCCCGCACGGGGGGTGATTGCCTGTGGACGGGGTGTGTGCCGTCCAAGACGCTTCTCTCCGCCGCTGCGGGTGCAGCCGGGGCGGGGATGAACCCGGCCAGGACCGCCGGACCTGCTTCGGCGGGATCGGATTTCTCGACGGTCAGGGAACGGATCGCGGCTGCGATCGCCGCGATCGAGCCCGATGATTCGCCGGCGTCCCTGGAAGCGGCTGGGGTGACGGTTCGCCACGGCGTCGCCCGTTTCACCGGGTTCGGCCAGGCAGAGATCGACGGGCAGCAGATCCGCTTCCATCACGCCCTTGTGGCCACCGGAAGCGATCCCGCGGTTCCCCCCATTCCGGGTCTGGACCGGGCGCCGGTAGTAACCTCCGAGACCGTGTGGGATCTGACAGAGCTACCGCAGCACTTGGTGGTCATCGGTGGAGGGCCGATCGCCTGCGAGTTGGGGCAGGCCCTCGCCCGACTGGGCGCGTCCGTGGTGATGCTCGTCCGCTCCCGGATCCTTCCCAAAGAGGACGCCGACGCCGCGGACATCGTCCGTGCCAGTCTCACCCAGGACGGTGTGCAGATCATCGAAGGCGCCGTGGTGGAGGGCGTCACCACCTCACCCGACGGCATGAGGGAAGCGGTGAGCCGCGTCCGGGTCGGTGATGGCCGGACCTTTCCCGCCGACACTATCCTCGTCGCGGCGGGGCGGAAGCCCCGTACCGAAGAGCTCGGGCTTGAGCTGGTCGGAGTGGAACTCGACGAGAAGGGGTATGTGCGGGTCGATAATGCGATGCGGACCTCGAATCCGATGATCTGGGCGGCAGGTGATGTGACCCCGAACCCTGACTTCACGCATCTGGCCGGCGTGTATGCGAGCACCGCGGCGTCCAACGCTGTCCTGGGGGTCCGTCGATCCGTCAGCTCAGTCATCCCGAGGGTCACGTACACCTCCCCCGAGGTCGCCGCGGTGGGTATCACCAGTCCTGAGGGGAGGGGCCAGCGTGTGTCCACGATCCAGCACGCACACACGGACCGGGCCATCACCGAGGACCAGATCGACGGGTTCACCCGGCTGGTCATCGACAAGCAGGGCAGGATCCTCGGAGGCACCGTCGTGGGGCCGCGGGCCGGGGAAACCCTGGGCGAGTTGACTCTCGCTGTCCACCAGAAGCTGACGACCCGCGACTTGGCCGGGGTAACCCACCCCTACCCGACCTACAACGACGGATTGTGGAACGCCGCGATCGCCGATGCCCGCACGGCCCTTGAAAAACCGTTGGTCCGGACGGCGATGTCGGGGCTGGTCCGGCTCACCCGATGGCGTGCGACCCGTTCCTCCCCCGCGCGAGGGTGACGTGCGGGGTGTGTCAGCCGAGGGCGCGGTATCCGGCAATGATCCGGTGGGCGGCGCTGATGCAGACCAGCACGGCCCAGACCAGGGCTATCTGCCAGGCCACGAAGGGCAGCAGCAGCCACAGGCTGTGCACGATGACCGTTTCGGTTCCTTCGGCGAGGCCGCCCAGGAACGACAGGGACCGGCCGTCGTCGATGGTTCGTCCGGTCTTTTCCGCGATGGAGGAGAACGCGAGGAAGGCGCTGCCGTTGATGTAGTAGGCGAACAGGACCAGGAGGAATGGTAACCATGGAGCATCGAAGCCGGCCGTCGCGCCAACGGCGACGCCGAGCACCGTCGCCCCGTAGATGACGAAGTCAGCGCAGATGTCCCAGAACCCGCCCTGACCGGTGTCCGACATGTGGCGTGGTGATCCGGCGTGGACCCGATCGGCGGCCGGGTGGGCGCGGCGCCGGGCCAGCGGTCCGTCGAGGCCGTCCGCCAACCGGCAGAGGAGCCAGGCGATGAGCGCGGGCACCCACAGTTGTGCTGCTGCCAGCCCGGCGCTGGCCAGGCCGAGGACGAGGTTCGCGCCGGTGAGCCTGTTGGGGCTGATCCAGGGCACGTCGAGGAGGGCCGCGGCCCGCTCCAGCGCCGGGGCGAGGACGCGGCGCAGTCGTGTGTCAAACATGGTGGGGCCCGCTCCTGTGCCGGGCCCGGATCGCGTAGATGACGCCGGCGAGGGTGAGGATGCCGAGGGCGGCCGCGGCGAGGGTCGCCGGCCAGCCGAAGTCCAGGCCGTAGGCGCCCAGGGCGAGGAAGCTCACGGTGCCGGGCAGGATACCGACCATGGTGCCCAGGATGTAGGGCCACCAGCCCAGTGCGGTGAGGCCGGCGGAGTAGTTGATGGCGGTGAACGGCAGGACCGGGACCAGACGCACCCCGACCACGGCGAGGAAGCCGCGCCTGCTGAGGACCTCGTCGACTGTCTTAACCCGGGTCCCGGTGAACTTCTCGACGGCCTCCCGTCCCAGGAGACGTCCGAGCCAGAACGCGGCGGTCGCCCCGAGCAGGGCTGCCCCGTACACGAGCAGCAGGCCGGGCAGGAATCCGAACAGCACTCCTGCCGCGACCGAGAGGACGCTCTTCGGCACCGGGGCGAGGGTCAGTGCCGCGTACCCAAGCACGAAACCGGCCGGACCCCACCACCCGGCCCGCTCGATCAGGGACCGCAGGTCATCGACGTCGGGCAGGGGCAGGGCCACGACGGCGACGGTCGCGGAGACGATGATGACGCCCAGCAGCAGAGCCCGCCGGAGCGGAGTCAGCCACGACTGGCGTGGTCCGGCGTCCTGCTGCATGGTCTCCCGCCGTAGATCCTCCGGTGCGGCCCGTCAGGGGCCGTACCCGCTTCGAAGAATACTGGACCCCGTTCCACCCCAGCCGAGAAGGACCCATGAACCACCCACCCGCAACCTCGTCCCGCAACCGCCGGGCCGCAGCACCCGTGATGGCCGCCGCTGCCCTTGTGCTGGTCTCCTGCGCCGCGGGCCCCGCTGAACCCCCGGCCAGTTTCGGGTCGTTCGAAGAGGTCCTCGCCGAGGCTGACGGTCAGACGGTCGATCTGTGGATGTTCGGCGGCGATGAGCAGGGCAACGCCTACGTCGACGACGTCCTCGCTCCTGCCGCAGCCCAAAAGGGAGTCATCCTCCGACGGGTGCCCATCACCGACACCGCGGACGCGGTGAACCGGGTCCTGTCCGAGATCCAGGCCGGACGCACGGATGGTTCGGTGGACCTGGTGTGGGTGAACGGGGCGAACTTCAGCACAGGCCGGCAGGCCGAGGCCTGGCGGTGCGACTGGACCGATGTGCTGCCGAACATGGCACTCACCGATCAGGACGACCCGCTCTTGCTCAACGATTTCGGCACACCGGTGGACGGGTGCGAAGCGCCCTGGCACAAGGCGCAGTTCACGTTCTTCTACAACTCCGCGACCGTCACCGACCCGCCGACTACCCTTCAGGGGATCCTCGACTGGGCCACGGACAATCCGGGACGCTTCACCTACCCCGCCCCGCCGGACTTCACCGGGAGCGTCTTCCTGCGCGAAGTGATGCTCAGCGAGGCCGGCGGAGCAGAGGAGGTTCCGCTGGACTACAGCGAGGAAGCCTTCGACGAGCATGCCCCAGCGGCCCTGGACGCCCTGGACGAGGTCGCACCATCCCTCTGGCGAGCAGGCGCCACTTACCCGCGGGACGAACAGGCCCTGAACACCCTCTTCGCCGACGGTGAGGTCGACATCGCCATGACCTACGGGCCGGCGACCCTCACCGACCTGGTGGCATCCGGGGCGCTGCCCGACACGACGAAGGTCCTCACCCTCGAGGAAGGGACCGTGGGGAACGCGAGCTTTCTGGCGATCCCCGCCAACGCCTCCGACCCGGCCGGAGCGATGGTCGTCGCCAACCTGGCCCTCTCACCGGAGCAGCAGGCAGCGAAAGCCGACCCACGCACCTGGGGTCAGTTCCCTGTCCTCGACCCGGCCCGCCTCGACGCCGACCAGAAAGCCCTGTTCGATGACCTGCCGGCCTCCCGGGTGGTCCCGACCTACGACGAACTCTCCCGCAACGCCCACGGCGAACTCGCCGCGGACTGGGTCCCTGCCCTGGACGAGGCATGGCGCCAGGCAATCCCGGGCCCACGATGAACCGCATACCCCCGAGCCATGGGCAGCACCAAGGCGCCGCGTCGGAAGCCGGCACCGACCATCCCGGCGACCGGACCCGCAGGCCCGCCGGTAATGCTGTCGGTGGTCGTGACTTGGCGTCGCGACGGGCGGTGCTGCTTGCGCTGCCCGCGGTGGTGCCCGTGGTGCTGGTGCTCGGCGTCTCCCTCGTGGCCGCGTCGGCCCAGAGCCTGGGATTGATGCCCTTCGTCGGCGCGCCGGAGCTCAGTGCGCAGGGGTGGACCGGATCGGCCGGGGAACTGGGACGGTCCGTCGCGGTGTCGGTGTATATCGCCGCCGCGTCCACGGTGCTGTCCCTGGCGATCGGCTTCATGATCGCCGTGTACGTCCTTGCCGCACCCCGCATGGGCAGGGTCGTGGCGGTTCTGAGTGCGGCGAGTATTCCTGTGCCTCACCTCATCGGCGCCGGGGCTGTGGGGTTGTGGTTGTCCGACAGCGGGTTCCTGCACCGGTTACTGGGCATGCCGGAAGCCTTCCCTGCCCTGGTCGGCGGGCCCTGGTGGGTTGCGGTGATCAGCGAGTACGCGTGGAAGGAATCCGCGTTCGTCGCCCTCGTCGTGATCGGCAGCATGTCCCGGTCGATGACGGGCCTGTGTGATTCCGCCGCGACTCTCGGGGCCACAGCGTGGCAGCGCGTCATCCACGTCGTGGCGCCCCTGTCGGCGCCGGCGCTCATGGTGTCGGCGCTGATCGTGTTCGTCTACACCTTCGGCGCCTTTGAGAGTCCCTGGCTGCTCGGCGCCACGTCTCCGGAGCCGTTGTCCGTGCGCGCTGTGCGGCTGTTCGGGTCGGTGGACCTGGCAGCCCGACCGGAAGCCATGGCCACAGCCCTGGTGTCCGTCGTCGCCGGCGCGGCGGCGATCCTCGCCGGGGTCGCCGTCCTGCGGTCCCGCAGGAACCTGCGATGACACCCGGGGCGACACAGGTGACACGCCCGGCACCGATGGAGTCCGGGGCGACACAGGTGACACCGCTGCTGACCGGGCCCCCGGCTGGTAGAGGGGACTCGCGCTGGGCCCCGAGGGGTGTGAGCGTGCAGGCCCGGCCGGTGGTGCGGGCCCTCCTCGGGGTCGTGCTGGTGCTCTGGATCCTCACGCCGATGCTCCCGGCGGTGCTGTGGGCGGTTGCAGGGCAGTGGCGGGCCCCCGCCGTCCTCCCGACGTCGTACTCGTTGGAAGCCCTCGCGTCGTTGGGGGACCGGGCCACGATCGGGGCGGGACTGGCGTCCCTGGGGCTCGGGGTAGCTGTCGCCGTCGTCGCGACGCCGCTGGGCCTGCTGGGTGCTGTGGCCGCCCGGAGGTTACCGGGGCTGCGCGGTAAAGCAGTGGACCTGATCCTGCTTGCGCCCCTGGCGGTTCCCCCGTTCTCCCTGGTGATGGGCGCGAACACGACGCTGTTGCGCCTGCATGTGCCGGCGTTCGCCGGTGTTGTCCTGCTCCTGGCGGTGACCGCGCTGCCGTACACGGCGTTCATGTATCGCAGTGCCCTGGCC
>NZ_JADOUS010000030.1:0-7963 GCF_015752045.1 Arthrobacter sp. CAN_A2
GACCGACCCCGAGCCACCCTGGGCTACCTCACTCCCCGGGAAGTCTTCACTCGACTACTCACCGACAATGTTGCTTCCACCGGTTGACACCAAGCCAACTAGCAATGGAAGGTGCTGCGTGCAGATGAGCTTGCTCTACCGACACCGCCAAGCCGTGCTGGCAGCCTCTTACACTGCGCACGCTGCACTATCCGGACTGCCTGTGACGCAGACGGCGATTTGGTTGAACTGGAGTACTCGCGTTGACTGCAACCATCTCCATCGAGGATCGCGACAGCTCCAAGGACTCGTGGACTGCCGGTCTCAGAGCCCAAGCGGGCGAAACATGAGCAGATTTAAGGGCGACACGCCCGCCGGGTATGGGCTTAATCCATTTCAGAAATCTAGAGTGCGTTGTATGGCTATTCAGAGGAACAGGTCGGTTGGCCGCCCATCCAAGGGCGATCGCCACGTCGTTACCGCGCGGATTCCCACTGCCGAAGCAGAGAAGCTCTTCGCCATCGCAGAAGCGCTGGGCACATCGGCCAGCTCGTTCATCGCTGAGGTGATGTCCGAAAAGCTGGCGTCCATGAACCTCGACCAGATCACAAGCCAGGAGGCACTCCCACTCTCCAAGGCTTCATAAAAAAGAGGCCCGCCGAAGCGGGCCTCTTCATATTCAAGTTTCCAAGCGTTTCACCCACTCGCCGCCAAGCTCCGGGTGACGCGCTCTACCGAGTACGTCCTTTTCAGGTCGTGCCCTTAGTCGAAAGCATACACCGAGTGCTCGAAGCACCTCCAGCTCTTTATGCCGCGCCGCGCCGTGATGATTCACACTATGCAGCTGCATGGGTTCTTGCGCCCCTGATCGCGGGTCAGCCCATCTATCGGGTCGGCCGATGGATTGGGGATCGTTTCCAGTACCCGCGCCCGCGTACACCGCTGCGCATCACCGGCGCCCTGCCCTCCAAGCCGGCGGCCGTGCTAATCCACGATGTCGATGGCTCGGTGCAGACCCTGTGCCTTGACCTGGACACCTCCAAGGCACGGAAGGCCGTCGTGGACGACGACGCCGCGCGCTTGGGCGAGATTCTTGGCGCCGCTGGCCTGTCCTTCGTCGAGGACCGGTCCCCCAGCGGCGGCCGGCACCTGTACGTGCCCCTGCAGGAGGCCATCACAGCGGCTGAGGCGCGTTCACTTGTGGAAGCGCTTGGGGTGCGCGCGCCGAGCCTTGATCCGAGCCCGCACCAGAACATCACCGATGGGTGCATCCGTGTCCCGGGATCCGCGCACAAGTCCGGCGGCCACCAAACCCTGATCACGCCGCTCACGCAGGCTCACGGGATTCTCGCCCGCCGCAACCCCGCCACTGCGGTGGCCGCGCTGCGGAAGGCCCTCGCCCCGGAGCTGTACTGCCTCGAGCAGACCCGGCGCCGCACCCAGACACGCGCTGCGGCCGCGACCGCCGTCCTGCAAGCCGCCGCACCGGCACAGGCCGCTGGGAGGACGACGGGCGATAATTCGCCGCTGCGCGTGGTGGCCCGTACAGGTCTGTACGAGGCCAGCCGGTATGCCAGCGACTCCGAGGCCCGCATGGCGGTCCTGAACCACTTCGCCGCCTGCCGCTGGAGCCTGGACCAGGTCCGCGCCGGGATGGACGAGCAGTACGCCGGCCTCACCGCCCTCTACGGCACCAAGATCGACCGGCTCCTGCCCATCGAGTGGGCCAAAGCCCAATCCTTCACCGCCACCCAGACACCCACCGGCCCCAGGGCCCGAGCTACGTCCGGAGCCCGACCGAAGAACCCCTTCCAGCGCACTGGGAAGAAGACTGCGCATAACTTCACCACAAGCCCTACTTCACTCACGGGGGGCAGCCCACAACCGGCTCAGCCGCATCAACCAGCGCCCAGCCCGACCTCCATCCACGAGCTCGTGAACGATCTCGAAAATGTTCTCTACGCGGTGCTCGATCACAGGCTCAAAGATCAGGGTCGTGCCGGGATCAGCTTGAGGTTCCTCATCCGCGCTGTGCTGGCGTATATGAGGACCAACCAGACCAACCTCCTCGATGTCGGCTGCCGGACCTTCGCCGTCGCACTCGGGAAGGACCACGTCACCATCGCCCGCCTCTTGCCCCTGCTCGAGACCGCATCAGCTGGGATCCTCACCCGGATCGACCGGGGACGCGGTCGGAACGCCGACACCTACGCCGTGCAGCTACCGGCCGAGTTCCAGCAGCTTGCCCGTGACCTGACCTGGCGCAAGGGCAAAATTCACGCCATTCGGCCCGTGTTCCGGGCCCTGGGAGACGTCGCGGCCCTGGCGTATGAGGGCATCGAACGTGGCCGCCACTCCCCCACCACCGCGGACCTCACCCGCACCACCGGCATCAGCCGGCGCGCCCTCACCGACCACCTGGCCCGGATGGAAACGTTGCAGATGATCCGCCGGCACCACGGCCGCTGGGAGGTCGTGAGCACCACCAACCTCCACCAGCTCGCCGACCGGCTCGGCGCCACCGAGGACCGCGAAGCCCAGATCACCCGCTACCGCAAGGAACGCGCCGCTTGGCACGCCTGGCTCGACCGGCACCTACTCCCCCGCCTCGAAGAACACGACCTGCACGACCCGGAACGCGACGACTACTGGTTACCGCCCCTTGAGGACGACGACGAGCATCAACATTCCCTCTGGCACGCCGCTTAACGACCACGGATTCCTCGCTCCGACCACACCCCGAGGTGTGATGGACTTGCGCTGACTGTGCTGACCCATGGGGATTGCCTACTCAGAGGTCGCCACGATGTCACCATCGAAGGAATGCAGTCATGGAAATCGCAACCGTCATCGCCGTAGCGCTGGTTCTGTTCGCCGGAGTAATCCTCGGGCCTCGTGCCAAACGACGGAAGGACAACAAGACCCCCTAACGGGCGTCTTCACCGTTCACCGGTGTCCCCGCTGTGCTGAGCCTCCTGCCCACCTGGGCACGGCACAAGCCCCCGGCGCTTCGCTGCTTGTCCCGCACACACGTGGACAGCAGGAACCATCAGCCCGCCTGCACCCACCCACCACGTCACCGACACGGAGATCTCACCTTGAGCGAGCAGTGGGTGTGCACAGCCTCCACGGACCCGAGTCCAGTACTGCCACCGGTTAGGTCCCGGAGCGGTTCCTGACCGGGATCTCGCGGCGGGTGCACTGATCCGGGCGTACCCACGCCTCACGGGCACGGGAGAACTCCACCCACTGCGCGTACACCGCGGTCGGGGTCCACGCCATCGCGAAACCCTTCACGGTCTGCTTCCCGCCATCCGGGTACTCCAGCGCAACCCACAGCGCCGGCGCCCTAACCGGCTCCGTTACCGGCCCATGGGGCGCGTCGAGCTGTAGCGGAGGCACGAAGCGGTCTGCGCTCGGCGGAATACCGTGCCACCCAGGACGAGGAGCTGAAGTCATCGGCACAACGTACTGGGCTCCCCCGACATCGAGCCCCACTCCCCTACCAGGGGTTAACTCCCTGGGGGTCGGTCGGAAAGCCTTGCGACGGCTGGGTCAGCGGTAGAACGCGACATTGCTGCTTGTCGCACCCTCTGGTGGTTCCTAGGACGCATGTGGATGAAGCTACTGCCCCAAAAACAGAGACACGGCTATCTGTGCCTCCGTATTTCTGTGTTTCAGTGCTAGGCTCGAGGCATGAAAGTTGCCCTCGTAAACCTCAAAGGTGGAGTAGCGAAAACCACCAGCTCCATCTACATCGCTGCTGCTTTGGCGAGAAAAGGCACGGTCGTGCTGCTTGACGGTGACCCTCAGGGGTCCGCATCAGACTGGACGGGGCTCATCGAAGAGAGCGGGGAGTTGATGCCCTTCGCTGTGAGAGTCGTCAATCAACGCACAATGGAGAAGGCCACTCATGGGTTCGACCACAGCGTGATCGACACTCCCCCAGGCAACCCTCAAGTCATCGACGCCGCCATTGCCAGCGCAGATGTCGTGGTCATCCCTACCGATGCATCCGCGATGGACATCCAGCGGGTGTGGCCCTCGATTGAGGCTGCCGCACGAGCCGGTAAGCCCGCCGCCGTGCTCATTGTCCGCGCGCGACTGAACACTAGAAGCCTCGCGATAGCAGTTGAGACTTTCGAGAACGCTGGTGCCGCTGTCATTGACGCCTACATCCCACTCCGCGAAGACATCAAGAACGCTTACGGCACCATTCCGACCAACCTGCACGGCTACGACCAGGTAGCACTCGACCTACTGGAGGTACACAATGGCATCGCCAGCTAAGAAGCCATCACTCGCAGAACGAATGGCACCCAAGGTGACCACGATCGACCCGGCGCTCTCGAGCAACGGACCCTCAGTCTCCTCATCCTTCAAGAACGCCAACGAAGACTACGCGAAGCGACTCACCCTTGACCTGACGCTCGCGCAGCACCGCAAGCTGAAGCTGCGAGCCATGGACACTGGAGTCCCCATGGCACAGATCCTCCGGGACTTCATCGACGGAATTACCGATTAGCCTTGCGGTCCGGGCAGTCAGCCACTCCCCCACCGCCTGACGCCGAACGATGAGCAATCACGCTTGCACAGAAATACGTAAACACGGATAGTCTCAGTGATCACAAAGGGGACCTTCGTATTGCATGAGGGCCGGCCTGCTGGCTGGCCCTCATGCATTCGCTTTTGAGCCCAGTCGAGTTTTGCTTCCAGGGAAGCAAGCAATCCGTAGATAAAGAAACACAGAAATACGCCCGGATAGCTAGCCCGATGGTGGATGTGCGACTCCTGATCGTATGGAGTTGCCGAATCTCGCGGCCTGAGCAGGCAGCCACTCCCCCACCATAAGAGATGGTGAGGATGAGTACTGACGACGGCACAGAAATATGTAAACACGGATGACCCCTGCAGCTACACCTGGCCCCCACCTCGCAAGCGTCAGTCACAGGGACGGGTCACGTGAAGGCCCAGATGCAGGCAAGTCCCTGTTCCGCAAACTTGAGCATCCGTAAATGAAGATACACAGAAATACAGTTCCACAGAAACACGCGTCGACCTTCAACGGTCGGTGAATCTGCTGACGCGAGGGCTGGAGCACACTGCGCCCTTGAGCACTGTTTGCGGGCTGTGCGCCGGACTCACGGCAGTCCAAGGGTCCCCCTGCCTCCCTTCGCTCAGGTGTCGGACACGCCTGAAGCAACTGAAACACAGAAAGCCGTATCAAAAGAAAGCCGTGAAAACAGATTTCCGTGTTGACGGGGTGAGCACCGCTGAACACAGTGTGTCCTGGCAACACCGCGCAATTCCGGGTCCGCCTCCGAAAATCCAATCCGCTGGTCCGAGATCTGCGTATTCCCGCAACTGGAAGCCGCGAGGCGCGCGAAAAACCGGGATGCCATACGCGTGAACACAGAAAAATGTAAAAACAGAAACGCGTAAACACAGACGTAGGCCGCAGCTGCATGCAGTCGCCATCCATGCTCGGCGGAAGGCCTAACTTGGCGCACCGCTCCAAGTCAGGCTTAAGGCGAGTGGCCCCGAGCGGTTCAGTTTTGGCGCGTAGGCCTCCAGTGCGGCAAATGGGAGAGTGCTAGAGCAGGGTAGAGGCGAGAGCTCGCGGCTGTGGCTTACGACAGTTGAGTGCCAGGGTGTGTCCGCCCGGACCAGGGGAGTGGTGGTCGTGAATCCTGAACTCGGTGGGTCGAATCTACATGTCGAGCCATCAACGGTGCGTGGATGGCCAATACGGGTCTGTTGATCTGTAAATCTGTCTATACTGCCATCTGTGTATGCGTGAATACGCATACACAGCAATCTGTGTTTCTGTATGCTCTTGACTGGGGATGTGCCTAGGTTGTGGAGGGCTGGTGTTTCGCGCCGGCCTGCACGATGTTGTCGGGTGATCCTGCCTCGAGTTGAGTGTGGCGAGAGCAGTGGTCGATGGAGTGGGTGGTGGCTGCGAACAATGGGGGAGTGGTGCTGGCGCTTGTTCACTTCTGATGGTGTGGCACTCACGGTGTAATGCCGGTCAGGCACTCGAGGGAGGTTGTGCGCGGCCACTGCTTTCTCGAGGTGAGTTTTTTGGGTGTCGGTGACTTGGGTGGTTGTCTGCAGGCGTCGGGTTGATTCGTGCAGTCCAGGTGTGTGTGGGCTAAGCAGGGGAGCGGGGAGGGCTTGGACTGTGCGCAGGCGGTCAGGAGGCAGCGCGAAGGCCCTACCCGCAGCCGTGGAGGGCGTGCTGCTGGGATCATTGATGCCGGAGATGGGGAAGGCCCCGGCCGGCTGCCTGATTGGGGGGATCAGGGAGACGTGGGGGGCCTTCACTACCGTTGTACACCGGGGGACGGCCGTCCCCATAATGCCGATGATGGAGGAGTCCAGCTGATGAGGAAACCGCCATACGCCGGGCCCAGCGATACTAATGACTTCGATGATCTCGGCCCGGATGAGGCTGCGAAACTGCTTCACTCGTACCGGTTGCTCGGGGATTGTTTTGAGCTTTCCGATGACGAAGACATGTTCGGGCGGGGCTGGCTGATCGAGGGCTGGCGGGATCTGCTGGAAGGTCATCAGGAGAAGCTGCTGCGTGCGGAGCGGGAGATGGCGGCCGCCGTCAGCCTCGCCCGCCACGAGGGTGGATCCTGGGACGACATCGCCCAGGTGCTCCGGTTGCCGCCGGCTGAGGTGCGTGCACGCTTCGACCGGCCGGCCCAGGACCAGGGCTGAACCAGCCCTGGAAGCCGGTGTCGGAGCTGGGGGAGGGGTTTAGTGGGCTGCGGTGTAGGCGTCGAGGATGGTCTGACTGATCCGTCCGCGGGGGCTGGGGTTGTGGCCGTTGTCCTGGGCCCACTGGCGGATATGCTGGGTGTCTTCACGCTTGGACCGGTTCGTGGACGTCCCGGATGTCGAGGACCGCTGGCTTTTCCTGCCGGTGGCTTTGCGTGCCTTATCCACGTATTGGGCGAGGGTGGTACGGAGTTTCTCCGCGTTCTCCGTGGTCAGGTCGATCTCGTACTCGGTACCATCGACCCCGAAACGGACGGTTTCCTGGGCGATTTCTCCGTTGAGGTCATCGACAAGTTCGACCTGTACGCGCTGTGCCATTATCTGGTTACTCCTAGAATCGTTGACAGTAAATTGCTAATCCCCATTCATCGACTCTATCGCAGAACGAATATGTCCTGCACACCTGCGTATTACTCGAAAAGCACCAAACCATTACGTGTGGCTGATTGCTGGTTTGTTGCCAGCTGATTCGCGGGCTTACACCAGGGCTCATATCAGGTCTATGCCCGGTGTGCGTGGTGTGGATTACTGGTGCGGGGGAGTGGGCCTGTCAGGAGATTTGTCCGTCGATTCGTCATCGGATTCATCGGCGGGGGCGGGGGTGACGGAATTGAGCCATACCCAGCCCTCCCGGTGGATCTGGATGAGGGGTTCCAGGAACCGGATCTTCACGGCGGTCCTGGTGTAGGAGACGGCGTGGGCCTGTATGCGGAAGGCCTTAGAGGGGTACCAGATCCACGCGTACACCCGGCGCGGTTCCGGGAAGTCGGTGGCAGGAGTGTTCTCGAGGTCGAGTTCGGCCGCGGTGAGTATGATGAGTTCCTCGCGCATCACGAACTCCTCGATCTGCTCATCCATTGCCCGGGCGTAAAAATTCTCGAATCTTCGGTTCTGACCCATCACCTGACACCCGCTTCACCACCTCCGGTACGTATCACCCCGGTCTAAACCGGTCACACCCCGACTGGACCCAATAGAGGCATCGATTGTGAGCTGATCAGGAAGTTGGTGGCGCTGCTCAGCTTTGGCTGGTGTGCTGTTAGCCTCGATCTTTCATGAGGCGGTTTCGTTGGTGTGATCGGGGCTTACTGGCTGCCTGGTGTGTTTGATTCTGGCAGGTGGGTGTGACGATTCTGCCGCTGACTGTGGCGGTGGTCGGTGATGCTTCCACGTCCATCACGGTGGTCCTGTTACT
>NZ_JADOUS010000031.1:0-6866 GCF_015752045.1 Arthrobacter sp. CAN_A2
ATGTCTGCGTGCCATGAGTCGTGAATCTCCTCCTGCACCCATTATCGGATGCGAAACTCACACAGACGCTGGACTCCTACACGGGGACCCAACCACACACCCAGCCGTCACCAGGGCACACAGGATGACCGACATGACACGGCCGGTCCTACGTCGTTGCATCGAACCCATAAAAATTCTCCAATATTTTGCGTTTACGATCATGCATGAACGTCGACCAAACTGGTTCTGACAGGCCAATTCCGCTCGTATCGGACGTCACCCTGTTTGCGGTTCATTCGTCGTTCTTCGTCGCCGCTGCGCCATCAGGTTGGTTCGCCCCGCGCGGACGCAAGCCCGCCCGCAGACCACCCATCCGAAAGACAGTGCTGACGAATCGCTCGAGTTGAAAGACGGGGTGCGGGATAACCACTCATTCCAGCGGTCATGCCGCCCTTGTGCCGACACTCTGGAGGTCACGTCATGACGAAGATCATCGCCCACCACGGGCTGTTCAAGGACACCAATCTGCACGTCGACGACACGGGAGGCACCGGTCGTCCTGTGGTCCTCATTCACCCGCCCTACCCGGCAGCGACCTGCACGTCATCAAGGGCGCACCCCACGGATGCAACGTGGGCCACCCCGACGAATGGAACGAGCCCTGATCACTTTCTTGGCCAAGTAGGAATCAGCGGCTGCCCTGGACCAGCCAGGTACTGCAGGCGGGGCATCCGGCCACGCAGCGGGACCGCCGCACGTGCACACCCGACAAGAAGGGCTCCGTCGACGGGGACTGTAAGAAAAACGGTGTGTGAGGGTCCGGCCTGATCCGAGAGGAGATGGCCGTGAATGACTTCACGACCGAAGCAGCAGAGGCGATGATCGATCCTGTGACGGGAGAGATCATCGATCAGAAGGACCTCGCAGAGCGATTGCTCGCGCAGGCCAAGGAGCAAGGCGTGAGTCTGGTGGGCCCGGGTGGCTTGCTGAACCAGCTCACGAAGAACGTGCTGGAAATCGCTTTGGAAGCTGAGCTGACCGAGCATTTCGGGCATGAGCACGGCGGGACGCCGATCGCGGAGAACATGCGCAACGGCACCCGAGTGAAGACGGTACTGACCGAGATCGGCCCGGTCGAGATCGAGGTGCCCCGGGAACGTGACGGGTCGTTCGAGCCGGTGATCGTTCCGAAGCGGAAGCGACGACTGGACGGCATCGACGAGATCGTGCTCTCGCTCTCTGCCCGTGGCCTGACGACCGGTGAAATCGCAGCGCATTTTGAGGAGGTCTACGGGGCCAAGGTCTCGAAGGACACGATCTCGAGGATCACCGAGAAGGTCGCCGGCGAGCTGGCCGAGTGGTCCTCCCGGCCGTTGGATCCGCTTTACCCGGTGCTTTTCGTGGACGCGATTGTGGTCAAGGTCCGGGACGGGTAGGTGCGTAATACCCCGTTCTATGTGGTCATGGGTGTCACGGTGAACGGGGAACGCGACATCCTCGGGATCTGGGCCGGTGACGATGCTGAGGGCGCCAGGTTCTGGCTACAGGTCTTCTCCGAGTTGAAGAACCGCGGCGTTGACGACGTGTTCATCGCGGTCTGCGACGGGCTCAAGGGCCTGCCGGAGGCGATCACGACCACCTGGCAACAAACGGTCGTGCAGCAGTGCATCGTGCACCTGATCCGCAACAGCTTCCGCTACGCCGGCCGGCAACACCGGGACGGGATCGTGAAAGCACTCAAGCCCGTCTACACGGCGCCGTCGGAGCAGGCGGCGAAGGACCGGTTCACGGACTTCGCCGCCGAGTGGGGTGAACGGTATCCGGCGATCGTGAAGCTCTGGGAATCGGCGTGGGCGGAGTTCGTTCCCTTTTTGGAGTACGACGTGGAGATCCGCCGGGTGATCTGCACGACGAATGCGATCGAGTCGATCAACGCCCGCTACCGGCGGGCCGTCAGAGCCCGGGGTCACTTCCCGAACGAGGCCGCAGCCCTGAAATGTCTCTATCTGGTGACCCGGTCTCTTGACCCGACCGGCGGCGGCAGAGCACGCTGGGTGATCAGGTGGAAACCCGCACTCAACGCGTTCGCGATCACCTTCGCCAACCGGTTCGAAAGAACCGCTCATTAATGAAATGCCGGACCCACACCGGTTATCAGACAGTCCCTTGAGCACGTCGAGGTCTTTCGGATGGCGAGCGTAGGAACTTCCATCATCGGAAGGCCTCGACGCCTATCCCGGGACCGACGCGCCAGCCCCGCTCACCTTCCAGCTACACCGTCTATTGCGATGAGCCGTTTATCAGACAGTCCCCGTCGACGAGCTTCACGACGGGCCTGCAAAGAGTGCCGGCTGTGCCTGTTGCTCGGGTAGTCGGCCTGGCGACTGGAGTTCCTTAGATTCGGGTGTCTTCCGCTCAGCGATAAGTCCCATTCGAAGATGCCACTGACTGCCCGATGCGGCGATGCGGCCCCGGATCATTCCGGGACCGCATCGCTTTCGGTGATAACACCGGTCAGTTCAGTTACCTCATGTGCTCGGTCATGCGTGCGTCGTCGTGCGCTTACGGTCGCGGGTGAGTAGCAGTGCCAGGGCGATCATGCCGATGCCCAGGAGTAGGTGCAGCCAGTTGTCCGCCCCGTTGAGGGGGACGAAGTTCGCGGCGGAGTCGTGGTCGATGACCAGACCGTAGATCCACAGGACCAGGTAGGTGACGCCGCCGTAGAGAAGGTAGGAGCGGGCGCCGCCGATGGTGCGTGCCATGGCGATCCCGACTGCCCCGAAGAGCAGGTGGACGATGTTGTGCAGGATCGACACCTGGAACAGACCGAGGAGCTTGGCCTCTGATTCGTGTCCGGCGAACATCATGGTGTCGTAGTCCGAGGTGATGCCGGGGATGAAGCCGAGGATTCCGACGAGCAGGAACACGGCGCCGACGGCGAGGGCTGCTTTCTGGACGTTCGTGCGGTCGCCCGTGCGGGCAGTATTTGCGGTGGTCATGGTTGTTCTCCCATTTAGGGTACGAGTGGTGTGTTCTGCAGCGCTGGTGCCCAGCGGCAGGAACGAGGATGGACCGGTCGTGAAGGCGAAGCCTTGTAAGGCACCACGTGCGGTCAAACCACAGCGTAGTAACCCGGCGGCGCTGCGGTGTCCGACAGGCCCCGCGTCGGTGATCACGATTTAGTCGGACCAGACCCGCGCCGAACCTGCCCGGGGTGCTGAAGATCACGCGTAGCCCGTTTCGTGGAGGATCGTTCTTGAGAAGGATCCTTTGATTGGACGGCGCGACGCGACAGCTGAGACGGTGTGGGACTTGTTCACGTGTGAGTAGCAGTGATCGGTGTCGTCTTTTCACCACACTAAGTGGCGGGCACAGTCGTGCTTTTCGTTCGGATGGCGGTGGGAGGTTCTTATTTGGTCCGTGTCCGGAGGTCTTGGCATCCGGGAAGCGGTGATCGTCTGCGTGCTTCGATGTGCGTCTGAATGGCCTTCTGGTCATGAGATGAGGGAAGCCAGGAAGACTTGCCAGGTGAGCAGTGATTTCGCGACGAGGCTGAGGACGAGGTAGGTCTTCTCGCCGAATGCGTAGTTGGCCCAGGGGCCGATCTCGCGGTATTGGAGCCATTGGGTGAGTCCGAAGCAGAAGAAGAGGACGCCCTGGATGGCCAGGATGACGAAGATGTACTCGGGGGCGTCGGAGTACAGCGGGATATTCAGGCTCATCGCGATCCAGGGGGTCATCCCGACAAGTGTGCCGAACCAGAACGGGACCATCGTGGTCGTTGTCCGGCCGGGCGGGTTCATACGCTCCTGGAGGTAGCCGAAGAGGATCATCGCGACGTTGGCGCCGGCGACGACGATGAGGGCGTTGATGGTCACGATCCCCCAGTAGAGGGCGATCACGATCACCATGAGGGTCGCGCTGAGCGAGTACTCAGCCCACCGGAACCGGTTGATGCCGCGTCGGAGGTCACGCTCGTAGAGTCCGCGGCCGAGCGTCGCTGTAAGCAGGTGATCGGTGCCGGCCAGGGCGAGGAAGGCCACGAGGACGTACCCGATCGTCAGCTCGAAGAGCGTGGAGGTCACGAGTCCGCCCTCCTCTCCGGCTCCGGGAGGACCATCAACGTAGGACGCGAGCACGGGGATCGCGAAGTCGTTTGTCAGGAACAGGAGCACGGCCGCCTGGCCGAGGTGCAGCACCGCCAGGGCGATATCCCACCGCCGGAGCCCCCGGAGACGTTCGGGAGTCACGCCCGTCGCGATCGGCGGCGCGGTCACGGCTTGGCTCATGGCAGTGCTCCCGGAATTCGGCGATCGAAGTGAATTTACGACAGCCATTAATTGAACGAGTGTTGAATTAGAATTCTAAGGACCGCTACGATGGCATGTCAAGAACCAGAATGAGGACCAGGATCACCACGAAGGGGGGAGTGCCGATGACTATTGCACGGGCGGGTCGCCGGAAGGGGACCAGCGACAGCAGGCAACAGATCCTCGATGCTGCACGCTCCCTCTTCGCCGAGCACGGGTACCAGCGGACCACGGTGCGGATGATCGCCGAGCGCGCGGGGGTCGATCCGAGTCTCGCCATCTATTTTTTCGGCAGCAAGGAGCAGCTGTTCGCGGCGTCGATGCCCGCCCCGAGCGAGGAGGCTCTTGCCGCCCCGAAGCTCCTGGCAGCCCTGCCACGAGCGGAGGCTGCGAGGGCCATGAGCCACCGCATCCTCGAGTCGGTCACCTCGCCGGAGGCGAGCAACATCCTGGGGATGATGAGGGCAGCGAGTTCCAGACCCGAGGCCGTGGCACAACTCCGTGAGGTCTTCATCGGTCGGATGATGCTGCCCATGATGACCGAGCTCGGGCTCTCCCGCCCCAAGGAGCGGGCCGTGCTGCTCGCGGTCGTCGTCACCGGAATGTCGTTCCTGCACGAAATCCTGGACATTCGGCAGGAGTGGCCGGACCTCGAGGAGAACGCCCAACTCGCGCTGCTCACACAGACGATCGAACTCGTCCTCACCACAGACCTGGAGTAACTCCACGTCCAACGTAAGACCGTTCCTCCTGCAAGGGATCCTTTGACCGGACGGACTGCGGGGGCGGGCATCTGTCCGGTGGACTCCAGCATCGACAGGGGGCTGGGTGACACGACTGTATCCCAGCAATGTGTCTCACGCGCTGTATTATCAGAAATAGAGAAGCTTGCCTTTGATGAGCACTGGGAGCATCGGAATGGGAAGTATCGGGTATGCCAGGGTCAGCACGTTGGAGCAGAACGCTGAGTTGCAGCACGCAGCACTGAAAGCGGCAGGGTGCGCCCGGATTTTCACCGATCACGGCGTGAGTGGAACGAGGGCGAGCCGACCTGAGCTCGATAAGCTCCTGGACCATCTGCGGGCGGGGGATGAGGTGGTGGTCTGGAAGCTGGACCGGTTGGGGCGGAACAACCGCTTAGCCCTGATCGATTACCTCGAACGCCGGGGCGTGCACTTCCGCAGCGTCACGGAGGGCATCAGCACCACTGGGCCTATGGGCCGGGCCATGCTGACGGTGATGTCGGCGTTCGCGCAGCTCGAGCGCGACCAGCTGGCTGAGCGGACCAGGGCTGGCATGGCCGCGGCCGCCGAGCACGGGCGGAAGGCCGGTCGCCGGGAGATCACCGCCGGGCACACCAAGGTCAGGCGATCCCACGAGTTGAAGGCTCAGGGGCTGGCGCCTGCGGATATCGGGAAGATCATCGGGGTCAGCCGGGCGACGGTGTATCGGTACCTGGGTCTTGGGTAGATAGGTGAGGAGTGTTCGGCTGGTGCTGGGGACTCCCGTGAAAGCGTGTGGATTCGTGAGGTCCTGATGACGGCGGATGAAGTAGAGGGAAAGAGCTCTGTCCTGTCGAGGGTGGCACGCATGGCGCTGCTCAGATGGAACGCGGTTGGTGACAGGGGGGCCGGTCAGTGCGTGCAGGTTGGGCGTAGGCGTTAATTCTGTTCTTGGCTGGGAACGATGTGGGGGACTTGGTCTCTGCCGCGGAGGCATGAAGCGGCGGAGGATAGGGCCTGTGACTTCCGATGGGATAGGAGCGGCCGCAGAGAGCGGACCGCGGAGGCGCTGATTCGAGGGAGCCTTCCAGTGAGTACATCGGGAACCGACGTAGCGTCTCGTTTGGGTCGGCGGGTGCAGGTTTTCGTTGTCGAGGGTCATGAGCTCGTGCGGCTGGGGTTGAGTGACCTGCTGGAGGACGAGGGCTGCGAGGTGGTGGGCGGAAGCGCCTCTGCGATCGAGGCGATTCGGGATATTGCACACCTGCGCCCTGACATCGTCATCCTGGATGGTCACCTGTCCGATGGGACGGGTGTCGAGGTCTGCCGGATGGTCCGCTCCATCGACCCGGGTATCCGGTGCCTGATGCTCACGAGTTTCGACGATGAGAACGCTCTGCGCAGGGCGGTCCTGGCCGGCGCGTCCGGTTACCTGCTGAAGGAGGCGGGTAATCACCGGCTGGTCAACAGGGTCCGGCGTGCGGCCGCCGGCGAAACGCTCCTGGCGTCGGGCAGCATCGCCCGGGCCCGTGCACAGCTCTCGCAGGTGCTGTCCCACCGGCGGCCCCCGTTGTTCACGGCGCTGGAGTGGCAGGTCGCTTCGCTCATCGTCCAGGGCCTGTCGAACCGCGAAATCGGTACGCACCTGGTCCTGACCGACGCGGTCGTCACTGGTCTGGTGTCCTCGGTGCTCGCCACCCTTGACGCTTCGGCGAGCAGGTCCACGCCCCTTCGTCCTGGTTTCGGTGACGTCCAGGCCTAGGGCGTGTCTCCTAACCCCGAGGTGGGATGAACGAGATCATGGTGGGATGTCTCGTACTCGTAGTCTTTCGGATGCCGCGTGGGGGCGTTT
>NZ_JADOUS010000032.1:0-6492 GCF_015752045.1 Arthrobacter sp. CAN_A2
GTCGAAGCCGAAACCAACTTTTACGCCCATCTACCCGTCACCAAAAAACTGGAACGGGCCTAACCGAACCTCCACAAAACCCGGTACTTGACACTCTCCAAGAAGCAGGAAGCCCACCTGGTCTCGGTCCACCGAGCCGGGACACACACGACGGCGGAACTTGCCGAACTCTTTGCCGTCGCCCGTTCAACCGTTTACCGTGCCATCAAACGCGCGGGCGACGCCACCGGTTAGATCCGCAAAATTTCACCGTTCACGCCGGAAACCACACCAATCCACCCTTAGCGTGAATTTCCGTACCAATCCGCCTCAGACCCCGGCTTTGGCAGGTCATCGGTACACCCATCCCCTGGTCCACCCCGACCACCCCACCAGGACCCACACCCACCGCTGTATCCGACCCCGTATGCAATCCTGCATCTGGCCCTGTAATCGCGGCGTCGCCGACTCCCCTACCCGGGTCCAAGCACTTCGGCGGTGCGGCCGGTACCCGGTTCTGGCGGTTTCGGGCACAGACCGGGCCGGCGTCCCCGGTCCTGGACTTCGAAATGAGCACAGACCCCCACACCAGTCACTGGCGGCTGCGCCGCGTCATCACCGTCACCGGGATCTGACCCGGCAACAAACAGAAAGAAATCCGGGGCATGACCGGTCCATGGGAGCGTCAAAAAGGTACAGCAAGCACTACGCGAGGTTGATGGACGAGCGGATTGAGGAGTTCGTCATGCGGGAGGAGCTGATCATGCTCACCGCCGCCGAGCTCGACCTCGAGAACTGCCGACCTACCGATTTCCCGGAGCCACGGCGGGTGTACGCGTGGGTGCGGTACCCCTCCAAAGCCATCCGGGTCCAGGCGCACGCCCTCTCCTACACGCGCAGGGCGGTCAAGATCCGCTTTCTCGAACCGGTCATCAAGATTCACCGGGAGGGCTGGATATGGCTGAGCGCCGTGACACCAGTACCTCCGGACACCGAGAACTGAGGCCTAGCGGCTAGTCGCAATCCGCGCGACGGACCGCCAGGTCACACGCAAACTTGGCGGGGTCTTCGATGGTTCCATTTAGTTGAAGGACTGCAACCAGCACGCCGGCCAGGAGAGCGACCGCTAGGCCTACTACCGCCCACCAGCGTCCTCGCGTCATTCCACTGGCCCCGGCGCATCGTGGGCCGCAGACTGGACGCCGGTCTCACCGCGGGCGATGTCGGTGCGGGCTTTGGCGTAGGCGCCAACGATGTAGTCCTCGAGCTTGGCCCGTTCGATGCGCCATTGGCCTCTACCGCCGATCTGAATAGCCGGCAACTCCCCCGCGGCGATAAGCGCCCGGATGGTGCTGTACTTCGTGTTCAGCTCATCGGCTACCTGCTGCAGGGTCAGGAAGCGCAAAGGCTTGGGCTGCTCCTCGTCAGGGAAGTGGTCTGTCATGCACCCAGCATCCCAGCCATCAGCCGGTTCACCACTGATTGGCTCAGTCGTCTCCGTAGGACCAGTCGACGTGGGCGCGGGTCTCCTCGGGCGGGAGACCCAGGTGCAGGCGATGTCATGCCATCTGGCGCCCTCATGGCGAGACAGCCTGAACGTGCCGTCCCAGTTCTTGGTCGGCTCGCTGAGTCTGCTTCTGGCGGCCCTTCCAGTTCGGGTGCTGCGCGGCGTCCTCTCATCAGCGTCTGATCGTTTGTCGGTGGGAGGGTGTCGTCCTGCTCTAGCGCGTCAGCCCGCGATGGCGGCTATCGGCCGCATTGAAGGCCGGTCTCCCTCCCCTCAGCCGGATCGTGCTGATGAATGCCCTGCAGACTGCAGGTGGGGGTCTAGGGCTTCTTGCTGTAACTCATGGTGATGCCACCGGTGTAATAAACGACCTTCACCTTCACGGCGGTACCAGAGGTGTGCTTCTTGCCGTCTTTCCATTCCACGCCACCTTCGGTCTTCATGGTGATGATCTGCTTATAAGCGAGCTCTACCCCACCGCCGATTTTCTTGGCGACTTCCTCGGAGACCTCATCGCTCTTCGTGGTCTCGAAGTCGAACTCGCCGTACTCTGCCGTGGCGACAAGGTAAAAGTAGTCGTACAGGTCGAAGTCTTCGCGGGGGATCTGCACGACGCCCCGGCCGCGGAGTTCGGCGTTGATACCGACACCACCCAGGACTTCACCGTTGATCTCAAGGGAGTAGCGCGGGTCGTCATATTCGTTACTGACTCCTACTTCCAGCTGGCCCTGCCGGGAGTAGTCGGTGGCTGTCAGAAAACCCACCGACGCCCCGCGTTGCTTGACGTCGATGCCGAACCGGCCGATCAGGAGATTGTTGCCGTAGCCCTTGAGATCGACGTTGAGCTTGATGGTGCTCTTGGACTTGCGGACGGGCTTGGCGCCTTGGACATTCTGTTGGACCTGCTTGCTGTAGTCCTTGTGTTCCTCAGGGGTCTTGTTGCCTTTGCGTTCCTCGGACTCGGAAAGCTTGATGGCGTCCTGTGCCTGGCTGGGTGAGACCTGTTGGGCTTCTTCCCGTCGTTGCCTGATCATTTCCTTTGCGATTTCGGCGCCGGCCTGGGTTGTGCCCAGTTGCAGGTCTTTGTCCTGCTTATCGAGTCCCATCCCGTAATTAGCTTGGATCTCGCGGGCCTTGTTCGCGGCCTCGGCGATAGCGATGGTGTTATCCGACAGTTTCTTCAGCAGGTCCGCCACTTCCTGGCGGCCTGACATGTCCCGGAAGATGTTCGGTGTGCCCAGCAGTGACAACGCCGCGGCGAGTCCACCAGGATCAGGGGCCGGGGTGGGACTGACGATGTTCACGACCGATGTCGGGAACGGTGTGGGTGCCACACCAGGCTCCTGTGGTTGAGGCTGGATCGGTGTCACTGGGTTGATGTCCGGTGCCTCGATAGGGATGGGGTGCTCGTCCCACTTCCAGAAGCGTGTGTTGTCGATTTCCTCGGACACGTTGCAGTGGCCGAGCTTGCCCTCGGCGAAGACTCCACGGGTTGGCATCGAGATGAGCCGCTCGGACTTGGCCGAGGCCAAGGGCAGCCGCTCAAGCACCGTCTGCCGGTCCTGCTCGGTCATCGCCGCCAGGGCCTCCGCAGCCCATTGCCGGCGTCCTGGGTCGTTGCCGTTGAGCGCGGCGGCTAGGTCCACCACCAGAATGTCGTCCACTCCGGCGGGCTGCTTCGCCAACCCGTACGCTACGTAACTTCCGAACACCTCAAGCGGTGTTGGATCAACGTGGTCGGACATCACCTGCCCCGGAGCCCACGTCTTCTTCTCGAACTCCTTGGCGATCGTGTTGGCGTCGGTCGCGAGCATCAGAACACTGTTGTAGTAGGCCCGGTTCGCATCCAGGTGGACGATGAGGCCCTGCAACGCCACGTCGTCTTCCGCCGACACGAAGTCGTTGCGGTTCGGTTTGGTTCCTACCGTCGTCGTGGTCGCTTGGGGCGGTTGTTTCGATGGCAGCAACCCGGTACTTCCGCCAGCGTCGTCCAGGGTCCGCGTCCCGGAATCCGCAAGAATGTTGATCCGCTCGTTGTCCGGGGTGACCATCGTTACCAGGATGTTCGACTCCTGCCAGTCACCACCCGAGTTGATGTCCTTGAGTTTCACCTCAATACCCCTGACCTCCTTCCAGGGAATGGCCACCGGAAGGGTCTTCTCGAACTCAGGGGATGTTCCCTCCTCCCCTGCACCGTCGAGCTGAAATTCGAAGATCCGCCCGTCGAGGAGATGGAGCACCACGAAGACCGGTTCGGAGGTGTCATCGGAGGTCGTGGTGAACTGGGCGATGAGCTTGACGAAAAGTTTCGCGCCCGGATCAACGGTCTGGGTATTCCCTGTCCACTTTTCCACTTCACGCTTGAGCTTTTCCTCACCCAGCACCACGCGGGCGACGGCATCGAATGCCACCCCCAGCTTCTGATCCAGAAGGAAGGGTTCAAGTTGGAACCGTTTCAGGATCAAGGCCTTCGCGGTAAGGGCTCCCGGAAGATTCAGTGACATCTCGACGAGCACTGAGGGGCGTCGGCGTACCCACTCAACCGTCACCCGATAGTGCCGCAGCACCTCGTAGTAAAGGACGGTCAGGGTGTGGCTGTGGTTGTAGTTCGAGAAGGTGCGAGTCTGGATGCTTTCCTTTTCCTCCTGGCGTGCCTGGATGACAACGGTTGAGCTGATTTCCCGTTGCGATGAGCTGGCTTGGGAGAAGCTGTCGTTGAGCCGCTGCACATTCTCCGCGGCGAGATCCCTACTGCCATCACTGGTCGCGGTCGATCCGCCCAGGCTCCAGGTGTTGCCCACGGCGGCCCCAACCCCCACCACCCCAAGGTTGGCTCCCCCCGTCGCCCCGGACGAGCCCGCCGCGCCGGCCATGAAGGAACTACCGTGTTGAAGCTCTTTCAGGCCGGCTTTCACCGTCTCCGAGATGGTGCGGTCACGGTGGGTCTGATGCAGTAACTCCTCGGTCAATTTCGTTTTCTCATCCCGCTTCCCGGCGCTGTCCCACGACCAGTCGACCACAGCTAGCTTCACCGTCTCACCAGGGGCCAGCGGCAAACTATAAAGAATTTCACCCAGTGAATGACCAAGAGAGAACCACGTCACCTTGTAGTCGTCCACGTACGCGGCCTTGAACCCCTGAGGCACCCCGAAACTTGGTGGCGCGTCGACCAGTCGTACCACCTGTCGGAGAACGAATTCCTGCAATGCCAGATTCGAAGGAACCATTTCCTCGCACCCATCTGCCCCCAAAAGGGTGGTGGGGCTGGCAGCGAACGAGGCCGGCGAAAGCCGCCAATCGGTGAGACTGGGATTCTGCAGAGCCCTGGGGCCCATATTAATCAGCGACGATGGCAGCGTATGCCAGGACACCGCCAGGCGGGCGAGGATGGCATCGGAGGAAAAGCGGGCCTGGTCCAGCGCATCAAACCTGCCCTGATGACCACTGGGATAAATCCAGATCGCCAGGCTCGACACCGACCCCGTGTTCAGCCGGCGTGCGTCGATGGCCGCTGCGAGAAGCACCTGGACGTCGGCTCCCAACCGCTTAAGGTCAAACGAAACATAGCCCATGTGATCAGTGGCCAACACACCGAGAGGCTCAGCCCACAAAGCACCCTGGTCCGGGGTTTCCGGCTCGATTTCAAGATCAAGCCGAGAAGCTGCCGTCCGGACCGCGTCCACCATCAGGCGATCCAGGTCCGCCACAGGGATATCGACAAACCGATCTCGGCCGGCCGCTTCCAACACCCCCTTCAGAGCTTCCTGAAACAAGTCCTTCACCAGATTGGGTTCAATCACCAATCGTTGACGGCTTTCCTCGCTCACCGTCGACGCCAGCGCCCGCAGGGCAGCGTTTTCCACCCTGTCCCGTTCCGCGCCACCAACCGTCGCGTCCACACCGATCAAAGCCGCCCGCAACGGCTCTCGAAAACGTGCATTGATCGGCGGTGATGGAACTATTCGTGGGACCGCAACCTCCACATAAAGCGGCAGTCGCTGGACAGGGCGCCCCGTGTCCGGATCGGTCACGAAGATTCCCAAATGGGCCGGCAGGGAAGAACTGAACGATGGCATGATGCCCCCTGACGCTCCACCGGCAACAACAGACGGTGCACACGCACGCCCGACGGTGGTGGCCAACCCTACTCCTCACACACCCACCCGGGAATCCCCTCACACACCCCAACCACAATGCATATCAATGCTGACCCAAAGCAACCAGACGGCGCGGCGAACCACCCCACCCGAGTGGGCCCGGAAACCTCCACCACAGGCACCCACCGTGCACTGATAGGGACCTGACATAAGCCCCCGAACCATGTGGTAGCAACCCAACAAATCAAATCCCGCAGGCGGACCAAGTAACGCACCGGCGCTTTTCGAGTAATTCGTGGATGTGCAGAACATATCCATACCACGATAAGGTCAAGCAATGGGGTTCAGTAATTCAGATCAACAATTTTAGGAGTACCAGATAATGGCACAGCGCGTACAGGTCGAACTCGTCGATGACCTCACCCGCGAAACCGCCCAGGAAACCGTCCGCTTCGGAATCGACGGCACCGACTACGAGATCGACCTGACCACCGGCAACGCCGATAAACTCCGCGCCACCCTCACCGACTACGTGGACAAGGCCCGGAAGGCCAGCGGCCGGAAGAGCCAGCGGTCCACGACCTCCGGAGGATCCTCGAACCGGTCCAAGCGTGAAGACACCCAGCAGATCCGCCAGTGGGCACAGGATAACGGCTACAACCCCAGCTCCAGGGGACGCATCAACCAGTCCATCCTCGACGCGTACACGGCAGCTCACTGAGCCCACTCCCCCACCCGCGGCCCGCACCGGTGAACACCGGTGCGGGCCAGCCGGCGGTGCACTCCGGCGACTGTGGTGCAGTACCCGGTCCGAACTAGGGCGTGTCTCCTAACCCCGAGGTGGGATGAACGAGATCATGGTGGGATGTCTCGTACTCGTAGTCTTTCGGATGCCGCGTGGGGGCGTTT
>NZ_JADOUS010000033.1:0-6157 GCF_015752045.1 Arthrobacter sp. CAN_A2
GTCGCCAGAGGATTCCGCAACCGCGACAACTACCGCCTACGCATGCTCCTCATCGGCGGCGGCCTCAACCACCCCCACCTCAAGTAAGAAGAGCCGCTTTCCGGCTGTCGTCGGAATCGTGTTGCTATAAATCAATAGATCACTTTAGACTAATCATGGGGTGATTTTTTCGAGAGCTTAATGAGGTGATCGTAATGTTCGGAAGAACCTCGGGTCAAGCTGATTTTATTCACCTTGAAACGAGTAGTTCAGTTATTTGTTGTGCGCGTTGTTGGTCACCTAGGCCTCGCTTGTACTTGTATATGTCGAGACCGATGGTGACCAACGAAGTCGGCGTTCCACTGAATCCTGCAACGTCATATCGCTTTGCCGGTTCAGCACTCGGATAAACAATTACCGATAAAGGTGATCGAAGTGCTGCTGCGGCGCTAAGGGCCTGATATACATGGTTCTCGGATGGCGTTTCTCCTAGGCGGGTGTACTTAGCCTCAAAAGTTGCGACGACAGTACCGTTTCGTCTGAGAATGCCATCAGGGATCACGTTCGTTGCAACGCGTTTGCCGACTTTCAGAAGTGTGTGGTGAGCCTTCGGCTCCACTTGTAAGCCGCTTCCCGGTATTTGAGTTGCGGCGGCGAGAGTGCGTTCGAGGAGCGTCTCCAGAAGTGGCCAAGGTTCGATAGCAACTTCTAATCCAACTGACCGACCAGGATCGCCGACGATAGAACGGTTCCTGAGGACCGCCGCAGCGATATCCCATGCAGGCTTGTACTTGGCCCACTGTGCAGGTAAGTGCCGTTGTGCGACAGCGGGGTTTACATAACTTGGTAGTGCTATTCCTGGCGCGACGAGCGTTTCTAGTCGGCGTAGACGTGCCCGAAGGCTTTGACTGGAAGCGGAGCGGCGAAGGTACCCTGCGACGATGGAAAGGCCACGAGTGAAGTCGTTGGCGACTGTGAGGTCATCGCGCTCGATGGGAAACATGGCGGGATTCAGGAGCGCTGTTCGGACCCATTTGCCGATGTTGAGGTGTCCATTTGGGCGACGGGAAGTGAGCTGGTGGTGTTCATACACCTGCAGTGGGCCCTCTTGAGCGAGAGCTTTTTCCAAGCGACGTGCGTACTCAATAGCCAAAGCTGAGGACAGATCAGTTTTTGAAGGCGACAGGCTCGAGCGTTGAGATCCCGTCACGGCGATACGCGAGGTCTCGGTGATGAGTTGCACGACGGCCTCTGCCCAAGACACGTCGGTTTCTACCTTTGGCTCGATATCAAGGATCGACCCGTCATTGAGCGGAACGGATCCAATCAGATTCCGAACCTGAACCGTCGTGCCGGAGACTTTCAGCTGTTTGAGGCGTGGTGCGAGAACGGGACGCAGCTGATCGATGGCGTCCGTGATTGCCGCGACAGTGCTGGACGGATGGTTTTGTGGCAGGTTCTCCTGCACCGATAGGCGCTGCATCAGTTGTTGGACAGGCGCAACAGCTCACTGTGGATGTCCGCACCATTAAGCTCACCGAGTTCGGAGAAGTGCAGGCGGGCGTTCCCGTGGGATCCCAAAGACGGGTGGGGCGCTTTCCACCATGCGGCCCTGTTTCGAGGGTTGGTGGGTGCTTGATCAGCTGACCCAGCGACGAGGATAGCGCTCAGTAAGTCGTCATTGTCTTGCAGTGATAGCCGTAGTGTCTGGGTGACGCGGCGATCCCATGCTGCAGCGAGTGACTGCAGCATGGCTTCGGTCGTTGGTCCGGTCACGTGCCAGAAGTTGCTCTGCCCCAGGCGGAAGTCTTGGCCGAGGACGGCGTCGATGCGGTCGTTGAGTGTCCGAAGGAGTTGAACGGCGAGGTGACCGACAGCTCCGACGGTCCATTCCTCGAGCGGTAGGCCGAGGTCAGCGGTTGGGTCCGCTTTGAGATGAGCGCTCAAGGACTCGTAGTCGGGGGGCATTTCGATGATTGAGAACCGCCGACGCAGCGCTGCATCGAGGGGTGCTACCGATCGGTCGCTGCTGTTCATCGCCGCAGCGATCCACAAGTTCGGCGGAAGGGTGAAGCGCGGACTGACTGTCGTATGTCCGTGTGCGGCAAACTCTTCGGGTACAGACACTTTGAGATCGCTGTAAGAGAGGTCCACAAATGTGTTGCCGCGCTTATCCTTGTCCAGCAAGGCCAGCACATCGCCGAGGACTGCTGCAGCGTTGCCGCGGTTGAACTCATCGAGCACGAGAAGAGCTCTGTTCGTTCCTTCGGAAGCGTAATGAGCCAGGTTTACAAGGGGACCCGTCGACGCCTCTACTGCCACACCGTTGTCTGCAGGTACTGGCATTAATCCGAGAACGAGGTTGTCGTAGGAGTAACTGGGATGCAGGACCACTGTTCGCGTCTTGCCCGGAAGGGCAACGTTCTGCTGCTGCGACCAAGCATCGTGATTCATATCAGGATCAAAAAGAACGGCTTTGCCTGGGTTCTCAATGTACTTTGTCAATCGCTCCAACAACACAGTCTTGCCAGTGCCCGGGGGGCCCACGAAAAGAAGGTTCGGGTTGTCTTCAAACTTCTCAAGTACGGCTGCAACATCAGGCGTCAACTCCGCACCCTCATCGTTGAAGAGTAGGGAAGCGCATGCCCTTGATGCCCCTACCTTCGTTGTGAGGGCCCGTACGGCTTCAGGCAGGATTTCGGTGCTAGCGAACGCAAGATCGGTAGGGGGGTTCATGATGTAGGCGCGTATGTGCAACACATCAGGTTCGGCCCGAAGCTTTATGGCTACTAGGTAGGCGCTTAGGTTCTTGTCTTCTAGGGTTTGCAGATGCTCGTTTGCCTCGTCCGAGGTGCTTCCAGTCGGGTCACCCGGAATGGTGCCCGGACCCTCCTCTACTGGGTTGACGGTGAGCTTCCACGGTGCCGGCGCGCCGTCAACTGTTCCCCATGAGAGGTGATGCCGATCAGCTGATGGTTTGAAGAAGCCTGCTGCCTGCCCCTTCGGCCACTTATATGTCAGGTTGAAGCGGGTGTCCGCTGTTGCCTCGTTGTAGGCGGGTGGGAAGTGCGACACCATGTGAACTTCGCAGTCGCCTGATAGCTGCAGGTAATCCTTGGTGTAACCATTTCCTAAGCGACCGTAGGTCGCTTTTTGGGCTGCTGTGCCGAAGTGCCAGACCCATACGGCATCGACGGGTTGAGCGGTCACGAGAATTGCCTTCCGATGATGATGGCTTCCGGGGAACGACTAGCTTCCACCGCGCGCTTACTCTGAGCTGCTACAGATCGGTGGGTGGTAAACCCAACAATTTCTGCGTCAGGGAACAAGGATCGCACACCTTCATTGTCCCGGTTCGACATTACCCAGTGAACGCCACGACTGCTGAAGTCGGCACAGATGCTTGCCAAATCCTGAAGGTCGACCAGTTCGAACACCTTGGACGTGTATTTGTTGAACTTCGAGGTAGGTTCTTTTTCGTCGGAATTAGACCATACCGGAAGGTACGGAGGATCGAGATACACGAAGTCGCCCGGCTTGGCTCGCGCGCAAGCCTCCCTGAAGTCCTCAAAATGAAGCTCAGCCACAGACAACGAGCGTTCGAGTCCGAGTAAATTCTCAGATGAGAGGCTCCTGAAAGGGCGGTCTCCCCATGGCACGTTCATGGCGCCGGTCTTCGAGTTCGTCCGCCACAACCCGTTCCACGATGTTTGATTCAAGTAGATGAAGCGGGCCGCCTGGGCAACGAGGCCGTCGGGCACAGTTGCCCGAACTTCGTAGTAGAACTCTTTGGAGTCCCGCTCCTTGTACCAGTCCAAGCAGGGCCGGAGCTCGTCCTGATACGAGCGAACGGCTATCCAGGCGTTGATCAGGTCTTCGTTCAGGTCGGTCAGATGCGCTTCGCCCTGTATCCGGTCCTGCAGGGCAAAGAACATCGCCCCACCGCCAAGGAACGGCTCGTGGTAGTTGGCAAAGCTCTCAGGGGTGTACGGCAGGATCTTCGGAAGGATCCGAGTCTTGCCGCCAACCCACTTGAGGAAGGGCTTCGTTGCCCGCTGATGAGGAGCAGGGGCTTCCGACGCAGCAGTGACTAGCGGGTTGAGCATGTCGATGATGGGAGGCCTCCGCCACAGTCGTTCACCCACCAAGTTGGTCACCGGTGCATGAGATCATTAGGAACAGTATCCAATTGAACGGGCGGCCGGTGACAATCGGCGCCACCTAGGCGGGGAGAACATGACCGACGTCGAGCTTGTGTGGCCGAACAAGGACCTCACGCTGCGAGCATCCGGTCTCACCGGGTACGAGTGGCTGCAACCAACGGACAAGCGGCTGGCGAGTCGTCCGACCTTCACCCCTCTCACCGCGCTGCCTCACAGCCAGTCCAACGTCCTTGTCGTAGGGGATGCACTCGATGCACTCCAAGGTCTGGCAGAGAACACTGATGCTCTCGCCGGCGGTATCCGACTGGTCTACATCGATCCGCCCTTCAACACGCAGGTCAACTTCCGCCAGTACAACGACACGATGCAACGCTCCATGTGGCTGTCCATGATGCGCGACCGCCTTGCAGCAGTTGTGCCGCATCTGGCACCCGATGCCAGTGTGTGGGTGCACCTCGACGATTCTGAGGTTCATCGCGCAAGAATGCTCATGGACGAGGTCTTCGGGGAGAAAGCGTTCGTCGCTTCAATCGTCTGGCAGAAAAAGACCACGCGCGACAGCCGAGCAGCGTTCTCATCCAACCACGACACCATCCTGGTATACGCACCGAGCGGCCCACGCACCTGGAAGACCTCTCGCAACCTCCTAGCGAAGGACGAAGCCACCCTTCGGAACCGCGACAATGACCCGCGCGGCCCCTGGACGGACGCGCCGTTCACGGCGCCGGGCTACCGCAAAGCCCAGCAATACGACATCATCACGCCCTCTGGGGTCGTACAGCGTCCACCCCGAGGTCGCAGCTGGTACGCAACCAGGCCCACCTTCGACAATCTGCTCGCCGATGATCGTATCTGGTTCCCCAAGAACGGCGAAGGGTCGCCACGCTTGAAGCTCTTCGCCCACCAACTAAGAGGCCTGGTTCCCTTCACCGTGTGGGGGTCAGCAGATGTCGGAACCAACGATGACGCCAAGCGGCACCTCCTCGACCTGTTCCCCGACATAGAGGTTTTTGACACACCTAAACCCGAAGAGCTCCTCGAGCGCATCATCCACATCGCATCGAGCCCAGGTGAACTGGTCGTGGACCTCTTCGCAGGTTCAGGAACCACAGCTGCAACCGCACACAAGATGCGCAGGCGATGGATTGCTGTCGAGCGCATAACTCAAACCGTTCTCGACTACACAGTTCCTAGACTGAACGCAGTCGTCAACGGAACCGATCGAGGAGGCATCACCTCACCCATTGCCTGGACGGGGGGAGGTTCGTTTGAAGTGGCACATGTATCACCACGCCTAGGACTTCTTCCCGCCTCGAGCAAAGCATCGTTCGTAACGAGGAAGCTAAATCTGCTCGCCCGACCCCGAGCAGATGAGGCTGGCTAAGCGATCAGCTTGCTCTTAGGGCGGGAGGTTAAGTGGCTGTTTCTAACCTCACCCGACGGTAATTCCAATATGATCTTTCCAATTTAAACTGCCTGCAGCCCGTATCTGTTTCCCTAGTTTTTGGTCAATGTGAGTTCGTAATTGTAGTTCCAGTAAACGCAATCATTGCCGCAATGGATTAATTCGCAAACCGCCTCTGACTGCACTCACTCAGAAAATTCCATAGCGTAGCTGAAATAGTCCGCGACTTCCCTATGTTGAGTTAAGGCAGATTGTCGAACGTTGCTAATAAGAAGTGGCATACACCCACGACGGAAGTCACTACAAGTTCGGCTAGGGCAGCATCGGCTTTCGGGCCTCTCGAGATTCCGTGCCCTGTGCCCAGACCCAAATTTCGAAGCTCAGCGACAGCAGTGGTCACCTGAGTCAGTGCGCTGTAAAGCTTGATTCTCTGATCATCGCCAGGCTGGCCTGAGACCTCGAGCTTCAACTCGCTTCTGACATCTCTAATCAGTTCCGGTAAGTCCTTTGAGCGGGGGGTCTGCTGCACGAAGAGGTGACATTTTTAGTCACGCAGCCAGGGCGGCTGGCGTGTTCATGATGGTCTCGAACTCGATGGGCGTCAACCGTC
>NZ_JADOUS010000034.1:0-6131 GCF_015752045.1 Arthrobacter sp. CAN_A2
CGCTGGCGTCGGATGCAGCGGGCGGGTCATCGGGAGGAAGCGCTGGCGGTCCCGGTGGCGGTTCCGGTGGTCCTTCGGGCGTAGAGCAGCGTCCGGAACGATCCGGGGCAGAGACGTCACCGGTCATTGATGCCGGTAGTGCTGCAGGCAGCGCCGGCAGCGGTGCTGGTGGTGCTGGCGGAAACAGCGCGCCCGGTGGTTCGAACGGCCCAACGGGTGCACAGCCTCAGGCGGAACGGACCGGCGCACCCACGGAATCGCCGATGGAAGCACCATCCGGTACCGGTGACGGAAGCTCGTCAGCTGGAGGACCGAGCGGGGCAGAGCCCGCAGCATCAGGCGACAAGCCTCCAACTGAAGCTCCTGGTACCGCATCCGCGACCTCTCCGACGGCTGAGGGTTTCCGGTCCGGCGCGCCGTCCGGGGCGGACAAGTCGGCCCAGAACGAGCAACGCATCGAGTACGCGCTACGGGAAGCAGCAAGGGACATGGAACGTGCAGTGGAAAGTGGGGATGACAGTTGAGCACCGAACAGACAATCGTCCGGCAGTACGGCAACATCGCAGAAGACCGGACGGCAGGTCTGATGGGGTTCTCGATGGCCTCGACCGTCGTTCTAAGCGCGGGAGCAATCGGGGTGTTCATCGCGATCATGGCCGCCCAGATTTGGGTGGCCGTCGGCATCGCCCTGGTTGCATTCATCGCCGCCACGATCCTCGGCTCGAAGGACCGTCACGGTCGGTCCAAGCCTGAGCGGTGGCTGGCCCGCAGCATGCACGCCAAGACCAAGAAAGCCGGGAAGACCGTCTACAAGGCAGGTCCCGTCTCGCAGATCCCGGACGGCTCGTTCCGGGCCCCGGGCCTGCTGGCCGCCACGGAACTGATCGACTTCCAGGACCTCTTCGGCAACGAGGGCGTCATGCTGTGGCACCCGAAGCTCAGGACCGGGACCGTATTCTTCTCCACCAATTCCTCCGGTCTGGGGTTGCTGGATCAGGACCGGGTGAACCGTTTGGTCGGCTCGTGGGCCGCGTTCCAGCGCGACGCCGGTTCCAACGCCCGGGTGGAGCAGATTTCGGTGACGACGCAGTCGACGACCGATCCGGGTGAACGCCTGCCGGACGCTATCGCGGTCGCCCGGCAGCAGGCCGGATCCCACGAGGTGCCCGCCTTCGCCCGGCAGGTCATGGATGACGTGGTGAACAACCTCAACCTCGACGTGCCCAAGCTCGAGCAGTGGGTGTCCCTGACGTTCAGCGGCAAAGCCAACGACAGCGACCGCGCACCGGAACGATCGGCCGAGGAGCTGGTGGCCGATGTGAAGTCGCTCCTGCAGGGCTTCAGGGAAGAACTCGAGGACGTCGGCGCGGGCAGCGTGTCTCTCATGCGGGCCGCTGACCTGACCGATCAGACGTTCGTCGCGTTCAACCCGCACGCCGCGGCCGCCGTGGAACGCGCCCGGCTCTCCGGGGCCGGCACCGGGCTGGGCTGGCACGACGTCGGACCCTCGGCCACGAGGACGGTCGGGTACCCGGGCCGGTACGACCACGCCGGAGTGTCGAGTAAGTCGTGGCAGATGTTCCGGCCCCCGGCCGGCACCTTCCGGGAAAACGCCCTGGTCGCCCTGTTGGGCCCGGATGCGAGCATGCTGCAGAAACGCGTCACCGTGTTCTACCGGCCCCAGCCGCCGGAGAAGTCCGCGCAGCAGGTCGCCCAGGCCCTCACCAACGCCCAGTTCGCCACGAACCAGAAGGGCCGCCGCCCCACCAGCTCCCAGATCATCGCCCTGGAGAAAGCACGGAAGGCCGAGCGGGAGCAGGCCGAAGGGGCCGCCCTGGTGCGCTTCGCCATCGGCATCACCGCGACCGTGGAGGCCCCGGAGCAGCTGCCGGCGGCGGAGGCGAAGATCATGCGCAACGCGGCCACCGGCATCCAGATCCGCATGCGGTCCTGCGATTACAACGACGACGCCGCGTTCTCCTTCAACCTCGGCCTCGGCCTGGTCCCCGAGCACCTGGCCACGATCTCCTCCGACATCAGGAAGGCCCTGTAATGTCCGCGTTCGACAGAATCGTCGACACGGTCATGGACCGGGTCCTCGGCCGCTCCGAGACAGCAGCCGCCGTCAGTGCGGCGTCCTTTCCGCAGCTCACCGAGAAGGGCATGCGGGTACCCGATGGGGGGATGGTGACGTGGGTGGAACCGCCGCCGGAGTTCACGGCCACCTCGAACCAGACCGCCGGCCTGTGGCCGTTCTGCGTGGGCACGTCCTCGCCGCTGGTCGGTGCGGTCCTCGGCCGGAACCTCCTCAACGGCTCCGTGGTATGCGGAGACCCGATCTCCCTGTTCCTGCACGGCATCATCTCCTCACCGTCGGGATTCATCCTCGGGTTGAACGGGCGGGGGAAGTCCTCCGTCGCCGTCCGCATGGCATTGGCCCTGATCGATCAGGGATTCCTGATCCTCGTCGCCGGGGACCTCAAACCGGATTTCGCCGGCGTGGTCCTGGAGACCAACGGTCAGGTCGTGCAGGTCGCCCCCGGCGTCGGGGCCATCAACCCCCTGGACGCAGGACCGCTGTGGCGGGAGTTGGACCGGCTGCCGGCTGCGTTGCAGCGGCAGATGCGCGCCGAGATCCACGCCCGGCGCCTGATGACGTTGACCGGGCTGATCGAGCTGGTGTTCAAGGAACCCCTGGATGCGAAGAAGCAGGAGCAGACCGTCCTGTCCATGGGGATCGCCCTGGCCGCCGAGACGGCAGAGGCCGAGGATCGGCAGCCGCTGGTCGGGGACGTCGTTGAGGCCATCAAAGCCGCCCCACCGCACATCCGGGCCGCACTGCTCATCGAGAACGAGACCGAGTACTTGCCGCAGGTGAAGAATCTCCTCGCCGGCCTGAACGCGTTGGGGGAGCATGGGCCGTTCGGGGACGTGTTCTGCCAGCAGACCACCAAGGAAATGAAAATCGACACATCCGTCGACTTCGACATCTCCCTGATCGACGAGTCCCAGCTGACGCTGCGCGCGGCGGTGCAGACGGTGTGCTGGTCCTACGGTCAGGCCGGCATCTCTGCCGCGAAGACCCTCGCCGACGCCGGGCTCATGGAAGAGCGCCACCACTTGATGATCATGGACGAACTCTGGCAGTCCCTGCGCGCGAGCGAGCTTTTGGTGCACCAGATCGATTCCATCACCCGCCTCAACAGGACCAAAGGCCTGGGTCAGCTGATGATCACGCACTCCATGAAGGACCTGCAGCTCTCCACGGACGAGTTGACGAAGATCGCCACCGGGTTCGTGGAACGCTCGTCCGTGAAGATCCTCGGCGGCCTCGCCCAGAACGAGATGACCCTGCTGGAGACCGTGTTCCCCGTCTCCGAGCGGGAGAAGGCGATGCTCGTCGGCTGGTCCGCCGAAGGCTCCATGAACCCCAACACCAATCAGGTCTCGCCCCCACCCGGGCGTGGCCGGTTCATGCTGAAAACCGGGTCCGAGCCCGGGGTCCCGTTCCGGGTGAACCTCACCGCCGGGGAACTCGCGGCCCACAACACCAACCAGGCCTGGGCCGCCGCCCAGGCCAAGATCAACCGATGAGCACGAGCATCCCTCATGAACAGGGAAACCCCATGAGCGCAGGACACCCATGAGCACCGACGAGAACGCGCCGGTCGTCGCGTTCGCCGGCGTCGCCCTCGCCGTCGTGGCAGCGGTCGCCCTGATCCACCTCGGGGCAGTAATCACCCCGATCCCGATTGAGCTGTCATGGAACCCCATCACACTGGCGATTGGTTTTGCTACGGGGGATCCGTGGCCGGTGGCCGCGTCCTGGCTGCTCGGCGCCGAAGCCGTCGCGGTCATCGCAGCCTTCGCGTGGTGGAGCACCCGCCCGGTGTCGCGGACGGCAGCGGCGTCGCGGCGGATGAGTCCGGGCGGCAGGATGCGCCCGGCGATGCTCGATGCGCGCCTCACCGAAGCGGCCCGGCTCCACCCCGATGCCAAGGACATTGGCCCGGGCCTGACCATCGGCTACACCGGCGAGACCAGCACGAAGGCCGTGTTCCAGGGGTGGCGGGAGTGCTCGGCGCATGTGTGGGGGACCGGGCGGGGTAAGACCACGACCCAGGTCATCCGGCACGCCACCGAGGCGCCCGGCGCGTACATCATGACCAGCAACAAGGTCGACGGCGTCGCCGAAGTCCTCGCCGCCCGCTCCGAGACCGGGACGGTGTGGTTGTTCGACCCGCAGCGGATCTGGCGGGACAGCACCCGGCCCGCGATGATCTTCAACCCCCTCACGACCGTCACGGACACGGTTAGCGCCGGCGAGGTCGCGTCGATCTTCGAAACCTCCTCCGCCCCGAACGCAGGCCAGGGCAAGGGAGACGCCCAGTTCGACTCTCAGGGACGAGACTTCCTCGCCTGGTGCCTCCTCGCCGCCGCCAAGAACGGTCAAACCATGAGAGCTGTCCTGCGGTGGGTGTCCTCCGCGGACTTCATGGAACCCGCTGACCTCCTTCAGGCCGCCGGGCACCCGGGCCCGGCCGCGGCGCTGAAGGGCATGAGCGGGCAGCCGGAGGACACCCGCGGGTCCGTGGCCGCCAGCGCCCAACGCATGGCCTCCGCCCTCGTCCACGACGACCTTGTCGCCTGGTCGACCCCGACCCCGGGTATCCCGGTGTTCGATCCGGCCCGGTTCGTCACCAGCAAGGACACCCTGATCCTGTTGACCCAGGACGCCGCCGGCTCCGGGGCCGCGTTCGTGTCGAATCTCGTCTATGCGGTGTTCACGGCCGCCCAGCACGCCGCCCGGCGGGCCGGCGGGCGCCTGCCCGTACCCCTGGTCGCGGATCTGGATGAGGTTGGGAACGTCGTGAAACTCAAGCAGCTGCCCGAGTGGTACTCGTTCTTCGGGTCCATGGGCATCGTCGTCAGCGCCTACTTCCAGACCCGCGGCCAAGGTGTGGCGATGCTCGAACGCACCGGCTGGGACACCCTCTGGTCCGCGGCAGCGATCAAGGTCTACGGCGGAGGCTCCGACGACACCGCGTTCCTCGACACCATCACCAAAACCATCGGACAGTACGACGCCAGAATCCGCAGCACCTCCACCTCACGCAACGGGTCGTCCCGCTCCGTGCAGACCCAGCGTCGGGACATCCTCTCCATCGCCCAACTCTCCGAACTCCCCACGAACAGGGCCTGGGTGAAGACCTCGCACGGGGGCGGGACCATCGTCCGCACCATCCCCTGGTTCCGGGACAGGAACCTCACCGCCCGCATCACCCCAACCCTCGAGCGCATCCAGGCAGGACACCACCCATGACCGCCCCACCTAACGGTTACACAGCCACCCACGACGAGAACGGCGGCGACGACGGGAACACTAACCCTGGGGAGGAGGGGTTCGCGTTCACCCCGGAGGAGTTGGTCGACTGGGTGGAGTCCCTGGTGGCGATGCTCGAGTCCGTGGACCGGTCGCAGAACCAGTACTGGTGCGCCCAGTGGTGGAAGCACGCCGAGGCCGTCGACAGGTTCCGGGCCCTGTACGAGCAATGGCTGGACGCCCAGGCGAACGGGGGCATGTCCTCGTGGTGGATCGACCACTACGACCGCCACGCGACCGTCCTCTTCGCCAAACGCGGGCCCTTCGGAGAATGCGGAACCACCCACACCGAGAAAACCGCCCGCCGGATCCTCGCCACCGAGCAGCCGCCCCGCGATTGGGGCTGGTGAGGGCCCAGTCCAGCCTGAGACCCCTCGGCCTTATAACGGCTTCTGACCGTCGGACCGTCGCGGGCGACAACCCCCGCTCTGTGGTGCACGGAAACACAGAAATGCGGAACGTCGGAGGACGGTGAAGACTTACTCAAACAGACCAGCATCGAGGCACGGGATTCGTCGTGGGGCATTGCGGGTCTGATTGTCCAGACACTGTCTGGACAATCAGACCCGCAGACCTAAGCATCACGCTCCTGGAAAGAACAGTGATCCTCTTCAGCGCGTTCTGGAGTTCCTGTCCACGACGCAGGAATTATCGGCCCTTCGCAGTTGAGCGTGGGTAGGGCGGTCAGGGGCTGACTCGGTAGGGTTGGCTGCTGTTGGTGCGGCGTGGTGCGGCGGGAATGAGGTCA
>NZ_JADOUS010000035.1:0-5868 GCF_015752045.1 Arthrobacter sp. CAN_A2
GTCTTAGCTTCCGGGTTCGGAATGGGACCGGGCGTTTCCCCCACGCTATGACCGCCGTAACCCTTGCTACCTGGCGTACCCTGTGTGCCGCACCCGGGTGGGGGTGGGTGGTGGGGTACCGGTAAATTTGTGGGGTTACATCGTTCGTGCTGGATGTAATCGTGCTGTTGTGGTGCTGTGCTGTTGTGGTGCTGTGACTAGGGGGTCCCGTGGTGGGACTCCTGGTGTGTGTGGTGGTTCCTGTTGTTGGTTGGGAACCGCATAGTGGACGCGTAGCATATGTGATCTTCACCGACCCCTTGTGTTCCGGTCGCGGTCGCGGGTTCCTGGTTGCCCAGGGGACCCGTGTTCCGTTCGTGGAGGGGGGTGTGTGGTGTAAGTTATCGGCTTATTAGTACCGGTCAGCTTCACAGGTCTTTCGTCCCTGCTTCCACATCCGGCCTATCAACCCAGTGGTCTGGCTGGGGGCCTCTCACACTCTAGGTGTATGGAAATCTCATCTTGAAGCAGGCTTCCCGCTTAGATGCTTTCAGCGGTTATCCCATCCGAACGTAGCTAATCAGCGGTGCACTTGGCAGTACAACTGACACACCAGAGGTTCGTCCGTCCCGGTCCTCTCGTACTAAGGACAGCCCTTCTCAAATTTCCTGCGCGCGCAGCGGATAGGGACCGAACTGTCTCACGACGTTCTAAACCCAGCTCGCGTACCGCTTTAATGGGCGAACAGCCCAACCCTTGGGACCTACTCCAGCCCCAGGATGCGACGAGCCGACATCGAGGTGCCAAACCATGCCGTCGATATGGACTCTTGGGCAAGATCAGCCTGTTATCCCCGAGGTACCTTTTATCCGTTGAGCGACGGCCATTCCACAATGTGCCGCCGGATCACTAGTCCCGACTTTCGTCCCTGCTTGAGATGTCTCTCTCACAGTCAAGCTCCCTTGTGCACTTACACTCGCCACCTGATTGCTGACCAGGCTGAGGGAACCTTTGGGCGCCTCCGTTACTTTTTAGGAGGCAACCGCCCCAGTTAAACTACCCATCAGGCACTGTCCCTGACCCGGATTACGGGCCGAAGTTAGATATCCAGAGTGACCAGAGTGGTATTTCAACGATGACTCCACATGAACTGGCGTCCACGCTTCACAGTCTCCCACCTATCCTACACAAGCCACACCGAACACCAATACCAAACTATAGTGAAGGTCTCGGGGTCTTTCCGTCCTGCTGCGCGTAACGAGCATCTTTACTCGTACTGCAATTTCGCCGAGTTTATGGTTGAGACAGCGGGGAAGTCGTTACTCCATTCGTGCAGGTCGGAACTTACCCGACAAGGAATTTCGCTACCTTAGGATGGTTATAGTTACCACCGCCGTTTACTGGGGCTTAAATTCCCAGCTTCGTCCCACGCAAGCGTGAAACTAACCGGTCCTCTTAACCTTCCAGCACCGGGCAGGAGTCAGTCCGTATACATCGTCTTGCGACTTCGCACGGACCTGTGTTTTTAGTAAACAGTCGCTTCCCCCTGGTCTCTGCGGCCCCGATCCGCTCCGGCAAGCAAGTCGCCTTCACAGTTGGGGCCCCCCTTCTCCCGAAGTTACGGGGGCATTTTGCCGAGTTCCTTAACCATAATTCTCTCGATCGCCTTAGTATTCTCTACCTGATCACCTGTGTCGGTTTGGGGTACGGGCGGCTAAAACCTCGCGCCGATGCTTTTCTCGGCAGCATAGGATCACCAAATTCCCCCATACGGGGGTCCCATCAGATCTCAAGCCCGTGATTGAACACAAGAACGCGGATTTGCCTACGTTCTGCCCTACATCCTTAGACCGGGACAACCATCGCCCGGCTTGGCTACCTTCCTGCGTCACACCTGTTAATACGCTTACCTCCCGAGATCAGGTCCCGCGATCCACAAAAAACCACGTCACCACAAGGGTGGGCGGTCATGCTTCTGGCGGTTAGTATCCCTCGATCAGTATTGGCGGTTTTTCGCCGGTACGGGAATATCAACCCGTTGTCCATCGACTACGCCTGTCGGCCTCGCCTTAGGTCCCGACTTACCCAGGGCAGATTAGCTTGACCCTGGAACCCTTGATCATTCGGCGGACGGGTTTCTCACCCGTCTTTCGCTACTCATGCCTGCATTCTCACTCGTGTGGGCTCCACCGCTGGTTTACACCGCGACTTCACTGCCCACACGACGCTCCCCTACCCATCCACACCCCTGAACTCAGGAGAACAAGTCTCCGGCTTGGGATCTATGTGAATGCCACAACTTCGGCGGTGTACTTGAGCCCCGCTACATTGTCGGCGCGGAATCACTTGACCAGTGAGCTATTACGCACTCTTTCAAGGGTGGCTGCTTCTAAGCCAACCTCCTGGTTGTCTGGGCAACTCCACATCCTTTCCCACTTAGCACACGCTTAGGGGCCTTAGTTGGTGGTCTGGGCTGTTTCCCTCTCGACTATGAAGCTTATCCCCCACAGTCTCACTGCTGCGCTCTCACTTACCGGCATTCGGAGTTTGGCTGACGTCAGTAACCTTGTAGGGCCCATTAGCCATCCAGTAGCTCTACCTCCGATAAGAAACACGCAACGCTGCACCTAAATGCATTTCGGGGAGAACCAGCTATCACGAAGTTTGATTGGCCTTTCACCCCTACCCACAGCTCATCCCCTCCATTTTCAACTGAAGTGGGTTCGGTCCTCCACGACGTCTTACCGTCGCTTCAACCTGGCCATGGGTAGATCACTTCGCTTCGGGTCTAGATCACGCCACTGCAACGCCCTATTCAGACTCGCTTTCGCTACGGCTTCCCCACACGGGTTAACCTCGCGACGTAACACTAACTCGCAGGCTCATTCTTCAAAAGGCACGCCGTCACAGAAACTAAGTCTGCTCCGACGGTTTGTAGGCACACGGTTTCAGGTACTATTTCACTCCCCTCCCGGGGTACTTTTCACCTTTCCCTCACGGTACTGGTCCGCTATCGGTCATCAGGGAGTATTTAGGCTTACCAGGTGGTCCTGGCAGATTCGCACGGGATTTCTCGGGCCCCGTGCTACTTGGGATCCTCTCCAAACGGCGTCACGCATTACGGTTACGGGACTTACACCCTCTCCGGCCGGGCTTTCAAACCCGTTCACCTATACGCACGCACTCATTTCACCAGTCCGGCAGAACTGGAACGGAAAGTCCCACAACCCCAGTGATGCAACGCCCGCCGGCTATCACACACCACTGGTTTAGCCTGATCCGCGTTCGCTCGCCACTACTGACGGAATCACTATTGTTTTCTCTTCCTGTGGGTACTGAGATGTTTCACTTCCCCACGTTCCCTCCACGTACCCTATGTGTTCAGATACGGGTCACCCGGTCACTCGCGCGCCGGGCGGGGTTTCCCCATTCGGACATCCTGGGATCAAAGTTCGGTTATCAACTCCCCCAGGCTTATCGCAGATTCCCACGTCCTTCTTCGGCTCCTGATGCCAAGGCATCCACCGTGTGCCCTTAAAAACTTGACCACTAAGATCAAAAACATATCGAGAAAACCAGGCCCGAACACACACACCACCAGGAAGACAAAAGCCCACCCTTCAGCACATGCATCGAAACCAGATTATTCTTAGAAATTGCTTCTTTTTAAGATGCTCGCGTCCACTATGCAGTTCTCAACCAACAACCCCGACACACCCGCACCCACCCCCCAAAAGGAACAGACACGGCATGCGCAGGAAAACCAGAAACAACGAACCCCACAACCACTCCCACCCGACACGCACGACACCCACACCACCCCGACCAGCAGCACCCACACCCAGGACCCGAAGACCCCGAACACGACCACCACCACCAGAGCAGGCCAGACACGCACCCACCGAACAAGAACCATCATGAAGCCCTGTTATCTCAGGACCCAACAGTGTGCCAAACAGTAAAACCCGGTAACCCCCACCAACCATCGCTTTCCAGAACCCCGAAGGGAACGTACTCACCAGCCAGCAGGCACCACCAGGCACCTATCCATTGATATTCCACCCATGAGCACCCACCGCGGAACAAACGCCCGCGCAATGGGCTAACTCCTGCAAACCACACACCCACCACTGAAGGACAGGCACATGATCCGAGGCGCTCCTTAGAAAGGAGGTGATCCAGCCGCACCTTCCGGTACGGCTACCTTGTTACGACTTAGTCCCAATCGCCGGTCCCACCTTCGACGGCTCCCTCCCACAAGGGGTTAGGCCACCGGCTTCGGGTGTTACCAACTTTCGTGACTTGACGGGCGGTGTGTACAAGGCCCGGGAACGTATTCACCGCAGCGTTGCTGATCTGCGATTACTAGCGACTCCAACTTCATGAGGTCGAGTTGCAGACCTCAATCCGAACTGAGACCGGCTTTTTGGGATTAGCTCCACCTCACAGTATCGCAACCCTTTGTACCGGCCATTGTAGCATGCGTGAAGCCCAAGACATAAGGGGCATGATGATTTGACGTCGTCCCCACCTTCCTCCGAGTTGACCCCGGCAGTCTCCCATGAGTCCCCGGCATAACCCGCTGGCAACATGGAACGAGGGTTGCGCTCGTTGCGGGACTTAACCCAACATCTCACGACACGAGCTGACGACAACCATGCACCACCTGTAAACCGGCCACAAGTGGCTGACACATCTCTGCATCATTCCGGTTCATGTCAAGCCTTGGTAAGGTTCTTCGCGTTGCATCGAATTAATCCGCATGCTCCGCCGCTTGTGCGGGCCCCCGTCAATTCCTTTGAGTTTTAGCCTTGCGGCCGTACTCCCCAGGCGGGGCACTTAATGCGTTAGCTACGGCGCGGAAAACGTGGAATGTCCCCCACACCTAGTGCCCAACGTTTACGGCATGGACTACCAGGGTATCTAATCCTGTTCGCTCCCCATGCTTTCGCTCCTCAGCGTCAGTTACAGCCCAGAGACCTGCCTTCGCCATCGGTGTTCCTCCTGATATCTGCGCATTTCACCGCTACACCAGGAATTCCAGTCTCCCCTACTGCACTCTAGTCTGCCCGTACCCACCGCAGATCCGGAGTTAAGCCCCGGACTTTCACGGCAGACGCGACAAACCGCCTACGAGCTCTTTACGCCCAATAATTCCGGATAACGCTTGCGCCCTACGTATTACCGCGGCTGCTGGCACGTAGTTAGCCGGCGCTTCTTCTGCAGGTACCGTCACCAACCCCGAAAGGCCGACTTCTTCCCTACTGAAAGAGGTTTACAACCCGAAGGCCTTCATCCCTCACGCGGCGTCGCTGCATCAGGCTTGCGCCCATTGTGCAATATTCCCCACTGCTGCCTCCCGTAGGAGTCTGGGCCGTGTCTCAGTCCCAGTGTGGCCGGTCACCCTCTCAGGCCGGCTACCCGTCGTCGCCTTGGTAGGCCATTACCCCACCAACAAGCTGATAGGCCGCGAGTCCATCCAAAACCGCAAAAGCTTTCCACCAACATGGCATGCGCCAGAAGGTCGTATCCAGTATTAGACCCGGTTTCCCAGGCTTATCCCAGAGTCAAGGGCAGGTTACTCACGTGTTACTCACCCGTTCGCCACTAATCCCCCCACAAGTGAGGTTCATCGTTCGACTTGCATGTGTTAAGCACGCCGCCAGCGTTCATCCTGAGCCAGGATCAAACTCTCCGTAAATGATTCACAGACACAACAATGACACCCGGGAAAACGGGCGACACCACTGCACAAAATTCGAAACCAGCCAAAAAAACCAGCCACCACACACCGAAATGCGCGACAACCAGCCAATTCAACCAATCAAAAAACAATCGGTATCAACAAACTTGGCACACTATTGAGTTCTCAAACAACAGGAACAACCG
>NZ_JADOUS010000036.1:0-5809 GCF_015752045.1 Arthrobacter sp. CAN_A2
AAAATGCAGTGTGGTAACTACATTTTCCCACGTCAGGGGCACCTTTCAGCTCTTAACACGCCTCGCTGAACCGCCCTCATGAAAGCCCGAGGCTAAGGAGTCGATGCCGTTTTCGAGGATGAGGCTGCCGGAACCACCGTCCTCGCCGGCAATCTGCCACCTCACCCAGACCCGGCTCAGTTCGATGACATCGCTATCGGGAAGTCCCCTGCCATTCATCCCGTCAACGACCCTCACCACTCGAAAGGTGAGTGAGCGCAATTCTTCGCTGGTGAGCATCGACTCGAACATGGGCTGAAGAAGCCGCTTCACCTCCCAAACCTGCATCAGTTCCCTCATGCGCTCATCGTAGAGGCACCAGAGCTACCGGCACCCACGCCGCCAGCATCCCGTAAATCCATCGAATTGTGCACTGCCCAGCAGTGGGGAGCCAGTATCTGAGAGCTACTTCCGCTGTTTTTGCAGGACCGCGCTGAGGACCGTAACCACGACCGTGACAAAGCACAGTGGTATGGCGACGGTTGCGAGCCCCTGGCTGATATCCCCTTCCAATAGAAGCCAGAAGAAGAGAATCCCCGCGGCTGCAGCATCCAGCACCAAGGCGTCATGGATATTTCGGGCCCCGGTTGTCATACCCGCAGGCTAGCAACCGGTGTCGCAGGGAGAACTAAAGCATTGGTTGCAGAGGTGCCGTAAGGCGGTCGCTCACCGCTCGTGCAGGGGACTCTGGGAGTCTGTGCAGGCGACTGCAAGAACTGACACTTGTCAGTGGTATTGGGCCGGGGAGCGTATATATAGCCGGGACGATGAAAACGGGCGCAACGCTACCCCAAGTGGCACTGGCCAAAAACCTCCGTTTCTGGCCACTGCGCCGAACCTGCCCGAACGCAGTCGTTCTAGGTGGCCGAAACACTTGGCCGAAAGCGTTTCGACCGAAACCACTGGTAGAACGTTTTCGGCCACTCCCGTACGATCGAGGGACAGCCGACGACGAACCGGGGGAGGGGTAGGACATGCCGAACATCATCGGGTACGCCCGGGTCAGCACCCGGGACCAGAACCCGCAGCTGCAACTGGACGCCCTCACCGCAGCCGGCGCCGCACGGATCTTCACCGACACGGCCACCGGGACGAACATCAACCGCCCGCAGTTGACCGCAGCACTGGAGTACCTGAACCCCGGGGACGTCCTCGTGGTGTGGAAGCTGGACCGGCTGGGCCGGTCCGTGCGGGACTGCATCGGGCTCCTCGAGGGCCTGCACGGGCGAGGTATCGAGTTCCGATCCCTGACCCAGGGCTTCGACACCACCACGGCGCAAGGGAAGTTCTTCTACACGGTGATGTCCGCATTCGCGGAGCTCGACGTGGAGCTGCTGCGCGAACGCACCCACGAAGGGCTCGCCGCTGCCCGACGCCAGGGCAGGGTCGGTGGCCGGCCCACCGTCATGACGCCCGAGCGGACCGCGGACGCGGTCCGTAAGTACAACGAGGGCGTGCGTATCTCCCAAATCGCCGCAGTGCTCGGCGTCGGCCGGGCCAGCGTCCGCCGCGCCCTCGAACGCGCACTCGACACCGAGACCGGCTCCGACACCGATACCGACTCCCAGGACACTCCGGACATTCAGGAAGAGTCCGGCATCAGGGCCGGCGCTCAAGCCGACAAGACCAAGACTAAAGCGACGTCGACGAAGGCGCAGACCTCGACCCGAAAGCAGACACCACGATGATGCTCGTCGCCCTACCCGTCGCGTTCCTGTTCGGCATACTCCTGCGCAACGCGTTCACTCATCCGTGGCGGACTCTCGCCACGATCACTAGGTGGTCCTGCTGGTACACGGGTTTCTTCGCCGCACTGTTCACCGGCTGCGCCGTATATTTCCAGTATTGGACGATCGCCGTCTGCTCCCTCGTGGTCACCGTCCTGTTGTTCTGGATTGCTCGACGCCTCGGCGTCCTCCGCAACCGCGTGCCTCGGCCGCGCGTGGCCCGATGACACGTCGGCGCGGGTAGGGGCAGTGGAACGGCGGCGCCGGGTGGAGACTGACCGGTTCTGGGAGAAAGTCGTCCGAGGCCCGCGGTCGACTGATTGTTGGATCTGGGTTGGCGCCGTCGCTGATGACGGGTACGGACGGTTCTGGGTCACCCGCGACGGCGGACAGCGCGCCCTGCGGCCGCAACGTTTCGCCTACGAACATCTCACCGGGGAAACCCTGCACTCGGGAATCATCCTCATGCACGTCTGCGACGTGCCGCTGTGCGTCCACGCCACGACCGGCACTGACTCTCACCTGCTGCCGGGCACCCAGGCACTGAACATGCTCGACCGGTCCCGGAAAGGCCGGCACGCCAACGCGTCCTCCTTCCAGTGGCGCGGGATCGGCCGCGCCCAGTTTCACGCCCAGTCCGTTGAGCTGCGCACTGCTCTCCTCGAGCACGGATGGAACGAAACGATCATCCGGCCCCTGCTCACCGGCACCAACCCCGAAGCCCCCACCCTCTTCTGACGGGCGTATGGAATCGGCAGCACCCTGTCAGGTCCGTGTTCTACGCTACGTAGTGGAGTCCCGCACGGGATGTCCATCGTCGTCGACCTACCGTCGTTGGAGCATCATGCCTGTGAGCTCGATACCGCGCCCCGCCGAGCTGTCCGACCGAGTCCGCAGTGCGTTCCGCGCCCGGGTCTCCGGTGACCCTACCGGGGCGCCGGATTGGGTGCGCGACATCGCCTTGGTCGGCGAGGGGCCGGGCTTGTTCGAGCCCGACGGCGTCGTCTGGCAAGTCCACGGTGGCCTTTCTACTTTGGTCGGCGGCGTCGCGGCCCTCCTCGGCCAGGGCGCACACCCGCTGGCGATGGCCGGGGTCGCACGGCATTCCTCCTACCGCAGTGACCCCTGGGCCCGTCTCGCCGGGACCGCGCGCTGGCTCACCATCACCACCTTCGGCTCCGTGGAACTCGCCGAGCGGGACTCGGCACGAGTCCGCCGCATGCACGGGCGGGTCCGCGGCACCACCGACGACGGCCGCGCCTACGCGGCCTCCGACCCCGCCTTGCTGCGCTGGGTACACCTGGCCTTCACCGATGCCTTCCTCGGGGCCCACGAAGCCGTCGGCAGAGACCTGACCCCGCGGTTCGGCCGCACCTGGGCCGACACCTACGTCTCAGACTGGTCCCGCAGCGCCCGGACCCTCGGCGCCGAAGACCTGCCAGTCAACCGTCGAGAGCTCACAGAAGCACTGTGCGCGCTGGAACCCGACCTCGAACCCGTCCCCGCCGAACTCCTGACCTTCCTCAGCGCCCCAGACGGGCTGAACCGTGCCGAGCGGATCTTCTACAGCGGTATCGCAAGCGCCGGGGCGCTGGTCATATCCCCGTCCGTGGCACCCCTGGCGGGGGTGCCCGGTCGCGGTGACCGCTCGCTCGCCAATCGCCTTCGGTTGCAGCGCACCCGCTTGCAGTTGCGGGCTTTCCAGTTGGCCCTCGGGCCGCATAGCCCCTCCGTGGATGCGGCGCGCTACCGGCTCGGCCTCGCCGGCCGCCCGGACTGGCTCGACTGAGCCTCGGCCTCTACTGCTGCCCCGACCGCGCGCATTACGCCTGGTCGACACCGATGAGTGAATGAGTATTTGAGTAAGTGAGTAAGTGAGTAAGGGCTGGCACCTGATGGGTGTCGGCCCTTCCGTCGTTGCTGGGGTTCCGTTGGCTGGCGGCCGCGGGCGGCCGGCGGTCTACAGGCTTCCCAGGATTGTCGCTGGCGCTCCAACCATGGCAATGGTCCTGCGCTTCGCTCCGGCCTGATGAGGTCCGGGCTGCTCCTTCGTCGCACCCGACCCTGATGTTTTTTGTCTGCTGTCCTTATGTTGTTGCTGGGTGGTTTCGTGGCCGTTGTAGGGTCGTGGCTACCCGGGGGAGGTGGGTATGGCTTTGCTGCTGTGGCCGGACGATTCATTTCGTGACGGCTCCGAAGGATTGGCCGCCTGCCGTTCCCGCGATGGCCCGACCGCTGATTGAGAGACGCGACAAGATCGCCGGATAAGGACACGACGGCGCGGTTATCTGCCGGGTTTCACCCATACGACAGACTGGAGGCAGTTTTGACGAAAGTGTGGGCCGGTATCGACGCCGGCAAAGCCCATCATCACTGTGTTGTGATCGATACCGACGGCAACCGGCTGCTATCGCAGAAGACCCCAAACGACGAACCAGCCTTGCTCGAGCTCATCGCCAACGTCCTCAATATCGCCGACGGGGACGAGGTCATCTGGGCAACAGACCTGAACCACGGCGGACCGGCGCTGCTGATCGCGATCCTCGTCGCCCACGGCCAGGACATTCTCTACATTCCAGGCCGGATCGTCCACCACGCCTCCAAGCTCTACCGCGGAGAGGGCAAAACGGACGCCAAAGATGCCGCCGTCATCGCTGACCAGGCCCGAATGCGCAAAGACCTTCAGCCGCTGCGGGCCGGGGATGAGATCAGCACCGGTCTACGGATCCTCACCGCCCGTCGGGCCGACAAATCAGCGGACCGGGTCCGGGCGATCAACCGTCTGCAGGCCCAGCTGCTCGAGTACTTCCCGGCACTCGAGCGGGCCTTTGACTACAGCCGCTCCAAGGCCGCCTTACTGTTGCTCACCAAACACCGCACCCCGGACGGGATTCGCCGCACTGGGCAGACGCGGCTGCATTCCTGGCTGAAGAAACACGGCACCCGCTCCTCCGCCGCTGTCGCCCAGGCCGCCATCGATGCCGCGAAGTCCCAGCACACAACCGTCCCGGCCCAGCACCTCGGAGAACAAATCGTCGCAGCCCTGGCCCAGGAGATCATCACCCTCGACAAGGAACTCGCCGACCTGGACGCGCTGATCAGTCAGAAGGTCATCGAACACCGGCACACCCGGATCCTGCTGAGTATGCCCGGCTTCGGTCCCGTCCTAGCCGCCGAGTTCCTCGGCGCCACCGGCGGAGACCTCACCGTCTTTGAAACCGCGGACCGGTTCGCCGGCGTCGCCGGGCTCGCTCCCGCGCCCCGTGACTCCGGCCGCATCAGCGGCAACCACCACCGGCCCCGCCGCTACGACAGGCGGCTGCTGCGCGTCTTCTACCTCTCCGGCCTGTCGGCCCTGAAAAGCTGCCCGGCCTCCCGGACCTACTACGACCGCAAACGCGGTGAAGGCAAAACCCACATTCAGGCCATGATTTCGTTGGCCCGGCGCCGCCTCAACGTCCTTTGGGCCATGCTCCGCGACGGGACAACGTACGGATCTCGGCCGGCTGTTTCATCAGCTTGATAGCCTTCGGGTTCTCATACGCGGGATAGCCCAGAAGTGCGCGTCAAGATTCTTCAAGGACCAGACCAGCGGCTTCCGTATACCGCACGATCCAATAATGGTCAGAGGCAGTCCAAGCATTCCCTCGCATGGGTGCTTTCGCTGCCCATTCAGCGGCCTGGCCGAGCCAGATGTTCTTGAGTTCCCAGCTCATGCGCTGGCGTATCTCGGAGGGAACCGAGCTGACCCACATCATCAGAGGACTCCTGTCATGGGTTCCCAGATCGAAGTATTGTGGGCGGGCATCCGATGGCCAATGGAGGTGTAGGACCATCCGCCCTTCAAATCTCGCGTCCGTCCGGCTGAACCCAAAACTCCCCACAATTGCCTTTGCGGACAGAAGAGCGGCACGGACCTCATCCATGCTCAGTGGGTAAGACCATCCTTTAGCCTCGATCTTTCATGAGGCGGTTTCGTTGGTGTGATCGGGGCTTACTGGCTGCCTGATGTGTTTGATTCTGGCAGGTGGGTGTGACGATTC
>NZ_JADOUS010000037.1:0-5632 GCF_015752045.1 Arthrobacter sp. CAN_A2
ACCAACTACAGACTCCGCTGCCTACTCGCTGCCGGCGGCCACCGCCCCTACCGCGCGAAACGAACCAACCACGCCTAAATGCGAAGGGCCGGTATACCAGCATTACAAGACAGAGCTTTCGCAGTGCTTCCTCCCGGTACACTTCGGCGTCCTCCTCATCGTCCTCTTCATCGAAGACCATGGTCTGCACGTTCAGCTCCGGAACGTAGGCGACTATGAATGGACCACCGTCAGCTCCGATGATGACTGAGCGCCCCTCGCTCGTGCGGCTAATCACGAGTGAACCGTAGGGCCAAACTTTGTGATCGGTGTTCACATCTGCCGTCACAAGATGCTCATCGAAGACTTCCGGGACGACGCGTCCGAGCATGGCTCTCATATCGATGGTCATGGCGACAGCTTCGCAGACCGATGCCACATCGACTCGCTCCACCAGGAGAATCAGACAGCTGCCTCCGAATGACTTGCTTGAGGATCCTGCACCGGGGTCATAACCGTAAGGCATTGACGGCTTGGCTACGTTCGATGGTCATCAGCCGGGGCCACTTCAAGCCGTCCGGCCGGGGCCAAAACGGCTTGACACAATCACCGGGTCCGGCGGCGACGATCATGCCGGTTATCCACCGGTGGGCGGGTGGAGCCCGAAGGGTGGAGCCCGAAGGGTGGAGCTCAAAGCCGTCCACCGGTGGGTGAGCTGCAGCTTCACTCCGGCACCCGACACCCGACACTCGGCACCCGGCAGGCGCCAGCTCACCCACAGAGCAGTCGGTGTGTGGAACACCCGCCCTGGGTGCACTGGGCTGTGCGAACTGTGACCGTTCCGGTACGTGTTTCCGGCCTCCGGGTCGTTCTGTCACCGGAGAATTGGAACATGGCACTCATGGGGATCAACAGGGCACGACCATCACACTGGCTCAAGAACCATCGCGACGCCCTGCCGTCCCTCGTCGCGGTCATCGCTGTGGCCTTGTTCTGGGTGGTCGGAGCCGTTGGCGGGATCAGGTTCCTGGCCGACGCTAGCTCACCAATGGCCATGCTGACCGGGCTCTACGTCGGCCTGGCCGCCGTGGCGGTATCGATCATTATCACTACCCTCGCCCTGAATGACCTTGCCCGCCGGTACGCCCGGACACGCAACCGCCCCTAGGGCCCAGCAGAACATCAGGGCGTGGAGAGCCGCGAGTATCGGCGTGCCGGGTCGTAACCGAACCGTCCCGCAACTGATCCCACGATCGATCCCCCGTCGGACACCATCGTCCAGGGGGTAGTCCGCCCCTGGGGCCTCCAGCCGAGACGCGTGAGGAGTCGGGGTGCGAAGTGCGGGCGACTGACTGCGTTTCGCCCGACGGGTCCGAGAAGGTGGCATCTGTCGGGTCGGTCCATCCCAAGGTTGACAGCGACCGCTCTGCCGCGAGGATGAGACACATGGGAGATCACCGCCAACAGTTCGTCGATCTCGACGCCACCGAGAACACTGCCGAGCAGAGGGCGTATGAGGTCAGGGAGTTCCTACGCAGCCGTGGCCTTGCCGAGCCGGATGAACGTGCCGTAGATGAGCGTTGGTCCGACGCGATCGTCGACCGGCCCGGCCCAGTATGGCAGTCGCCCTGGTTCGATTACGGCCCCGACCCAGGACCGAGCCGGAGGAACACGATCGCCGTCGTATCTCCCACGGACGTCTTCGACCGGATGTTCCTCGCCATGGACAGCACCGGACCGCCGTCGTGCCACACGTGCGGAGAGGACTTCGACGAGGACGCGTTCTGGAGTTCCCTCAAAGGCTGGTATGAGACCGGAAGGGAACCAGTGCTCAGCTGCGCATCCTGCGGTGAACTCGGCCTGATGGGTGATCAGGACACGACCGGTTCAGCGGTCGTCGGTCGGGTCGCGGTCGTGACCGACGGGGCAACTCGGGAGGTCATCAGCGAGATGCTGCGAGTATTGCGCTCCGACCTCGGCGGGCGGTGGGCGTACGTCCAGCTGATGGACTGACGCGCAGACCTGCGGATGCGCGGATCGATCGGTGCGTGCGAACGGGCACGACGATCCCGAACCTGTCCTGAGGGTCCATCCGGGCTTTCTGCGCGACCGGAATCGTGAAACAGGAACAGGAACATTGGTAGGGGGTCGATGCTTACTGACTACCGAAGGAGCCGGATCACCGCGGCCTCCTGACAATCGAGCGCTCTGCTCGAGCAGGTTCGGTCTGCACGGTGTCCGGCCTCATTGGGTCTTCTGGTGCCGGTACAGGGTTGCTCTGCTCCAGCCCACCAGACGCGCGGCGTCCTCGGCGGTCGCGCCTTTCGCCCGGGCCTCGGCCACGACGGCGAGCTTCGCAGCGATGACCTTCGGGTCCGAGCGTGGCCGGCCGAACCGGATCCCGCTCTGCCGGGCCGCAACCAGACCGGCGTTGACGCGTTCGACAATGAGCTCACGCTCATACTCTGCCAGCGTGGCCAGCATGTTCAGCATCAGCCGACCCGTCGAGGTCTCCGGATCTATCCCATCCGATAGAGACCGGACCAGGATCCCCCGCTCCCGCAACAGGTTCACCGTGTTCAACACATCGATCAGGGACCGGCCCAACCGGTCGACGCGCCACACGACGACGGTGTCCCACTCGTCGGCGTACTCGAGGAGCTTCTTCATCCCGGGACGCTCTACCGCGACCCTGCTGCCCGAGGTGACGTCAGAGAACACATCGCGTTTCTGCACCCCAGCGGCGACCAACGCGTCGAGCTGCAGCTTCGCGTCCTGGGCCGATGTACTCACGCGGGTATAGCCAAGAAGCCTCATCCCACCACCCTGCCTTATAAAGTGCTGGCGACACGAACGCTGAGACACTTTACTGCGAGACGACTTTCCGAGACAGACGCTACCCCGAGATCTCGCGGAAGTTCTCTATCCCCTACATGGCCGACGGGATGTCTCGTAAAACTGTCTTTTCCGAGACACTATCGGAGAGCGGCCAACCGGGATTGACGACTAAGGGGCTCTTCGTAATTGAGAGTGGAGGCCGGGTGCCGTCGACGTGAGCGGGGTGGGCGCGTCGGTGGCGGGATAGAGGTCGAGGCCTTCCGATGATGGAAGTTCTCACGCTATCCATCTGAAAGACCTCGACGTGCTAAACGCTACCTTCGTTCGCCCTGACCTGACCACGTTCTGCCGCCTCGACGAGCTTGGATTGGTGGCGGTCGGCCAGCATCTCGGCGCGAGTCAGGCTGTGATTGAGTGCCGAGTTCTTCAACCCGATCGGTGGTGCCGTACTTGTGGTGCGGAAGGAGCACCGAAAGACACGGTGACGCGTCGGCTCGCCCACGAGCCGTTCGGTCACCGACCCACGACGCTGCTGGTGCGGGTACGCCGGTACCGGTGCGAGCATTGCGGGCGTGCCTGGCGGCAGGACACTTCGAAGGCAGCCGAGCCTCGGGCGAAGATCTCCCGCAGCGGACTCCGGTGGGCGCTGTTCGCGATCGTGGTCGATCACCTCACCATGTCCCGCGTCGCGGCCGGTCTCGGCGTGTCCTGGCATACCGCGAACACCGCGGTTCTCGCCGAGGGTAAGCGCCGGCTCATCGATGACCCGCACCGGTTCGACGGGGTGAGCGCGATCGGGGTGGACGAGCACGTCTGGCGCCACACCCGTAGGGGCGACAAGTTCGTGACGGTCATCATCGACCTGACACCGATCCGCGAGAAGACGGGACCGGCACGCCTGTTGGACATGGTCGAGGGCCGCTCCAAGCAGGTCTTCAAGACCTGGCTCGCTGGCCGCCCGCAGGCCTGGCGGGACGGCATCGACGTGGTCGCTATGGATGGGTTCACCGGCTTCAAAACCGCCACCGCGGAAGAGCTCCCCGACGCGGTACCGGTCATGGATCCCTTCCACGTGGTTCGTCTGGCCGGGGACGGACTCGACCGGTGCTGGCAACGCGTTCAACAGGCCACGCTCGGGCATCGAGGTCGTTCTGATGACCCGCTCTACCGGTCGAGGCGGACCCTGCATACCGGCGCGGATCTCCTTACCGACAAGCAACACGCCCGTCTGGACGCGGTGTTCAGATCCGAGGAGCACCTTGAGGTCGAAGCCACCTGGGGCATCTATCAACGCATCGTCGCCGCGTACCGGGAACCCGATAAGCAGAAGGGTAAGAAACGGATGAAAGCCGTGATCGACGCAGTCATCACCGGCGTGCCGGCCGCTCTGGTCGAGATCCGACGGCTCGGCCGGACCCTGAAACAACGGGCCGCGGATATCCTTGCGTTCTTCGACCGACCCGGCACCTCCAACGGACCCACGGAGGCTACTAACGGCCGTCTCGAGCACCTACGCGGATCAGCCCTCGGGTTCCGAAACCTCACCCACTACATCGCCCGATCACTCCTGGAGTCGGGGGGTTTCAGACCGTGCCTCCACTCTCAATTACGATGAGCCGACTAAGGGCGGTCCCGAATGTGAGTACGACGGGTGTTTTTCATTCGGTGGTTTCCGCATGGGTAGGTCGACCTGCGGGTTTGTTGGACTGATGCCTTGGTCCTCCACAGAAACCCGGATGATCCGTGAGACTAGTGGAACATTTGCCGCGGACCAAGGACTGCGCGGCGCCGATCCAGCGACGCGGGGTGGCTGGATCGGCGCCGGGCTTCGCCTCAGGTGTGGGCTGCAGCGGCGAGGTCGTCACCGGCATCGGCGGCGTCGAGACTCGTTTCGGGTGGTGTTTTCCGGAATCCCTGGGTGAGGACCGCCAGGTGGATGACCTGCAGCGGATGTGACAATTCGCGTGCAGTGGCGGTGCTGGCTTCATGAACAGGGTCAGTACCACCACCGCGAGAAAAGGTGGCCGGTCAACAGTTCTGGGCGGTCGAGATCGTTCACGCGGTCGAGACCTGGCCGGGAAAGTCTTCTTGGTCTGCAGTCAGCTGGTTAGCCGACTAGTCCGAGTAAGCCTTCCCACGCCCGCTCGGTGTTCCCGAAAGTGCTTCCGCCTAGCTGTTGTGGGTCATGACGTTGGTGACACGCCGGGCGGTTTGGGTGTGAGAAAGGGGTAGGTCCCCGGTTGCAGGATGGAAGTACCTCTACAAACCATTCGCACGAAGGACCTACCCCTCATGACCCACGCTAATGCCCCGTTGACCCCTGCTGGAAGACGACGCCTGGTAGACCGCTGCCAGCACCGCCCGATCGCCCACGTCGCGGCAGAAGCCGGGGTCGCCCGCCAGACACTCACGAAGTGGGTGCGCCGCTACGAGGTGCTCGGCGAGGTGGGTCTGATTGATCGTTCCAGCGCACCGCACACCAGTCCCACCCAGACCCCCGACGCGGTGGTGGACCGGATCGAGGAGCTGCGCCGGAAGCACAAATGGACGGCACGCCAGATCCACCTCGAGCTCGTCCGGGAAGGCCACCGGATCTCACCGGTGACCGTAGCCCGATGGTTGCGCCGGCTTGGGATTTCCCGCCGGCGGGACATCGACCCCACCGGCGCCGACAACCGCGCAAGCACCAGGATCGTGGCCCGATATGCCGGACACATGGTCTGGGCTGCTGCGGTGATTTCGGACAGCGGAGTCGGTGATTATCTCTACGCTGCCAGGGCTGGCTGCTGGTAACTGTAGTGGACGTCGTTCGGGT
>NZ_JADOUS010000038.1:0-5417 GCF_015752045.1 Arthrobacter sp. CAN_A2
ACAATTATCGATCCCGTATCCTGCTTACCAGTGCCACCCGGACGGCGGCATGACACTCACCTCAGCACGCCATTCCCCACGAACCGTGAAGAGCCAGTTATGTTGTTGCTACGACGCTATGACACCAAGGCGTGTTGAGTTCGACTTCTGCTTCATTGGCCAGCGCGTGGAGCTTCTGCAGGTCATTACGGGAGAAATCCCGGGCGTCCTGATCGAGGATGCAGAAGCTGCCGACGAACCATCCGCCCGGTCCGCGTAGGGGTATGCCGGCGTAGAACCGGATGAAAGGTGCGGCGACCACGGACGGATTGGTTTTGAAGCGGGGGTCGGACAGGGTGTCGGGGATGATCAGTGGTTCATCCTGCTGAATGGTTACATTGCAGAAAGCGATGTTCCGCTCCAGGTACCGGTGCAGCGGGCCCACGAAGGATTTAAGGTACTGCTGATCATCGGCAATCAGAAATATGGTCGCTGAGCTTACCCCAAAGTGCGCCTTCGCTGTTCGGGTGAGCCGGTCAAAGCGTTCCTCGTCGCCTGACCCGATCAGCCCTAACCGTTGGACGGCGCGGGAGCGTTGCTGCTCGGCCGCGGTTCCGACTCCGGTCGTTCGTCCTTGGGTGCGCGGCGGGAGTGCGCCCTGTTTCGAGGCGGGCGCCGTCCCGGTGTTGTCTTGTTCCAGGCGGTTGCCCACCGCCCACGTTCCACTGTTGGTCATGTCGTCCTTTACACGGACGGTGCCCCCAGCGGCACGTCCATCGCTAAGTCTGACGAGCCGAAGTCGTCAGCACTGATCAAGTTTTTTTCCACGCAGAGTCAATTGCGGTGTATTGCCTACTCGAGGGGCCCCACCACAGGCGTACATCCATCCCTGACATAGGTGTTTGATCGCGACAAAGCATTGAACAAGGCCGGTCTGGCGGCTCACCCACAGGTGTACGGCATCAAGCTCCGCCCTTCGGGCTCCACCCGCACACCAGTAGCAGCACGCTGACCGGGGATCGCTGCCGCTGATGACCGTCATCGATCACGTGCCGGCCCTCGTCCACCAGGAAGAAGTGCTGGCCACCTACGGGCACCGCACCACCGTCCTTGGCACCGTAGGACCTGCCTCGTCCCTGCTGCGCTACCTGGTCTTCGATCGCCTTCGCCCATGAACGCATCATGAACGGGGGGGGTATTTCGTCGCGTCCCACGTCGCGGCTCTCTGCGGAGAGCTCGACCTGCCCGCCCCCAACGATGACCGGCCGATCATGCTGATCGACGAGCTCCAATCACCGGATACCAACGCGACGCAATAGTGGGAAGGCCACCGCATGAAATATTTTGTGCCCGCCGTCGATCAGATTATCCAGCAGGTAATCCGGGCTGTGTCCTTCAATACTGAGGCCCCACGCATTAACTAGAAGCCCTGCAGGGCGGGGCCATTATCGTCACCATGCCCTTCCGCAGTCAACAACAATTTATTTTGATCCGACAGCGTGTGGATGCTTGTTCAAGACTATTTTGAGGGAAGCACCGCGACCTGTCTCCTCGAACGGTGCAGAACCACTCTTCGCCTGATCCGAAATTATAATCTTCTGGATCTTCAGTCGTGGGATTTCGTTTCCGGCCTCCGCTTCGCTGGAAGGGTCTCAATGAAACGCTCAACTTCTCTACCCCGCCATCGCCTCACCCGATCAAATACCTGGCGGCGGACCGCAACGGTGAGTGCCGCGATGGGCGTCATCACCCTCACCAGCCTCACCCTGGTCAGCGGCCCCTGGGAAGCCTTCGCCGCCGACGCGCCCATAGGCCTCGGCACTGCAGGCGCCTACTCCGTGCTCGGCGGACAAACCGTAACAAACACCGGTCCCACCCGCCTGAACGCCGATCTGGGGGTAAGCCCGGGCAGCGCCGTCACAGGATTCCCGCCAGGGCAGGCCCGGAACATCGACGCCGCCGACGCCGAAGCCCTGCAGGCCCAGTCGGACCTGACGATCGCCTACAACGACGCCGCCGGAAGGGCCCCCACGGACAGCGTCGCGGGCGACCTCGTAGGCCAGACCCTTCAAGCCGGGGTCTACAAATCCACGGGCCCGTTGGCCCTCAGCGGCACCCTGACCCTGGACGCGGCAGGTGACCCAGACGCGGTCTTCATCTTTCAGGTCGCAAGCACCCTCATCACCGCCTCCGCCAGCAACGTGGCACTCATCGGAGGCGCCCAGGCCTGCAACGTCTACTGGCAGGTCGGCAGCTCCGCGACCCTGGGCACCAATTCTTCCTTCACGGGCTCAATCCTCGCCCTGACATCCATCTCGGTCACCACCAATACCGTCGTCGAAGGCCGGGCGCTAGCCCGCGATGGAGCGGTAACACTGGACAACAACACCTTCATCACCTCCGACTGCGCCCCCACCCCGGAACCAACAGAAACGCCGACGATTGAGCCGACAGTCGTGCCGACGGTAGTGCCGACCCCGACCGTGGAGCCGACGGTGGTGCCGACGCCGACGGTTGAGCCGACGGTGGTGCCGATCCCGACGGTTGAGCCGACAGTCGTGCCGACGGTGGCGCCGACCCCGACGGTTGAGCCGACAGTCGTGCCGACGGTGGCGCCGACCCCGACCGTGGAGCCGACGGTGGTGCCGACGCCGACGGTTGAGCCGACGGTGGTGCCGACGCCGACGGTTGAGCCGACGGTGGTGCCGACCCCGACGGATGAGCCGACGGTGGTGCCGACGCCAGTACCGACAGTGACCGTTCCGGTGCCGGTTCCGACGGTGACTGTTCCGGTGCCTGGTCCGACCGTGACCTCTTCTGCGCCGCTGTTGGGCGATGGTTCTGACGGTGGGGGGACAGGTGCAGGGTTCGACAATCGATCAGGGGTGACCGGCCGTGACGGTGTCACGGGCGGAACCAACCGTGGCACGAATATCCAGACTGCGGCGAGTACTGCGCATGAAACACAGCCGTTCCTGCCGGCCGTTGTTTTCGCCGGTGCCACAGCATGCCTTCTCATCCTTGCGCGCGCAGCGGTGGCGTCGCAGCGTTCGACTCGTAGGCATTAGGACCGGTGGGATGGAGCTCACCTCGCCGCCGACTCCTTCGTGAGCGCCCGGCGGGGGACGCCCACGCCAATGTCATACCGGGCCAACCAGTCCGGCAGACCCGAGGCTGCGGGCACGAGAGGCGATGGAGAAGCCTCACCCTTCTTGCATGCACCAGCCTCGCCCTTACGGCATGCGCAGTGCCGCTCGAGTCCGCTCGACCACCATCCGGCGCTATCCCGTCGCCCAGCACACAGTCGGCGTCAGCCTCACCGGTTCCTAACCCGTTCGAGCAGGGTGAGGGGCCGCCCCGATCCCCGCAAGCAGGCGACCCGGCAGCAGGCGACCCGGCAGCAGGCGACGCCGTAGCAGGTAACCCGGTAGCAGGTAACCTGACAGGATCTGCGGCGCAGGCAGGGTCCCCATCAGCTGCGCCGGTGGGGTCCCAGCCGGTTGGTTTGTCCTTCGTGGACGCTGACATCGATATCGCGGTCCTGCCGCTGACTGCTACCGACGCCGACCGGGTGTCGGAGTTGCTCGTTCCGCCGCTGACACTGGATGCTTACTGGCTCACGGACTATGGATCCCCCGGACCGGGATCCTCGAACACCACGTACATCGTCGGACACAGCTGGGAAGGGCGGGACGCGCCCTTCAACCGGCTCAGCGACCCCTCCCTCGTGGGATCCGAATTCACATTGACGACGCTCACCGGCCGGCTCACCTACGTCGTCGACTCCATCACCACCCATGACAAAGACACCCTGAAAGACAGTGATATCTGGGACATCGTGCCCGGCCGGGTGGTTCTGATCAGCTGCTACACGGAAGATCCGTGGGGCAGGAACATCGTGCTCACCGCGACGCCAAAACCTACTTAGCGGCACGCCGCACCACCGCAACTCGGCCATCGACATCAAAGCGCAAACTAAGTCCTCAGCAGCCCCTGCTTCTCGGCAGTACTGATCTGTATTGCCGTGCAAGTGGCCAGGATGTCTTCCAGGTTGCGGCGAATCCACAGCGCGGCTTCATTATTCATGCGGGCATCAGCATCTGGTGCGGGTTGTCCGGCAAGGTCCGTCACGGCTCGGTCGACGGCGTCGAGGAGCTTTTCCAGTTGCTGCAACTGGTCCGTGGCGTCCGCCCCGGACCGCGTCGTAATCCGCGCCTGCCCGGCGCAACGGTGACGTCCCGCTGAGTGGTGGAGTTTCCTCGACACCGTGTGGGTCAGTTGTTCTAGTTTAGGCGGTAGCGAGTTCGGGGAGGATCACCGCCTGGTCGACGGGCTCGGCGGGGTTGTTCATCGTGGTCAGCTCGAGCATGGATGCTTCGGAGAAGTAGCGGCGTTCTCCGGCTTCCCACTCGTCGTGCTGCTCGATTAACACTGCTCCTGAAAGGCGCAGCAGCGCCGCCGTGTTGGGGAACACGCCGACGACATCGGTGCGGCGTTTGATCTCTTTGTTCACCCGTTCCAACGGGTTCGTGGACCAGATCTGTCGCCAGTGTCGGCGCGGGAACGCGGCGAAGGCGAGGAGGTCAGCTTCGGCATCGGTGAGCATGGCGGCAACCTTTGGATGAGAGCGTCCAAGCATCGTGGTCACTTCCGTGAACTGGCTGCGGATGTGCTGCGCGTCGGGCTGAGCGAAGATCGTGCGGATGATCGAGGCGACCATATCCTGACTACCTTTTGGGACCACCGCGAGCACGTTGCGCATGAAGTGGACTCGGCATCTTTGCCAGCCGGCACCCTGGAACACGGTGCCGATAGCTTTCTTCAGCCCGGCGTGGGCATCAGACATGACCAGCTTCACCCCGTCGAGACCGCGGGCCTTCAACGACCGCAGGAAGGCGGTCCAGAAGTCCTCGTTCTCACTATCTCCAACGTCGAAACCCAGTACTTCCCGGCGTCCGTCGGCAGCGATACCAACCGCGACGACGACAGCTTGGGACACGATGCGGTGCCCGACCCTGGCTTTGCAGTACGTCGCGTCCAGGAACACATACGGGAAGTCCTGGCTTCCAAGGGTGCGGTCACGGAACTGAGCGACCTCCGCGTCGAGACCCGCGCAGATCCTCGACACCTCCGATTTGGATATTCCTGTGTCGGCACCGAGCGCTTTGACGAGGTCATCGACCTTGCGGGTCGAGACGCCGTGAACATACGCCTCCATCACGACCGCGAACAATGCCTGATCAACCCGGCGGCGCCGCTCCAGCAAGGCGGGGAAGAATGACCCCTGGCGAATCTTCGGGATCTTCAGATCCAGATCTCCCGCCGTGGTTGTTAACCTCGATCTGGGCGGCCTAGGGATTTCGGACAGTGGGCCCTCTTAAACTGAGGGTGTTACTGGAAGAGAGATCCGCTGAGATGAGTGCTTCACGACGACGTTT
>NZ_JADOUS010000039.1:0-5221 GCF_015752045.1 Arthrobacter sp. CAN_A2
CTCGTCCGTGTAATTTTTCCTTGCCATGTCTTGGATTCTCGCTTCCCCAGCATCGTGCTGGAATCAGCGTGTCCAAGATCCGGGGTCAAGCCCCCATCCAGTTCGGGCAGCCGTCGAAGTACTGCAGGGTGATCTTCATTCGCCCACGGTAAACCCTGTAGTCGACTACACGGTCAAGTCGTAGACTTTGAGCATGCTTATCGGGGACATTTCCGCCGCCACGGGCGTGGACCGGCAGACCATCCGCTTCTACGAGCGTCAAGGGCTGTTGCCGGAGCCTCGCCGCGCCCCTAATGGTTACCGGGCCTACGACGAGGCGACCATTGACCGCCTGCGCTTCATCCGTGCCGCCCAGGGCGCGGGTCTCACGTTGGCGGACATCGCCGAGGTCCTGAGTCTTCGTGATGGCGGCCAGGCACCCTGCAGCCACATGTCTGTCGTTCTCGAGCAGAAATTGGCGGAGGTCCGCTCACGCCATCAGGAACTTGCGGTCTTGGCAGCCGAGCTCGAACATCTCATCGAAACCGGCCGGAGCCTTGATCCGGCCGAGTGCCGGCCGACGGATATTTGCCGCATCATCTCCTTCAAGTGAGCATCGGCCATATGCATATGCATATGCACATGCGCTTGTCTCGCCTCAAACCCGCGTCGAGACGGGCCCGGCCAAGGCCAACCCGCTCACCGAGGCATCCGCTGGCGCTCCTACGGGGGCGGCCGGTGCGGGGTGAGGATGGATGTCGGGCAGGCGTTTTTATCGGTACTGCGGATTGGCTTCCAGGCCGGGCCGGGCCTGTTGCCGTCGCTCCACGCGCCGAAAAGGTTATCCCAGGCGGGAATTCCTCCCACCGATCCCAGTACAAGAATCCGAGGCAATGACGGTGGTTGGAGCGGCCTCGCACCTCAGGAATCGGGTGCCGGTTGAGTGGCTGATGGTCGTGCTGCGGGTCACCGGATGGTGCTACCTCTTGCCCTCCCTGCACCGGCCAGCCGGGTTATGTCCGTCGGCCCTGCCATGTCCTCATGGTCCGGTGAGTTTCCCTGCCAGAGCTACAAGATCCTCGGCTTCGATGTCCGGTGCGGTGAAGTATGAGGGGTAAGTGGCTTCCGTACGGTTGATCCACGCCGTGCGCAGCCCCGCAGCGTGAGCGCCGTGGATGTCCCATGGGTGCACAGCGACCAGAAGCAGCTCATCGACGGTGTGGCCGGTTTCCGTGGCCGCGTAGTCGTAGGCTTCGCGGGCGGGTTTCCACCGGGCGGCGTCCTGAACGCTGAGGAACCTCGCGAATTCGTCCTGCACACCGCCTCGGGTTACCAGCGATTGCGCGACCGAGGTCGCGCCGTTGCTCAACGTTACGAGGTCAGCGACCCGGCTGAGCGCCGTGATCCCGGGGACCGCATCGGCGTGCAGGGCAAGGTTCTTGAACACGCCCATAATGTCATCGACCTGTTTCTGGTACTTTCCCGGGCCGGAGGTCTGGGTGAGCAGGCGGTGGAGGTTGTCCGTAGCCAGGTGAGCGAAGTCAGGATTGTCTCCTGCCACGGTGAGTGCAAACCCGTCGCGGAGTAGTTCGGCGAACCATGGCCTAGTGAGGGACGCCGACATGCCTGCTTGGTTGAATGCTTCTGCGAGGGGTCCCATGTCGGAGAGAGTCTCGTTGACATCGAAGATGATGACGGACGGTGTGATGGTCATGCCCTGATCCTTCCGGCCCCGGTCGGGAGCAATGTGGTGATGTGGTGGTGGTTGTGTCTCGAATGGTTAATATCGAGCGCCGGGCAGGGGACTCCGTCGGGACTGACGTAGGCCCCTACACTATTCAGCATGCTGAGCAATAATCTAGTGCGCCGTGACCAGATCGAGGTGGAGGGCGCGATGCTGTCCTACCTGAGCGCAGGGACCTCGTCGAGGATTCCCCTTTTGCTGCTGCATGGCACCTTCTGGAGCCGCGTGTGGCAGCCGGTGCTGCCGGCACTGGGGGAGGTGGCGCGGTGCGTCGCCCTGGATCTCCCAGGATTCGGCGCCAGCGGCGGGGAGCTGGACGTGAAGCAGGCGTCCGTGCCGTCGCTGGCCAGCACCGTGGTGCGGGCCGCGGACGCGCTGGGGCTGGAGGAATTCGACTTGGCCGGACACGATATCGGCGGCGGGATCGCCCAGCACATCGCCGCCACCAGTGGACGGGTGCGCAGGCTGGTCCTGATGAACTCGGTCATGTTCGATTCCTGGCCGGTACCGGCGGTGGAACGTTTCCGTGACCCGCAGGTGCGCGCTGCAACCAGCGTCCAGGACCTGCTCGACGCGCGCACGACATCGACCCGGCGCAGTGTGCTGCGGGAGCTGAGCGATAACGAACTCGCGGATTACCTCTCTCCGTGGCGGGACCCGGCACGCGTGCGGTCCTGGACGGCGATGGCCGCCGCGGCCGACCCGAGCTACACGCAGGACCTGGTACCGGCCCTGCAGGACCTGGTGCTGCCCACCCGCCTGGTATGGGGCCGCGCCGACGATTTCCAGAAAATCAGCTTCGCCCATCGCTATGTCGAGCTGATTCCGGGATCCGATCTTGTGGAAGTGGACGGCAAGCACATTCCGACGGAGGATTCCCCGCGCGCCGTTGCAGAGGCGATCATCGCGCACCTCATCCGCTGACCGGGAACCTTCCTTCCGGTTGAGGGAACTGCCCCTTCGAAAGATGGCGGGACGGTGGGGCGCGTGCCCGTTCCGGGACGGGTCGGCACGGGCACGCGCGGCTTTAGAGGCGCGGGGCTGCCGGGACGTCGAGGTCCGTGTCAACGAGGTGGTTGAAGTAGTTGGTGAACAGGTTCAGGGCAATGTGCGTGGAGAGTTCGGTGAGTTCGACGTCGGTCCAGCCGGCGTCGAGGCCTGCCTGCCAGGCGTCATCCTTCACGGAGCCCTTGTTGGCTGTGCTCTGGCGTGCCAGTTCCAGCAGGGCCGCGAGTTTCGGGTCGAAGTCGATGGTGCCCTGCCGGATGGCGATGGTCTGCTCCAGGGTGAGCCCGGCGGCTTTCGCGCCCATGGTGTGCGCGGACTGGCAGTAGCTGCATTCATCAACGTTGCCGACGACGAGGGCGATCGCTTCCCTGGTTCCGGCGTCGAAGGTGCCGTAGTCACCGATGACCTGCTGGAGAGCGACGTAGCTTTGCAGGACCACAGGGGAGTGGGCCATCGCCCCATGGATGTTGAGGACTTTGCCGAACTGCTGGGCGAGGGCACCGAGTTCGGTGCGGGCGGCCTCGGGTGCGGTGTCGGTGGTGTGCACGGTGATGCGAGTCATGGGTATTCCTTCTTTGTTTGGTGTATTCATCAGAAAACTGTGGGGCCGGCCGGGCACTCCGGCGCTTGTGGGTCGGGCCTGGGGTGGGTTTGGGGCAGCCTGCAGTGTCAGCGGGGCCGGCTCGTTGTACGGCTGGTCGCGTGTGGTGGGGGGTTAGAAGGTGCTGCGGGAGATGCGGCGGAGCCCGTCGGCGTCGTTGATGGTGATGCGTCCGCGGCCTTGCCGGATCAGGCCGCGGACGGCGAAGTCGGCCATCGTCTTGCTCGTGGCTTCGCGGGTGGCACCCAAGAGTCCTGCGAGCTGTTCATGGGTGAGGTTCACGGAGCGGGTATGCGTGAATCTGCCACGCGGGGCTGCCGCGTTCAGGGTCAGCAGGGTCGAGGCGGTCCTCGCGGCGAGGGGCCGCAGCGCCATGTCGGTCAAACGGTCTTCCAGGCGTGAGACCTGCTGGCCGAGGAGCCGGGAGATTTTCACCGCGATGCCCGGGTTGGACAGGAAGTGTTCTTCGACGTCCGAGGCGCTCAGCTGGCAGATGATCGAGTCCTCGATGGCTTCGGCGTAGTTGTCGTACATTTGCTGGCCGACCAGGAGCATCTCGCCGAACACGGCGCCGGGTTCCAGGATCGCAATGGTCAGGGTCTTGCCGTCTTCGGCGACCCGGAAGATCCTGATCCTGCCCTGCTTGAGGATGAACAGGGCCGTTACCGGCTGGCTCTGGCTGAACACCAGTTCGCCGCTGCTGAACAGTTTCGGCGGTGACATCCGGTCCAGGTCAGCCATGTCCTGGGCGGTGAGGTCGGCGAAGATGTCCACGGCGTTGAGGCAGCTGAACGGTTCGCCGGTCTCGGTCAAAGGGTCTACCTCCCGTTCGTGGGGCGCCCATCCTTTCGCCGGGGTACGGGCGGCGGAGAGGACCGTTGTAGAGCATGTGTCGTTCAGACGCTGCCTGGTCATCGGTTCGACGGTGTCATGGGCCTCACCGGCGCCGGAGGACGAGGTGGGCGACCAGTCCCAGAATAACCCCGTAGATCAGGTGGCCCAGCAGGGACATCATCGAGGACCCATCCAGGGTCAGGATCGGCATGCCAATCATCAGCGGCATGATCAGCAGGGGCCCGAGCACCCACCACAGGGCACCGTACACGAGACCGACGACGGCGCTCACGACCAGGCCGCGCTTCAGCAGGCTCGCGAAGGGGAGGGTGAGGGTCAGCCCGATCACGACCGAGATGACCAGATGGACGATGAACCCGATGACCGCCGAGGAGTAACCGACCAGGGACCCGATCATCGGCAGCATCCCCATCATGGCCATGAGGGCCCCGAAGACGACGCCGCCGCTGAGCCCACCCACAACACCTGCGACCAGGCGCCGCACCATAGGAGACGGCGCGGACGAGACCTTTTCTCGGGAAGTGGTGTCTGGAGAACCGCTGGCCCGGGGCGTTTTGTGTGACGCAGTCATGATGGGTGCCTTCCTCGTCGCTGGTGTTCTTCGACGCTAGGTCCGGAGCATCACCTCGTTCTGCAATCTGGCACACACAACCGTGTCCCGGTCAGGCGGGCACCGCCCACCCTCGATCCTCGTGTACGCCTACCCCGACGACCTGCCCGGGCAGCAGGTGCGGGTTCCCTGCGACGTCGACGGTGAGGGTGGCCGCCGGCCCCTCATCCCAGGTCCTGGTCGCTCCCATGTCAAGACTGTGCGGTCCCCGACCGGCCGGCGGGGCCGGTGGGGTGGAGCCGCCGGAGCTGACGCTGACCTGCACCAGGGTGCGGGCGCCGAGGGACGTGATCCCGGAGACAGCTCCCTTGAGGGTCGACGGTCCCGTCTCCCCGGGTGGGATGAGCGTGAGTGCTTCCTGACGTACGACCAGAAGAGCCGGGCCGTCGGGTGCGTCGTCCTGGACTGGGAGGTGACCGAGGAC
>NZ_JADOUS010000040.1:0-4715 GCF_015752045.1 Arthrobacter sp. CAN_A2
ACCGACCCCGAGCCACCCTGGGCTACCTCACTCCCCGGGAAGTCTTCACTCGACTACTCACCGACAATGTTGCTTCCACCGGTTGACACCAAGCCTTACGGGACCGCACTAAACTTCAAGGACCCAGACGGTATTGCCATAGAATTTTTCACCCCCCACTGACCCTCACCCCACCGGATGTCCGAAGAGCCGCATTGGTCCGCTCACGCCCGTTTCTTCCACCCCGCTGGGGTGCGGCATCTCGCGTCGGACGTGGGTCCTCAGCAGGTCCCTCCGGTGAGCACGCCCGATAGCACCCCTGACGGTGCCATGGATCGTGAGCGATGTGGCAACCCGGATGGTGTACCCGATGGTGTCAAAGGCGGAGCGCGGGACGTGGTGCTGGAAGATGTGAGCGTCGCGGAGTTCCTGCAGCACGTCACCGTTCTGGGGGAGGAGTTGTTCGGCGAGGGTCCGGTGGCGTGCGGGGTGACGTCCCAGCATCGGCGTTCCACGATCGCTGGTAGCTCACCGGCTCTCGTTGCCCTGGACGAGGTCCAGTATCGGATCGGAGACGGCCCGGTCTTGGCGTCGATGAGCGCCGGGGACGTCGTCGTCGTGCGTGATGGCCACACAGATGATCGGTGGCCGGAATACTTCGGTCTCACCCGGTCCCTGGGCTTCGCCTCTGTCCTCGCTGCTCCGCTGCATGTGGGTTCCGACGGGCCGATGGCGGTGGTGTTCTATGCCGAACCACCCGATTTCTTCGTGCCCGAACGGCAGAGAATGGCCGGCGTGTTCGTCGAGCAGGCCAGGCGGGCACTGGAGATGGCGACGCAGGTCGCCCGTTATCAGGACGTCGCGGACGACAGGCGTGTAGCGATGGAGTCCCGGACGGGCATCGATATCGCCGTCGGCATCATCATCGCCCAGAACAAGTGCACTCAGGAAGAAGCGTTCGAGCTCCTGAAAAGCGTATCGAATGCCCGGGGCATGAAATTGCGCGTCGTCGCTGAAGCCCTGATCGTGCAGACCACCGGAAAGCCCTCAAGCACCCACTTCACGACCTGAACCTCACCGCCGTCTCACCAGTGATGCCATCTACGGATGACACAGTCGGCCTGTCGGCTTCGAATATCGGGCCCGGCGGCCGCGTGGCGCCCGAGGGGTGAACGCCTCCGTCCTGAGCGATGCGAATCCAAGACCTACGCCCTGGCGAAGCAAGAAGGGGGCCCGGCAGCGGGTAACTGGTCTTCCGAGGGACTCTGGTTCACCGGGCGTCGCATTTTCCGCGCGACCGCGAACAGGCCTCCGGTCGCGGTCTGCTTGATGACCGGAGACTCCCACATTCGCCGGAGGCTCGTCGGTGTATTCCGGCGGAGATCCGCGGACGAATGCGGGGACATCGTCGAGGGTGTCTCCGGTTGGGGTTTCACGCGATGTAGGCCGTTCGGGTCTCAGCCTGAAGGCGGCGTGTTCCTCGCGGGTGAAGCTGATGCGGGGTTTGTTCAGTATGAGGTCTTTGTCCTGCTGGGGAGTTCTCCGCTGCTGATGAGGAAATCGGCGACGTTCCAGAGTTTCAGGTGGACACGTTGACTGGCAATGGACAGCACGATGAATGCCTGTTCGCCGGTGATCTTGTGGCGTTCCATGAGGATACCTTTGGCCTGGCCAATCACATCCCTGGAATCCACCGCTTCCTGCAGTTGCCCGCTCCTCTTGGCCTCGGCAAACGCCACAGCCGCGTGGGAGGCGACCAGCAGCCCGATATTCTCCGACTCGTCCGTGAACGCGTTGGCTTCGTGGGAGTAGAGATTCAGCGCACCCAGGTCATCGCCTTCGACCCACAGCTGGATGGAGAGCATCCCCTTGGCGCCGGCTGCAGCGGCCCGCTGGGCGAAGCGCGGCCACCGGTCCTCCTGTGCCATGTCCGGTACCCGGATTGTGCGGTGCTTGTACGCCGCTTCCAGGCACGGGCCTTCCCCGGCTTCCATCTGTAGGGCGTCGATGCGCTCCGGCAGAGTTCCGGAGGCGCCCCGGGAGTCGATATGCCGTCGTCCCAGCACGACGCTGACGGATCCTTCGTCGACGCCGGGAATCAGTTCGACGGCCGCGTGGACGAACCCCGCGACGATGGCGTCCACGTCGGGTTCTCGCTGCAGCGACCGGGCAAGTTCCGCAAGCTCCGTGGCGAGATCGCGCTTTCGTTCGATGCCGCCGTGGTGGGACGAGGGCATACCTCTGTTGACGATGGAATCCTCGCTCATCACTTACACCTTTGGCAGTGGATCTGTTGCGCTGACGGCTGGTGCTCACTGTAATCCTCGGGCTCGCACACCAACACCCATGTGGGACCGTGATCTGCCGCCGATCGATCACCCTCTGGGTGAGCCATCGATGGAGGGTCTGCCTGTCATCGCGCTGCTCAATGAGGTTCGATGCACACTCAGCTGGTTCGCACCCAGCAACTAAACGATTGATCCGCCGACCGCTTTGCCCTTGACTGGGAGGAGTCCGCGGGTCGAGCAAACGGCACCAGGGGCGGCAGGAGTGCAGGGCTCAGCGCCCTGCACTCCTGTTCAGGCGCACATCGCCTACACACGTTCGTTCACAGGAGAACGCGACACCCGGGCTCCGGGCACACATTGTGTGGAAGATCGTCACGGACCGACCTGGCGTGCGTCCCGCAACGGGATCCCTCCACGTACAGATTTGTGAGCTGAAGCCACTACCCAGAAATCCCTCACCTGCGTCGTTCAGCGATCTCCTTATGGGACGCGAAGTGATCTGCTGTGGCCGTACTATGAGCCGAGCAGGGACGCGCTACGAGCTCACCAACAGCTTCCCTGATGTGCGGCGTTGTGGGGCGAGTCGCGGAAACAATCCGACCGCCCTCGTCGACGGCTACGTATCCCCACTCAAAGAGAGCGTCGCACCCAAGGTTGCAAACAAGCATCGCCACAGACTCGAAGTTTCGTCGCTCGGCCTCGCTGCACGGGGCGCGCGGTTTGATGTGTGCCGCGATCAATAGATTGATCGGCAGCTCGCGCCCGCATAAGGAGCATTCGCCTGACGTTCGACCGGCAATCAGGTGTCGTCGGAGATCTCGCTGCTCGGCTCGGACTTTACCGAAACCCTCCGTGTCTGATGCATCACCATCCCAGAAGGTCGACGGGCGACCCAGCCAATTGTCATCAGGGCTAGGGATGATGACGTCCACCTCCTCCAGAAGCCGCTGCCTATCCTCGACACTCAGCTGCGACAAAAATTTGCCTTGTGCCGCTCCACTCCCGTCGCTATTCAGGGGCCCCTGCTGACCGACAGTGATGAGAGAGTTCAACCTCCGATACCCGACCTCGAGGTCAGTAACGAGAGGCTCTACCCGCACAAGCCACCCTTCATTTTTCTCACCATCCCGGGCGGGATACTCCGGCGGCCGCGGGTGATCGACAGCCTCCTCGGTCACCGTGCTCACGGCTCGCAGCGCTGCTTTCTGATAGTGAAAAATAACGTCGCCCGGCTGGAGGTCCATAATCAGCCGACGAGCCTCATCCAGGTTTCTCGGTGCTGGCCGAGGACACGTCCACAACGTTTTGGCGACTATGACCTGCTCGTAATTCCTGCTCTGATTCGCGAAGTAGTAAGCCACGCGCCAAGCACACCACACCAGAGCCGGCAAACTGAGTAGCGTCCTGCTTTGAACACTGAACCGCTCTGGGTTTGATGGAGACTCCTGACCTTGGAAACGAGAATAGAGTCATGGCATCAAGTCAGGGAGCCGGGAAGCCGACCGCTCGTCGGTATTCGCCGGAGGAGAAAGCCGCTGCGGTCCGGATGGTGCGGACCTTGCGGGCGGAGCTCGGGACCGAGTACGGGACAGTTCACCGGGTCGCGTCGCAGCTCGGATACGGGGTTGAGTCGGTGCGATCGTGGGTCCGGCAGGCCGACGTCGATGAAGGTCAGGCCCCCGGGGTGAGTACTTCCGAGGCCAGGCGGATGCGTGAGCTCGAGCAGGAGAACCGGGAACTGCGTCGGGCGAACGAGATCCTGAAGCGGGCCGGGAGTTTCTTCGGGGCGGAGCTCGACCGCCAACACCGGAAGTAATCGCGTTCATCGACGCGAACACACACGACGTCGTCGAAGGCCGACCGCTCGGAGTCGAGCCCATCTGCGCGCTGCTGCAGGTGGCCCCGAGCACGTACTACGCCGCGAAGAACCGCGCCCCGTCCGCGCGTGCCGTCAGCGACGCGGTCCTCACCCCGGAGCTGGTCACACTGTGGGAGGACAACTACCGCGTCTATGGGGTCCGCAAGCTCTGGAAAGCCGCGCGTCGCGCCGGAAGGGTCATCGGCCGGGACCAGACGGGCCGGCTGATGCGATCTGCCGGCATCAAAGGGGCTCATCGTAATTGAGGGTGTAGGAGGGGTCTGAAGCCGCCTGATTCGAGGAGGCTGCGGGCGATGTAGTTGGTGAGGTTCCGGAATCCGAGGGCTGAGCCGCGGAGGTGTTCGAGGCGTCCATTGAATCTCCTATGTTTGTAAAGGGGTGGCTAATTCGCGTCTGGCTGTGGCGTTGAGGTGGCGGTAGATCTCATGTGCGAGGTAGCGCTTGAGGCAGCGGCGGATCTCTCGCAGGGTATTGCGGCCCTTCGCAGTTGAGCGTGGGTAGGGCGGTCAGGGGCTGACTCGGTAGGGTTGGCTGCTGTTGGTGCGGCGTGGTGCGGCGGGAATGAGGTC
>NZ_JADOUS010000041.1:0-4708 GCF_015752045.1 Arthrobacter sp. CAN_A2
CCCGCGGCTACCGCAACCGCCACAACTACCGGCTCAGAATGCTCCTCGCCGCCGGCGGCCTCACTCCATGACCCCCACCGGATGTCCCAAGAGCCACCAATGCTGTTCGACACGGTCACGACGAGGGCCCCCGGGAATGGTGAACCGAACTGACCGGATCCCGGCTGTAACACCCACCGCAAAGCACACGCCTCAGCAGATGATCACCAAACAACACCGTGCGTCCCCCCATTGATATCACTCCGTCTCGTATACGCGAGTCCGTAGATACCCCGCCCCCATTGAATACAAATACTAATGAGGGAGATACTCACGCGAAAGGGTTCTTCGGCAAAACAACCTCGTTCGACTCGCCAAGAGTGGCTCCGTCGCCGGTCGCGCACAAGACATCCTCACGGTCGCGGAAAGCGGCGGCGTCGACGAGGCAGCGGCCGGGCAGAATTCCGGCCCATGCGCCCCGACACCCCGCACACCCGTGGACGATCATCGCTCTGCCCGCGGGAGCGCATCAACCTGCGCACTCACTCACCGGCACCGGTCGTTGCGATGACCACCCAGCCCTAGCCACCCCTCCAACCAGTGTGAGAACATCGGCGGATCCGGCCGGGTAATCAGGGTTGAGTCGACCGGTGGAAGCCGATCATCGCTTCTTTGCTTCCACCGCATCGTTCATGATGGCTGACCGGGGTGCTGGTCTGTAAGGTCAAGAAGCCGGCCTGAGATGAGCGCCCGCAGACGCTCGGTCTGCACTTTCGTCCAGACCGAGCGTCAGCGCGGCATTCTGATGGATGAGTTCACGATTGCCTGTGCACTACGGACAACATATGACGTTGTACCGCGAGACGGTGGCCGGTACATCGACTGCTGACATTCGGCCTCTTGCCGGTGCGTCGCTCACTGGGTGTTGGACTTGCTTTTCAACAACCTCACCGGATGTTTCCGTGCTTCGCCACCGCCCGTCAACACTCCGCAAATCCGGTCGATCCGCGCCGGGCACCAACCACCCGTCGTGGTTCGTAGCCCAACCCGTCGCATTTTATCCGCATAGTTGATACTTTGAGGCCGCAATCGAGTAACTGGCCACGCTCTATCCATGAGGGATGTCCCCGTGATTATCTCCACCATTAATCCCATCATCCCCATCATCCCCATCATTACCGCCATTACCGCCATTACCGCCATTACCGCCATTACCGCCATTACCGTTTTGCCCGTTGTTCCAGTTCTCGCGATGGGCGCGGCTGGCGAAGGTGTCGCGCGGTGGCTCCCGGTCCGCCGGGGCCGGTCGAGTGCTCGTTGTGTACCGGGTGTGGGCCGCCATGCCATCGTGTGCGGGTCACCGGGTGCTCGTTGCGCGGTTCGGTTCTCGGGGCGGGTGACTCCTCGTGTGGCGTGAGCCGCTGCGCCGTCGCACCCAGGACCTGTTCCGGGACTTCATGGACCGGGCCGAGGATCTGCTGGTCATCCAGGAACACCTCGAGGGCCTGCTGGAGGCGGTGGTCTCGCTCGCGGAGGATCTCAGTCTGGAAGCGGTCCTGGACCGGGTGGTGCAGTCGGCGTGCGATCTCCTCGATGCCCGTTATGGTGCGCTGGGCGTGATTGGTGAGGACGGGCAGCTGAACCATTTCATCACCGTAGGGATCGACGAGGAGGGGGTTCGGCGTATCGGGGATCTTCCGACCGGTCAGGGCGTGTTGGGGCTCCTGATCCGCGAGCCGAGACCGCTCCGGCTCCATGATCTGGGGCAGCACAAGGCCTCGGCAGGGTTCCCTGAAGGCCACCCCGCGATGTCCTCCTTCCTGGGCGTGCCGATCCGCGTGCGGGAGAAAGTCTTCGGCATCCTGTATCTGACGGAGAAGGTCGGCGGTAAGGACTTCACGGACGAAGACGAGGACCTGGCCGTTGCTCTGGCGGCCGCCGCGGGCCTGGCCATCCAGAACGCGCGCCTCTTCGACGAGAAGACACGGCGCCAACAGTGGCTCGAAGCTGGCATGAGCGTCAACGAACACCTCATCACGGCGCCTCTCCCGCAGCAGGGCGGCCTCGAACTGATCGCCGAGTCTGCCCTGGCCTTGGCCGGGGCGGCGCTCGTCGTGGTGGCATCCCTGGGGTCGGACGGGACACTCGAGTGCCGGACCTCGGTGGGGATCCTGTCCTTACCGGCGGGACAGACGTTGCCGGGTCCCGTGATGAAGACCGTCCTCGAGACGGGCGACGGATACCGGTCACGGAATCCCGCGGCCGTGTTCGATGTCGACACCGCCGCGAAGCTCGGGCCTGTCATGATCGTCGCGCTCGGGTACAAGGCAACCCCCAACGGGATCCTGATCATGGCCCGCCCGGAGGGCGCCGATCCATTCTCCGACGCCGAACTGGAAGCAGCGGCCGTCTTCGGTACGCAGGCCGGTTTGGCCCTGGACCTCTCACGAGCCAACCGCCGACAGGAGGAACTCACCCTGTTCACCGATCGGGACCGGATCGCCCGGGACCTGCACGATCGTGTCATTCAGCGCCTGTTCGCGACGGGACTGGGCCTGCAGACGCTCCGCCGGTTCACCGATGTCCCGGACGCACAGCAGAGAATCAACGCCATGACCATGGAACTGGATGAGACCATCCGGGAGCTACGCGACACCATCTACTCGCTGCAGTCCGACCGGGTAGCCGGCGAATTCCTCACCGATCTCATTGCCCAGGCAGTACGCGAAGGGATCGCGGGAACAAGCATCGTCCCGGACCTGCGGTTCGTCGGGCCGGTCAATCGTGCCGTGCCTGCCGACGTGGCCGATCATCTGCTGGCCGTGCTCGCCGAAGGCATCAGCAACGCGGCCCGGCACTCCGGCGCCGACACCCTGAGCATCAGCCTTACCGCGCAGGACGGGACCGTCGAGGTCCTGATCACCGATGACGGACGCGGATTCGACCGCCCGGAACGCATCAGCGGGCTCGCGAATCTGCAGCATCGGGCCACCACCGTCGGCGGAACCTGTGCCATCGACAGCACACCGGGGCACGGCACCCGCATCCGCTGGACGGCGCCGACCACGAATCGGCCCACCGCAGAAGCCACAGCGTGAAGCCTCCCGCACAGACCACCGCTGCCGCCCGCCTAGGGCGTGTCTCCTAACCGTTTGAGCCAGAGGGTAATCGCGCGTAGTACGGCGCCGCCGCGGTAGGTGAGGGCGAGTTTGATGCCCCTATGGATGTCCAGCGGTAATTTGGGGGGACTGTTCGGTGTTCGTGGGCTGATGAATTGAAAGATTTCTCGTGCGACGTAGCGTTTGAGGCAGCGGATGATCTCGCGTCTGGTTCTGCCTTCTGTGAGTCGTCTGGCGAGGTAGTTCTGGGTGCGGGTATCCCAGCGGAGCCGGCTGAGGACGATGCGGTAGAGCGCGGCGTTGGCTTGCCGGTCGCCGCCGCGGTTGAGGCGTCGTCGCTGGGTTTGACCGGAGGACGCCTCGACCGGGCTGGTGCCGCAGAGCGCGGCGTAGGAGGCCTCGGTGGCCAGCCGGTCCGGGTTGTCGCCGGCTGCGATGAGGAGGCAAGCGGCGCTATCGGGGCCGATGCCTTGAATGTCGGTGATGCTCGGGGAGGCGGCTTCGACGGCGTCCGCGAGCCTGCTGTTCAAGTCATTGATTTCCTCGCTGAGGTGCTGGATACGGCGGGCCAGCAGGTGAAGAGTGTGACGTGCGGCCCCGTCGGGGCCGGCATGTCTGGCATCGCTGAGTTTGGCGCAGGATCGGATCAGGTGTGGGTTGCTGAGCCCGGCTAATGATTCTCGGAGGCGGCTGTCCGCGGTGACGATCACGGCCTTGAGCTGGTTGATGGCTTGGGAGCGTGATTTGATCGCGGAATTCTTGGCCATCTTGAAGATCCGCAGCATCTCGACGGCTCCGGATCCCGTCTTCGCGGATCCCACCGCGCGGCCGGAGAGGACAGCGCGGGCGGCGGCTTCGGCGTCGACCAGATCGCTCTTGCCGCGTCGGCGTCGCGCTGCCTTGTCTGGCTGATTGACCTCGACGACGGTGAGGTTCCTGGAGTGCAGGTAGCGTGCGAGTCCGGCGCCGTAGGATCCGGTGCATTCGATTCCCGCGCGCTCGAGCACCCCGAAAGAGGTCGCCCAGGCCGAAAGCTGACCATAGCCGGTGTTCGTGGCCGGGAAGCTGCGAGTGTCTATTAGCCCGCCAATCGTCGTGATCACCGCCGCGACGTGGACGTGTTTATGGGTATCGACGCCGAGAAGGACCTCTTCCTCGGCCGGTGGGAGTGGAGCGAGGGCAGGAGGAGGAGAGATGATGGTCGGCACGGTCGTCTTTCTCTTGATGGGGTCAAGGAAAACGCGTCCGCCGCTGGGCCGGTGAAGGTCAAGACTGTGATGGTGCCTGTTGCGAAGGCCCCTATTGGGACACGACCCGGACCAGCGACAACGCAAAGAGCCGTTACGGACGGCGGTCGACAGATCAAACTCAAGGCACGCAGCCCGTCGTAGCGCGAGTCAGGCCGTCGTCCGGAACGGTGCCACCATCCTCACAGTCGACAGATCAAACTCAAGACACGAGGTCCGTCGTACCGCGGGTCAAACTGCTCGAGAACGGCGCAAGAACATCCTCACAGTCGTAGCGGGTCGCGATGCCTCGCCATTGCTTGTCTTCGTTGAAAGAGCGTTCAACGACGTTGCGTCCCTTGTAGTCCTCGACGTCGTAGCTGA
>NZ_JADOUS010000042.1:0-4700 GCF_015752045.1 Arthrobacter sp. CAN_A2
TGTCTGCGTGCCATGAGTCGTGAATCTCCTCCTGCACCCATTATCGGATGCGAAACTCACACAGACGCTGGACTCCTACACGGGGACCCAACCACGCCCACCCCGCTCACGCCGACGGCACCCGACCTCCACTCTCAATTACGAAGAGCCGCTAATGGCGAGGGCCGGTACGGCGAGGAAACGCATTTTCTTGTTCATGGGATTAATATCCTTCACTGTGCGATGAGAACGAGTCCGGATCCGAACGCGCACTGACTGTGATTCGGAGCACTACGCCGCACGGATTGGTTCCCCCAGAAAACCATCACCTGCCAAACAAATCTGGCGCGTCGTTGTGCCTCCTTCCTACCCGCACACCATAAGCGTGCGCAGGCCGCAATAGGAAGCCTACGTATGAACGTGCGCGCCCTGGTGATGACAGGTTCAAGCAGCTCCTGGGTGCCGGGGCCAAGAATGACTGATCCAGTCAGTGCACTCGGCGGCCCAGCCCCTGCCGAAGAGTTCACAGCCAAATTTTGACCCGCACAACGTTCGGCCACCTCGCGACAGCTCATCTGATCGCGGGCGCAAAAAACATCGATCCGAGCCACCCGCCAACGGTCCGATAACACGCCACACGAATTTCACTGGCACTTCGCGGGCGCTCCGCGGGCCCTGCGCATGCACGCAGCGGCACGCAGGATCCATTGTCGGAGCCGGGGATGCCGGATGTCAGAGAGGAGTGTGTGTCGTGTCCGGTGTTCCTGGCGGCGAAGATTCGGACGCGCAGTAATGCGTGACCGTGACAGGTTGTAGTGGCCCCAGCGTATTGACCCGTGCGGGTGATTCGCTGGTGTGGGCTGTACAGTCGTTTTATCTTCACGTGCGAATGAGGATTGACCCGGTCCGCCGGGTCCGAGCGTCGGCGAATATTTTGGGGCCTCCATCTCAACTGTTCGTCGGCGCTCCTTCATTTCCCCCAGTGGCGCCCGAGAAATGTGTCCGCCCATGTACGTGGCTACCGTGCTCCAGTCGACGACCCTCACACTGGTCGGCTTCGGGAGGGGCGGGCCACCACTTCTCTATGTGCTCGATGCAGGACTCCGAAAATGAGGCTTCAGTACCCATCCTTTATGGGTTGTGTGACGAACTTCATATGTCGGGGTTTTGGTATCGGTGGCTCGCCTTCGATCAGCTGCCCATGTTTGGTGCCTCCCTAATCTCCCCGGCGGAAGGCACGATCATGATCACCCGAGAAAAAATGCTCAGTACAGCTATGGCCGGCGTTCTCCTTGGTGGCGCAAGCCTCCTGGCAGCAGGACCAGCGGTAGCCGCTCCCGCGGTAGCCCCAGTGACGGCTTCGACTGTGTCGGTTCCGACGATGACGATGGGGCAGATGACGATCACGATCACCGATTTCGCGTACTCCATGACTGGGACCATCACCCCAGGATCACTTATCACCGTCACCAACACCGACACCGAAGTCCACACCGTCACCGCCGATAACGGGGCCTTCGACGTCACCGTTCCGGGCGGGGAAACGGTGACCTTCGCTGCGCCAGCAGAGGGCGGCACCTACAGCTTCTTCTGCAAATTCCACGCCAACATGAAGGGCTCCCTCACCGTCGCCGCAGGCGCCGCAACACCAACACCAGCACCGGTTGCACCGACGACGCCTACGCCGACAGCGGCGCCATCGCCCGCAGTTCCCGCACCGGGCACGGGCGGCTCGGGCAACTCGGACGGGATGGAGGGCATGGATCAGATGGGAGCCGTTCCCCGCGGAGGCGCCGATACCGGGGCCGAGCAGGCGGCAAACGAGTCCCCGGGTGCTGTGCTCCTTGGAGGAGGGCTGGTCCTCGCGGCTCTGGCCGGCGGCACGTACACCGTGCGCAGGCGCACGACCACCCAGTAGCCCACCCAGGCCAGTAGAGCCACCACATCCGCTTCAATGCCTTAGGTGAGGTACCCGGGTGCAACGGTCTCGAGTGCTGCAATTCTCAATGTCAGCCCTCTCGGCCTCAGTCTTCTAGCGTCAATCAGGGACGCGTCAGGGACCTTGTTCCCTGACGCGTCCCTGACGTGATTGGCTGACTTCCTGTAGCACCACGAATCCCTCTCGGAAGAAAAATGATGAAAACCACGAAACTCGTTCTGTCCGCACTGGTGCTTGCCGGCGTCTCGATGGGGTCCGTTGCCTGCTCACCGACAACTGAGGCACCGACAACTGAGGCGCCGGTGACCGAGACATCATCAGCTCAAGCACCGGAGGCGACATCGCCGGCTGGTACCGCCAGTGCCGCCGCAGCAGCCCCGAGCGCGGAGGCGTCGGCTGGTGCTGGTATGTCGGCGTCCGCCGACGCGGCACCGGCGGAGGAAGCGGTGATCACCATCGCGGACTTCGAGTACGAGATGCCGGACAGCATCGCTCCGGGCGCCGAGATCACGGTCATCAATGACGACGACGCTCCCCACACGGTCACCGCTGACGGGGGTGGAGAGTTCAACGTGAATGTCCCCGCCGGAGAGACCGTGACCTTCACCGCCCCCGATAAGGCAGGGGAGTACAAGGTCATCTGCACCTTCCACCCTGAAATGTCCGGGATGCTGGTTATCGGATGACCCTCAGTGCTGCACCCTCGGGCAACGGTCGTCACAGTGTCGATAGGCGCCCGGTAATGCTGGTACTGCGGATCCTCATCGCGGTCGCACTGGTCGTTAGTGCTGTCATCCATTTTCAGTTGGCTGCAGGATTCCAGCAGGCAGCCCCGTCCGGGATAGGAGGCGGTAATCTGTTCCGGATCCAGGGCGCCGTAGCTGTCCTCACCGCACTGTATGTCCTGGCCCGGGGGACCCAACGAGCCTTCTTGCTGGCCGCAGCGGTGGCGCTGGCCTCCCTGGTCGCTGTTATCGCGTACCGGTACTTCCAAATCCCGGCCATCGGGCCGATACCGTCGATGTATGAGCCCGTCTGGTACACCACCAAAACCATCACAGCCATCGCCGAAGGCCTTGCCCTCATCCTGGCTCTCGCCGCCTACACCCTTCACCGGAAAGGTCATACCGCTGATCGACGGCCCACAGTGAGCTAACGACGGCCCGCACAGAGGGAAGAGGAGCGGGCGACGAACCGGGTGTGAAGCCCGACGGGGGTGAGCACTGACCCTGTTTGCGTGCATGCCGAGGAGTAAAGCTCGGCGCTAGAAGTGTACGCTTGGCCCGACTAGGAGCATGAGGTCCGGTCCACGGTGATGTTCAGCGGGTGAGCGACAGAGTACTCACGGTCCGGTGAACTGAACTGGACAGCCACGTTCTCCGCAGTGCCTCGGTCAGCTGTTTCCTCCAGGGCGACCTCAACGACGATATCGATGTGCGCGTCCGGTTCGAAAACGAACCCTTCGACCGGCACTGGGTCGACCTCGAAGGTGCTGGGCTCGGTTTCGGCGGGGGAGGGGACCGCTTCATGCTCGGCATGAGGTGCTGATCCAGAGGCCGCACCATGATTGCCGTGGCCTTCCTTATTGGCAGGTGTGACTTCAACCGACACGACGCTCAGGCCCCTAGGGGAGCCCAGCGCAATGTCAGAAAAGGTGAAGGTCTCCAACGTCGGGTTATGCAACAGCAGCGTGTACTGCTGGAAACTCTTCTCCGGCTGCACCCCGCACAACGTCGCCCCATCCTTGGCGACACCCAACGGGTCATCGCCCCACACATCCCCTGCCGGTGCTGCGCCCACCGAGCTGTCTTCCGAGGTTCTGCCCGAACTGGATTCGACACCACCGGAGCCGGCGTCACCGGATCCACCCGCACCGGCTCCAGCCGCCTCCGATGAGACTGCGGGCGCTGACGAGGATCGGTCTGCGTTCACGTTCAACGGGTTCTCATCGACGGAACCACACCCAGCAGTCACCAGGGCACACAGGATGACTGACAGGACACGACCGGTCCTACGTTGCTGCGTCGAACCCACGGGAATCCTCCAATATTTTGCGTTTACGATCATGCATGCACGCCGACCAAACTGGTTCCGACAGGCCAATTCCGGCCGTATCGGACGTCACTCTGCTTGCGGTTCATTCATCGTTCTTCGTCGCCGTCGCGCCATCAGCTTGGTTTGCCCCGCCCGGGACACAAGTCCGCCCGCGGCCTTTCCATCCGAAAAACAGTGTGCTGACGAATCGGTAGGGTTGACGTGGCGGCAAGGCGGGATGATCACTCATCCCCGTGGCCAGGCCGCACTGCTGCCGAAACTCTGGAGGATTGGTTTGCGGAACATGGGTTGCTCAAGGATCTCTTGGGAAGTGGCGCCCTGTCTCGAGCTGACACTGCCGGTCTGGCCTCAGTTGATCAGGATGTTGTCGTAGATCTTGGTCCAGCAGTCCTGCTCCAAAGTACTAGTGGAGTATCCGTCCGTCACGAGGTTCACCGACGCCAGAGCAGACCTTTCACCCGCCGAATGCCCCGATTTTCGAGGTAGGCAGCTGGGGTTTGCGTCCTCGACAGTGGGAGAACCTGGGCCTCGTCACCCACTGGCAGGCTTTTCTCGCCTCGCCCCAGCGCTACCTCAGGCACCTCTAGCTGTTGTGGGTCTAGCTGCGGTTGCGCGTCCGGGCGTACCGGCGGGCTAGGGCGTGTCTCCTAACCGTTTGAGCCAGAGGGTAATCGCGCGTAGTACGGCGCCGCCGCGGTAGGTGAGGGCGAGTTTGTCGTAGCGGGTC
>NZ_JADOUS010000043.1:0-4631 GCF_015752045.1 Arthrobacter sp. CAN_A2
ATGAAAATGCAGTGTGGTAACTACATTTTCCCACGTCAGGGGCACCTTTCAGCTCTTAACACGCCTCGCTGAACCGCCCTCATGAAAGCCCGAGGCTAGGGCAGCGTCCCCCACCAGGCACCAATGCCGATCCCGGCTGCTGCAGCGGTGACCGCGAGGACGAGGGTTCCCAGTCCAGAGATCAGTGCTTGGCGTGTCTTCCTAGTCTGAATGAGTCTTACGGTTTCCAGGCTGGCGGTGCTGAACGTTGTGTAACCGCCCAGAAAGCCGACGCCCACGATCGTGAAGAGCGGTTGCATATCATGACAAGACTCGACGACGCCGACGAGGATCCCGAGGAGCAGGGAACCACTAATATTGATGACCATCGTGCTTACGGGCAGCGAGGTCCTTAGCCGGGATCGGATAGTGCCATCGAGGACGAAGCGGAGCGCGGCTCCTGCACCACCAGCTGCGGCCAGGGCCAGTAGCGTAACGACACTCATGGGGCCCTCCAATCAGTATTGACTGGAAGGTGACCGGGGGCACTTCGTTCCGGTTGTTTGTGTGAAGCGGCGTCTGAGGCTGGATTGGACCGCTGATCAGCAGGTGTCAGCGGTTCAAGATTTAGTTCTCTGGCATGCTCATGGCGGCGCTGATACTGGGTCGAGGCGCACCAGATCCCGGCGAAGCTGGCGGCAGCACCGAGGAGAATCGTGAGCGCGACGTACATGATAGCTCCGTACGTTTCGCCGGCACCCGCGAGGTGGACTGCGTCGACGGCGAAGGAACTGTAGGTGGTGAATCCGCCCAGGAAACCGGTCCCAAGGAGCAGGCGTAGATGACGGCGCTTGCCACGGTCGGGGTCTCGCCTGCTAAGTCCTTCCAGGAGAACACCGAGCAGGAACGCGCCGGTCACGTTTTCCACCAGCGTGGAGACAGGAAACCCGTCCGGAGACCCCAGCAAGTAGGTGAGGCCGTACCTGCTCAGAGTGCCGAAGAACCCCCCAATAAACACCAAGCCAATGAGCTCGAGCTGATGGTGAGCAGCACGTTCTGTGCTGCTATTTTGCCCGGAGGAGGAGAAATCACTGCCTGCTGAAGGGCGAAACGAATCTACGTCACTATCGATGGGCAGAGCGTCGGGAATACGGCCCGCAGGCGAGGACCGTGAAGGCAGGTGCTCATCAGTCGAGGACGGCTGACTAGTCAGATCGGGCTGGTCGTTCGAGGTCACGAGGCACCTGCCTCCTTCGAAGAAAGGGGGGACCATCAACCTTCTGTGGCGGGTCGGGCAGATACGCGTTGGCGGATCCTTCATCATTGCCCACAATAGTGGGCCAGGGAACCGGCTGCATCGATGAACCAGAGAGACTGACGAACCCGATCCTCACAGATTCAGCGTCTCCCGTCCTCGTCTAATGGACTCACAGGGCGTGCTCCTACTACGTCATCGACAGCTCCTGCTACCGCCTGCCCATCTGGTGGTGAAGTCGGCTCGTAAGTTACCCGCGGGAATGTTGCGCTCTCGGGCTGGGTATCAAGATCACGGGGCGGTGCTGATCACGGGCCAGCCACACAGCGACAACGCCGTCGATCTTCTCCACGGCCCCGTGGTTTCGGTGGCCAGAGTCATTGACAGCAAAAATGGGTAGCGCTAGGATCGCGATCACAACTGCATTTCGTTGATTTCTATCGCCATTTCTGAACCAGCAACAGCTGCAACCGGAAATAGTCTCCCATTATCAATATCCCACTCTTCGTATCGCGATGGAGCGAACATGAGCAGTGTTGGTTTGTTATACGTCGGCGCAGTTCTTTTCATCAACGGACTCATGCTCATCGGGCTGGTCCCGGGCAAATCGGCCGCAATCCTAAACTTCTTTGTCGGAACGATGCAGGTCGTTTTTCCCACAATTATCCTCATCCAGGCAGACAATGACCTTCCCACCATCTTCGGTGCCGCCGGTCTGTACCTGTTCGGATTCACATACCTGTATGTAGGGATACTCCAAATGACCGGTATCGGCGGGGAGGGTCTGGGGTGGTTCTCCCTGTTCGTCGCTGTATGTGCCGTCGTGATCGGCACCCTCCAGTTCACCCTCGTCGGGGATCCCGTCTTCGGCGTCATCTGGTGGACCTGGGCCGTCCTGTGGCTGCTGTTCTTTCTCCTGCTGGGCCTGGGAAGGGAATCGCTGGCTTATCCCACCGGTTGGTTCACGATCTTCGTCGCCCACCTGACAGGAACGATCCCTGCGTTCTTTTTACTCGTGGGCAGGTACGAGACGAATACCGGCTTGGCGATGCTTGTAGCAGTTGCAGCGGCTGTATCCCTGGGTGCAGCGTTCTTCCTTGGCAGGAGAGGTATTCCGCGCGGCAAGGCAGCGACGCCCCAGGACGTGGCGGTCTCGCCTGCTTAATTGTTCGCTGCAGGAAAACTATCGGGAAGTAAGGTGCACTGAATGCCGATCTACGAGTATCGATGCCCTCGATGCGATGTGTACGAAATCATCCGCCTCATGGGGGCCGCACCCGCAGAGGATGCCTGTCCGACCTGCGGGCAGCCTGCCCGGCGAAAGATCAGTGCCCCCCATGTCTCCAGGACAGGGACAGCGGCGTTCCAGCTGATCGACTCGACCGAGCGCAGTGCATCGGAGCCCACGGTGGTATCCGGGGGCCTCCCGACCACCGGCAGAAGCGCCAGCCCCATCTACTCGACGAATCCGCTTCACAGGAAATTGCCGCGACCCTAGTCATGGAGCGCGACGCCAACCATCAAAGGAGATGAAATGCCTGACGTCATATTCCCCCTCGATTCGAGCAGGAAGTTCGAGGACCAGGAGAAAGTCGGCCACAACCGGTGGCACCCCGAGATCCCCCCGGTAGCCACGGTGAAGCCCGGAGAATCCTTCAGGGTCCACTGCCGGGAATGGTTCGACGGCGCCATCGTCAACGACGATTCCGCCGACGACATCCTCAATGCCCCGCTGCTCACCGTCCACAAGCTCAGCGGCCCCTTCGCGGTCGAAGGAGTGAAACCGGGGGACCTCCTCGTCGTCGACATCCTGGACGTCGGGCCGATTCCCCAAGAGGACTCGGGTCCGCTTGCCGGGCAGGGGTGGGGCTACACCGGGATCTTCTCGCGGAACAACGGCGGCGGGTTCCTGACCGAGCAGTTCCCCGACGCCTACAAGGCCATCTGGGACTTCAACGGACAGGTGGCGACCTCACGCCATGTGCCGGCGGTGTCGTATGTCGGTCTCATCCACCCGGGCCTGATGGGCACCGCGCCCTCCGCGGACCTGCTGGCGAAGTGGAACAAACGTGAGGGAGACCTGATTGCCACCGACCCGCATCGCGTCCCCCCGCTCGCGCTGCCGCCCGAGGCGGAGCACGCCCTGCTCGGGAGCCTGCCGGCGTCCGAGTTCGACCGCGTGGCAGGAGAGGCGGCCCGCACCGCACCGCCCCGGGAGAACGGCGGCAACCAGGACATCAAGAACCTGTCGAAGGGCTCCCGGATCTTCTACCCCGTGTTCGTAGACGGCGCGAACCTGTCCCTGGGCGATCTCCACTTCTCGCAGGGCGACGGCGAGATCACCTTCTGCGGTGCGATCGAGATGGGCGGCTTCATCGACCTCCGCGTCGATGTCATCAAGGGCGGCATGGACACCTACGGCGTGAGCGAGAACGCGATCTTCATGCCCGGCATCATCGAGCCCCGGTACAGCGAATGGATCGCGTTCTCGGGCACCTCCGTGACCCTCGACGGCAAGCAGCACTACCTCGATTCGCACCTGTCCTACCAGCGGGCATGCCTGCACGCGATCGACTACCTGACGAAGTTCGGCTACAGCCCGGAGCAGGCCTACCTGCTGCTGGGATCGGCGCCGATCGAGGGCCGGCTGTCGGGCGTCGTGGACATCCCCAACTCCTGCTCGACCGTCTACCTCCCCACGGCGATCTTCGACTTCGATATCCGACCCTCCGCCGCCGGCCCGCACAGGATCGACCCCGGCATGGGCGCGCCAAAATCGAACAACACCTAGGAGGAGGTTACCGTTGTGCCGGTGCCGGAGTTTCCGGCGCCGGCACCGGCTCCGCGCGTCGCTGCATCTCAGACTCTGGCGTCATCGCCGAGGTGCCTGTAGATGGTGCCCCGGGAGACCCCGAACGTCTCGGCGATCTGCTGCACCGTGTACGTCTTCTCGTCATACATCGCTCGCGCCTGCCGGGCCCTATTGGGCGTCATCTTCACCCGGCCACCACCCGTCCGACCCCGAGCCCTGGCCGCAGCCAGACCATCCCTCGTGCGCTCCACGATCAGATCGTGTTCGAACTCTGCAATCGCCGCCAGCATGTGGAAGAACAACCGCCCACCCGGGGTCGTCGTATCAATGCCCTGCGACAGAGCCTTCAACCCGACACCCCGCCGCTCGAGCCCGTCGACGACTTCCTTCAGATTCCGCACCGACCGACCCAACCGGTCCAATTTCATCACCACCAAGGTGTCCCCCGCCCGCAAATACTCCAGAGCATCATCAAGGGCCGGCCGCTTCGCTAACCTCGGGCTTTCATGAGGGCGGTTCAGCGAGGCGTGTTAAGAGCTGAAAGGTGCCCCTGACGTGGGAAAATGTAGTTACCACACTGCATTT
>NZ_JADOUS010000044.1:0-4379 GCF_015752045.1 Arthrobacter sp. CAN_A2
AAGGTAGCGTGAAACATGTCGAGGTCTTTCAGATGGATAGCGTGAGAACTTCCATCATCGGAAGGCCTCGACCTCTATCCCGTCATCGACGCGCCCACCCCGCTCACGCCGACGGCACCCGACCTCCACTCTCAATTACGAAGAGCCGCTTTTCCGCGCTCAGCTCCGTGGGCAAGTTCGCCGAAGTGCGGGCTTTCCGGCCGCCGACTCTCAGCGAACGGATGAGACTGGTACGCACGGCCGTCCGGATCGGCGCGCTGGGACTTCCACCCGCGCCGCCGCCCGAGGAGATGAACGTGACCCGATCGGGGCGGAAGCATTCCAAGGAGCGCGACGCCGCGGCGATCTCGCACCATTACGACGTCGGCAATGAGTTCTATGCGCTCGTGCTCGGGCGGTCGATGGTCTACTCCTGCGCTGTCTGGGACGACGAGACCACCGGCCTGGATGCATCCCAGGACGCGAAGCTCGACCTGGTCTGCCGCAAACTCGGCCTTCGTCCCGGCATGCGGGTGCTGGACGTGGGCTGCGGCTGGGGTAGTTTTGCGCTGCACGCGGCGCAGAACTACGGAGTCGACGTCGTTGGTGTCACCCTCTCGAAGGAGCAGGCGGACCTCGGGCGCGAGCGCGTGTCCGACGCCGGCCTCGCCGATCGTATCGAGATCCGGGTTCAGGACTACCGCGATGTTCACGACGGTCCGTTCGACGCGATCAGCTCGATCGGCATGGCCGAACACGTCGGCGGGCACCAGATCGGTGACTACGCGTCCCAGCTGTACACCCTGCTGCGTCCCGGCGGACGCCTCCTCAACCACGCGATTTCCTGGAACGCAGGTGAGATGCCTCCGGATCCGGATTCGTTCATCCCCCGCTACGTCTTTCCCGACGGTGAGATGCTCAGCCTTACCGTCATGATCGAGGCACTCGAGTCGGCAGGGCTGGAGGTGCTCGACGTCGAAGCGCTCCGCCGGCACTACGGGCTGACGCTCCGGGCCTGGGTGCACAACCTCGAGCAGAACTGGGACGACGCGGTACGTCTCACGAGCGAGGGACGGGCTCGGGTATGGCGTCTGTACATGGCATCGAGCGCACTCGGGTTCGAGCGCGGGCTGACCGGCGTGAATCAGGTGCTGGTGCAGCGTCCGGGAGGGACGGAGCCCCCGTTGCGACGGCGCGAGTGGATCTGACGGGGCCTTGCCGGGGCGGGCCACCGACGGTGAGTGTGCCTGCGCCGGCAAGGCCCCGTCATGCGGCGCTGGTGGCGTCCTGGACCTCGCCGACGAGTTCCTCGAGGATGTCTTCGAGGAAGAGCATGCCGGTGGTGTTGCCCTCGGCGTCGAAGACGCGGGCGATGTGCGCGCCGGTGCGGCGCATGGTCGCCAGCGCGTCCTCGAGATCACTGCTGCGGTACGCGGACGCGAGTCGGCGGACCCTCTTGGCGGGTACCGGCGCATCGAACGACTCCGGGGTGGAGAGGTCCGTGACGTCCTTGAGGTGCAGGTACCCGGTCGGTTCCCCGTCGCGGGTCAGGATGTACCGGGAGTACCCGTGATCGCTGACCGTGCGCTGGATGAGTGCCGGGCTGGCGGTCTCCGGAAGGTGCACGATCTCCTCGATGGGGACCTCGACGTCGGCGACGGTCTTCGACGTGAACTCGAACGCGTTGGTCAGGGTCCCGCTTCCATCGGCAAGGAGCCCTTCCCTGGTGGACTGCTCGACGATGGTGGCTACCTCGTCGAGGGTGAAGGCGCTGGTCGCCTCGTCCTTCGGCTCCACCTTGAACAGGCGCAGGATGCCGTTGGCGATCCCGTTCAACGTCCAGATGACGGGCCGGACGACCTTGGAGACGAACACCAGGGGCGGCGCCAGGAGCAGCGCGGCCTTTGTGGGCACGGAGAACGAGATGTTCTTCGGGACCATCTCCCCCAGGACCACGTGCAGGAAGGTGACCAGCAGCAGGGCGATGACGAACGCGATCACGCCGATGGCTTCGGGCGGGATCGGGGTCAGGGCCAGCGGGTATTCGAGCAGGTGATGGATCGCCGGCTCCGATACGTTGAGGATGACCAGCGAGCAGACGGTGATGCCGAGCTGACTGGTGGCCAGCATCAGGGTGGCGTGTTCCATCGCCCAGAGGGTGGTCTTCGCGGCCTTGCTGCCTTCCTCGGCGCGCGGCTCGATCTGGGAGCGACGCGCGGAGATGACCGCGAATTCGGCGCCCACGAAGAACGCGTTGACGGCCAGGAGCACGACCAGCCAGATCAGTCCGGGCAGGTACTCACTCATGGGTCAGTTCCTTTGTCAGCTCGTCGATGGTGCGGTCGTGTCGGCTCTGCGCGTCTTCCGGCATCCGGGCGTAATCGGAGGGATCCGTCGGGGTGAAGCGGATGCGCTCGACGTGGGCTCCGAGGACCCGCTCCACGCGCAGGACGCCGTCATCGAGGGCCACTTCGTCGCCGAGCTCGGGGATGCGGTCGAGTTCATCGGTGACGTATCCGGCGAGGGTGTCGTAGTCCTCGCCCTCGGGTACCTCGATGCCGGTGCGTTCCCTGAGTTCATCGGGGCGGAGCGAGGCATCGAAGGTGAGGGATTTCCCGGTGCGGACGACGCCGATCCGGGTGCGGTCGTGTTCGTCCTCGAGTTCCCCGACGATCTCCTCGATGAGGTCTTCGAGGGTGACGATTCCGGCAGTACCGCCGTGTTCGTCGGTGACGATCGCGACCTGCAGACCCTGCTGGCGCAGGAGGCCCAGGAGGCTGTCGACGCTCATGGACTCGGGCACCCGCAGGGGCTCGACCATCAGCTTCTCGGCCGTGGTGATGGTTCGTGCGTCCAGCGGCACGGCAAAGGCCTGCTTGAGGTGGATGACCCCGCGGATGTCGTCGTTGTCCTGCCCGATCACAGGGAACCGCGAATACCCGGTGGTCACCGCGGTGGAGACGATCTCAGCAGCGGTGTCGGTCGTCCGGACCGATGTCATCCGCACGCGGGGTGTCATGACGTCGTCGGCTGTGTGGTCCGAGAACAGGAGGGTGCGGTGCAGCAGTTCCGCGTGGTCCTGATCCAGGGAGCCCTCCAGGGCCGACCGGCGGACGAGGGAGCTGAGCTCCTCGGCGCTTCGGGCACCGGAGAGCTCCTCCTTCGGCTCGATGCCGAAGGAACGGATGATCTTGTTCGCCGTGTTGTTGAACAGGAGGATCACGGGCTTCAGGACGGTGGTGAACAGGGTCTGGAACGGGACGACGAACTTCGCGGTCTGTCGGGGAAGGGCCAGGGCGAAGTTCTTGGGAACCAACTCGCCGATGACCATGGAGAACACGGTCGCGAGGAAGATGCCCACCACGGCGCCGATCCCGGGCACGAAGGCCTCGGGGACACCTGCACCGAGCAGGGGTTCACGGAGGAGGGAGCTGATGGCCGGCTCGAACGTGTATCCCGTGAGCAGGGTGGTCAGGGTGATTCCGAGCTGAGCACTCGACAGGTGGGTCGACGTGATCTTCAGCGCCTTGATGGTGGGCTTCAGGCCCTTTTCACCGCGTGCATCGCGTGCTTCGAGTTCGCTGCGGTCGAGGTTCACGAGTGCGAACTCGGAGGCGACGAACATGCCGGTGCCGACCGTGAGGACCAGGCCGACGCCGATCATGACTAACTCGTACAAGGTGTCGCCCCCCATCCTCGATCAGCCGGCGATGCGGCGGTCAGGCGGGTGAGGGGCATGGGTCTATGCGTCGGGGGGTCATCCATAATGCCGTCCAGTCTAGCGAACAGCCACCGACACTTCGGGCCAAAGAGACTCATGGGGACTACGCCGGCAGCGCAACACGGTCATGGACGCAGCCCGTCGCTCCGACGAGCTCTGATGATCGGGGACCACCTGTCCGCAACCGGGGTGTCGGCTCCTCCCGGCCGTGAGGACCATGCCTAGACTGGGCGGATCGGTGACGACGCCGATCGCACGACCACTGAAGTCAACCGTAAGGAGAGCATCATGGGACTCGATGACAAGATCGGCAACGCCGCGCAGAAGCTCGGCGGTCAGGGCAAGGAAGCCGCAGGCAACGCAACCGGCGACGAGAACCTGAAGGCCGAGGGCCGGGGCGATCAGGCCAAGGGTGACCTCAAGCAGGCCGGCGAGAAGATCAAGGACGCCTTCAAGAAGGACTGACGTCCTGCCCGGCGCCTGATCCGAACCGCCGGCCGGTGAACGAATGGAAGGGAGCGCGCCCGTGTCGGGTGCGCTCCCTTTCTGTTCCCGGTCCCGCAGCCCCCGCCCAGGTCCTTCACGGCCGCGGGTGGGTGGGGTGGTTAACGGGGAAGAGGCCCCACCGTGGTGGGGCCTCTTGCCTGTAATGGTTGTCCGGCGGTGTCCTACTCTCCCA
>NZ_JADOUS010000045.1:0-4290 GCF_015752045.1 Arthrobacter sp. CAN_A2
CCCTGGACTTGGACGCAGGCCACGTGGCATATGGCCCTCAGGGCATCGAGGTAGCGCCACACCTGCAGAGCACCACGAACCCTGCCGTGTATGCCGCTGGCGACGCCGCGGACACCGCCAGGCTGCCGCTGACCCCCGTCGCGGTCATCGAAGCGAAAGTCGCCGCGTCCAACATCCTCACGTCCGCCACAACAGCTCCGGACTATGCCGCCACCCCAACAGCTGTCTTCACCATCCCCGAACTCGTCCGCCTGGGCATGCTCGAACCGGAAGCCCACGCCAGCGGCCTGGACATCGAGGTCCGCTACACCGACACGAGCCGGTGGTATTCGAACTACCGCATCGGAGAAACCGCCGGCGCCACCAAAATCCTGGTCGACCGGCGCACCGACCTCATCGTCGGCGCCCACCTCTTCGGCAGCGGCTCCACGGCACTGGCGAACACCATCAGCGTCGCCATGAAACACGGCCTGACAACACGTCAACTCAGATCAGCCACCGCGGTGTACCCATCAACAGGATCCGACTTGGGATCCATCCTCTGACTCCCGCGCCCCCGAGCCCGAGTCGCAGTCACAGCCCCACATCAGAGGTCCTATCCGCCCGGTGCCAGAGCTGGGGGCTTGTCGGACCTGCAGCGTCATTGAACCCCTATCCCACTTGAATGGGCGGGACGGGACCGCACCAACATCCCAGGGCTGACGTCACCCCGACTTCGGCGTATGGCTCGCAATAAGCAGTTGCCCGAGTTTCCTGATTCTGCCGGGCGAGGTGTACCCCGTTCCCAGGGCGGCGACGACTGATCCTTGGAGGAGGATCATCCAGCATTCCGCGAAGTCCCTCGGGTCGATCAGTCTCATCGATGCGGCGGCGTTCTCCACCTGATCGCGCATGTCCCTCAGATAACCGGCACTGGCGGACGCGACGACGTCGGCAGGACCTGCGTCGACCAGAGCCCGGATGTAGGGGCATCCGTTGAAGTCCTCGGATTGGAACCATTCGTCGAAAATGTCGAAGATCGCCAGGAGCTGCTCCTCGGGCGTGGCCCCACGCTTCCGGGACTCAGCACCCAGATACCCGATGGTGAACACGTCCCGGCGGCGGTCCAGGAACGCCATGATCAGGTCGTTCTTCGACGGGAAGTGGCTGTAGAAGGACGCTTTCGCGACCCCCGCGGTATGGATGATCTCATTGACGCCCACCGCCCGGACGCCCCGCTCAGCGAACAACGCGTAGGAAGCGTCGAGGATTCGCTGCCGCGCACCCACTGCGGGTTGTTCCTGTGCCAGTGACATCTCGTCCTCTTTTCATTAGAGACCATAGTCGTACCTCATCCTAGGATGACTAGACAGACAAGTCTGTATGGTTAGACTAGGCGTGCTTCTCGAGGAGGGTCCCTCCTTGGCAGCACTGGCCAAGCAGCACTCCGGACTCTGGACTCCGGACTCCCAATCATTGCCAATGGTCACCTGGACGACCCAGACACGGCGTCCTCCCTGATCGCCGAAGGAGCAGCCGACGTCATTGCCTTGGGCAAAGCAGCACTCGGCAACAGGGACTGGCCACACAGAGTCCGCAACAACCTGCCCCTGGACGAAGTAGATGGCCGCCTTTTCGCACCGGTCGCCGACGTCAAGGACTGGAAACTGGAACTACTCCCCTAACCCCAGACTCCCGCCGCACCACACGTCAGGGGGCGTTGTATCAGGCCACCGCCCGGCGCAGCGCACCCTGACCGCCCGTCGATTCATCCTCATCACCGGTGCCACCGCCATGTTCTCCCGGCTCCCGGGATGCGATGCGATTCGACTCGGCGGGATGCACCACATCGCCCAGCGAGCCCAGCCTTTGGCGAGTTCATCGAGCACCGCGCCGAGCGCGCATCAAAAAGCTTCGTCACGACCCGTTCAAGAAGATTCCCACCCCCTTCTGCCGCGATCGCCAGGTCGACCGAGTCGTCGGTTACCTCTGCCTCTCTCCCACTATCTACCGTGCTCAACTGCTTCGTTTTCGCACACCATGCTCAATGACGGGGGCGGCGAGACCCTTCTCGGCGAGCCAGTCGGCCGTCGCATCCGCCGGGTTCCGCTTCTCCTCGCCGCTGACCTCGCGGTTCAGGGACAACAGGTCATCCGTGGTCAGCTGCGTTTCGGCTGACGCCCGAACCATCACGTACTCCTGGTGTCGGGTGCCTGTAAGACCTACGGGCCCATCCGCACACACCGCTTACTTCTTCTGGCGGCGGCTGCCGCCGTGCCAGTCCTCCTGCTGCCCGACCGTACCGGCGTCGACTCCGAGGGCCGGAAGCTGAGGTTGCTCACGCAGGCTTCGCTTGAGCTCTGCGAACCCAGGGAAGCGCGCCAGAGCCACCACGTGGTCCCACAGCGCGGCCGCTGAATCGCCCTCTGGCAGCCTGCTGATCACCGGCCCGAAGAACGCCACACCGGTGGGTGGCTCGAAGTGGATGATGGGTGTGCCCACATCCTTACCCGTCAGCGCCAGCGCCTCATCGGTTTCCCGGCGAATCTCACCGTCCCAGGACTCGTCGTCGAGAGCCTCCGCCAGTGCAAGCGGTAACCCGGCGTCGGCGAGGATCGGCTCGACGAACTCACGCGTGCCACGCCGCTCCCGCACCTCCCCCTCAGTGTGCTGGTTCACTGTGTCCGGGGCGGTCTCGAAGATGTGCGCCCCGAACGCCGCATACAAACCGGCCATCGACTCGCGGCCGTGCTCCGCACGGGCCCGGGCCGCCACCCGCAGCAGCCGCAGCCCCGCCGTATGGCCGGCCTCGTACTCCGGAGGAAACTGCGCGCTGTAGTCCACCTCTGAGTTGATCAGACGCAACGAAATGAACCGCCAATCCACCGTGTAGTCGCGCTGCGCCTGCACCTGCCGCACCCACTTACTCGTCATCCAGGCGAACGGGCAGACCGGATCGAAATAGAAATTAATGTCAGCATCCACACGTCCACCCTTGCACCGTCCAATCGCCCCGTCCATCCAAACTGAGGTCATGCCCAAATGTAGGCACTCGTACCACTCCCTCTCGCAACGTCCACACCACCTTCAGTCAGTTCCGGCGTGTGCTCAAAAATCACGGGTGATACCACCCGGAGGCCCACCACGGCCGCCTGACTGTGACCCCCGTCAAGGTGCTTCGTCGATGCCAATATTGAGGTAGCGGTACACCGTCGCCCTGCTGGCCCCAATGATTTTTCCGATATCCGCCGGCACCAGCCCCTGCGCCTTCAACTCATGGGCTCGCCGGACCTTCGCATGATCGGCAGTGACTTCCCGCCTGCCGGCCTTCCGCCCATGCTCGGCCGCAATGGCCATACCCGCCCTGGTCCGTTCGGCCAGCTGGTCACGCTCGAGCTGGGCGAACGCCGACATCACCGTCAGCATCGCCCGCCCCATCGACCCGGTCGTGCTGATTCCCTCTGTAACACTCCGAAAATGGACACCCCGCTGTTCGAGGTCATCGATGAGGGCCAGGAGGTTTCGGGTGTTGCGTCCCAACCGGTCGAGCTTCCATACGACCACCTCATCCCCCGCCCTCAGATGATCCAGAAGCTTGTCGAGCTCGGGCCGGCTCGCTCTCGTGCCGCTCACCCCGTGGTCGGTAAAGATCCGGTCACACCCCGCCGCTTCAAAGTGCGGCATGCTGCAATTCCGCGTTCTGCTCCAGCGTACTGACCCTGGCATACCCGATACTTCCCAACTGGACGCTCCCACCGCTCATCAAAGGCCTTCTTCCCCCTTGTTGAGAATATTGCACGTGAGACACTTTGCTGGGACATGGCGCGGTCGCCCACTTCCCCGCCGATCCTGGCACTCGCGAATTTGGGGTTAGACCCTACCGCTCGTCCGGTCAAAGGATCGTTTCGTGAACGCGCTACATCTGTTGAGCGGCGGCCGCAGCGCCGTCGCGGCGGGTGCAGTTCCGTCTTCCGTTGCGAGCATTGCTGCCGGTTGGCGTGCTCGTGTGGCGTAGGCCGTCGTCGTGATGGCTTGCGTGATGGCGTGGACCAGCCGTTTGGTGGTGAGCTCCTTGTAAGGGACCGGTTGCGGGCCAGCGCCGAGTGCGGTGATCCGTGCGGCCCAAAATGGTTGGTCTACGACACCAACCGATTATCATCATCACCCAAATCAGACCTACGACTGCCTGACAGGTGACTGCAGCTGAGGTCTTGGCCCTAGGGCGTGTCTCCTAACCCCGAGGTGGGATGAACGAGATCATGGTGGGATGTCTCGTACTCGTAGTCTTTCGGATGCCGCGTGGGGGCGTTT
>NZ_JADOUS010000046.1:0-3583 GCF_015752045.1 Arthrobacter sp. CAN_A2
ACAGCTTATTTCACTTTCTTTTCCCTTGTCAAATCCCCCACCGTGACCTGAACCACGACAAAAGAAATACGACAAAGAACAAACCCACCACAAATAGAAGCCGAATTCGCCACCATAAAAACAGCGCACGAACCAACCACAAGAATTTGAAGGGGATGGCCACCCTCACCGGGGCAACTCATGAAACACTACACGCCGTACGGCGAACGGGCAAGCCGGGTAGGCGGCAGCAGGATCACCACGCTACGTCCGCTCCCAACCGCGGACGCATCCGTAGCAGACAGACGGGTCCGAGAGCCGTGACGCCCCCCGCGAGACCAGGCCACCACTGGGGTGGCGTCCGAGTCTCCGCGACAACGAAGCACCCCTGCTGCGCGGCAGGGAGGATACCCACCGACGCAGTGGCTGCCGGGCGTCGACACCTCTACTGCTGCTCCTCACGGACGGCAGCTCGAGCCTGGACAGTCGCCCGAGCATCACCTGGGCTGGACATCACTTCAAGAGATCGACGATGTGCGGTCATAGGAAGGACCCCACATGCGCGTCTTATCACCGTTCACTCACTCCCCATCTCAGGCCCGAGCACACCCGGCATGGAAGACGGCTGGAAGGATTTCGGATCTGGAATGATCATCGCTCTCCGGGTCCAGCAGCCGGATCTTCGGTTCGCAGACCTCAAAGAGGTCGACGTGGTCGACCAGCCCTCACCCGCCGGCACGTGGCAGGAGGTGGATGGCAGCTGCCAGCATTATTCGCCACAGGAGGCTCTGGGCCCTGGCCCTAGGGCAGTAGGACGAGCGGCGCAGTTCGGAGTCGGCGGGCCGGTCAGCGGAGTTTGGTCGATCCCGACATGTTCCAGTGCACCTCGAGCAAGAACGCGCACCCCAGTCGAGCGCGCGCACCATCGACCCGGTGATCGTGGAGACGAATAACAAGTGCGAGTACGAGTACGAGTCCCAGAGACGCGACTTACCACCCCACGTCGGATTGAGGATTTGTCTCACGTCGTCAGCCTCCCGGCATCAGTGCGCGACGTCGAGACTCGGTGCCTTTGAAGTCGCCACAGAATAGACCGCTAGAAGTGACCCTTGCCCGCTTTTTGCAGCTGCGGTTATTCGGCTGATCTTCGAGCAGTTGGCGATGCGCTCTTCCGGGTGAATAGGCCTTGGGAAGATTCCATCCTTGATTGGTGCCGGCCTGGACGCCTGCCATCTTTGCCGTAATGGCGCCGGCCGTTGACGAAGCGCGGCATGACTGGCCGTCACGGAGAAGCTGATCCCGCGCCGACACAAGTGACGGGACCAGTGTCGCCTGTTCGTCGTCCCTGACACGTGCCCACAATTCTTTCCAAACCTGCGCAGGGCCCCGGACGACGTAGAACTTCTGAGCAAGGACGGTGGACGTTGTGGAGGGCTTTCTGGAAACCTGTCAGCACTCCGCATGCGGCAGAGGTCGACGCGTAAGGCCGGCAGATGGAGCCTGCTACAGGTAATCGACTGGCCGCGGGCCACTGTGCGATCCAGAGCGTACCGATCGGCGGTGAGTTGATATCCACCTGGACAATGGACGCCGCATTGCTTCCCTTGGGCGAGAGTCGAGCGTCTCTCGAAGGTCGCGCTGTCGACTGGCGTCGAGAGCCCGTCAGGATCGAGGCCAGAGTGCAGCAGATTGATCGAACATCGCATAGTCCCCTGTCAGGGAAACCTCGCCGCTGAGCGATCGAACGCGAATACAGTGTGGACTTCCGTCGACCAACCCGGCGACGAGGCATTCGAGGAGGTACATGCCACGCGTGGCCGGCATCCGTGAACCGCATGCATCGGGTCTACGCTCTGCTTTGGCATTCCTCTGGTCGACTGATCGAGACACCTCTCGGTGGGCTGAGGTTGCTATTGTGCGGGTTGCCCGATCCTCTGGAAGAACCAAGTGGTCGTCACCGCGTGTCGTCGGCGCATCCGGGCAACGGTTCTCGGACAGCAATCCGGGTACTCCCAGTGCTGCCTCCTCCTGATTCTTCGGACCAAGCCCGCTGTCCTGCCGTGGCTACTGGTCGATTCACGCTCTGCCGCACCCGACCGCCGCATTCTCCTGCATCAGCTCTGGAGTCACTACGGGCTGATGCCTATCGCTCGCATAACGGCGACTGCTGGGATGGTGTGGTCGACCAATGGATGTTTCTCCGCTCATCCGATGCCTAGAGCTCGGCCCGTCTGTCGGAAACCGCGATCTCTGTGTGACGCCATGCGTGACTCATCCGTGCCTCACCTCGTGGAGCAGAAGCCAGCAGGGATGCTCGCGAGCAAAGGCAGGACGCCTCACAGGAGTTGGTGTTCGCGTGGCCCAGGGTGCACGCGAATCTTGCCGGGCACCTCACGGGGCATAGTGCTGGCGGAGCCCGAGGTGCACGTCAGTAGCGCGGGGGCCTCGCGGGGGGACAATGCCGACACGACCGAGGGTCAGTGCTGGCGCAGCCCAAGGCGCACTCAAATAATGCCGGGCACCAATGCGCGAAGTGTCTTGGTGCTGCGACCGGCCCCGCCATTCAGGCCGGCGTCTCAGTGCCGGGGTGATGTATTCCGGCGGGATGCAGCCCGCAGCTACGAACCCTGGGATGCCATCGGCCGGGGCTAACAGCAGCCGGGCGAAGACCTGGCTGCTGTTGACCCGTAAGCCAGCGATCAGTGATCCCAATAAGTCGCTTATCGGCCAGGAGGATCGGCGACCCATGGCATCGAATGAAACTGACACCGGTGTGGGTACCAACCCCAATGGCGCCACCACGTCCTGCTGGCAAGAAGCACATAGGCCAGCGAAATCGGCGACTGAGCTGCTGGCTGACTTTGATGCCGTGGGTGTCAGCCTGTTGGACCGCGCCCCTGGCACTGCGGGCCACACGCTTTCCGGGCGGCGAGGATCGGCGACCCGGGCGGCCGGCCGGCACTGACGCCGTGGTGTCGGGCTGCGGCTACATTGTCTTCGGGACCTTGTGTTTTGCGCATGGGACCTTGTGTTGCCTGCCGGCCGCTGCCGGTCGAACACGCTGATGCACCTGGTCCGACGGTCAGAGCCTTCATGCCGGACGGGTGTCGTGGGCCTGATGCTCCTCGCTCGCGTCAGGTGTGCCGGACGGGGTGTCGGGTGGGGCTTGTGCTCCTCGCAGGTGCCAGGCGTGTCGGACGGGTGTCGTGGGCTGGTGCTCCTCGCGCGCGTCATGTAGGCCGCCCAGTTGCACTCGGTGCCGACTCATGCTGGCCGACGCCGAGTGTGGTGAGCCCTGCCGATATCCGGCGGGCGCCGGCGGATGGTCTGACGTCGCCTAGTGCCAGCTGCTGTTGTTTGGAGCGAGCCCTACCGGTATCCGGCGGGTGTCCGACGTGCAGCCTGACGTCGCCTTGTGCCGGATGGTGCTGATTGGGGTGGGCCCTACCCGGTGCCGTCTGGTGCTGGCTGATACCACCCGCGTGCTGTTTGACGTCGCGTTGTGCCAGCTTGTGCTGGTCGGTGCTGATGGGGGTGGGCCCCGTGGATATCCGGTGGGCGCCGGGGGTGTTGATCGGGGACCGGTCCGGCCGGTATCCGGCGG
>NZ_JADOUS010000047.1:0-3275 GCF_015752045.1 Arthrobacter sp. CAN_A2
CCCTCGGATTCCGGAACCTCACCAACTACATCGCGCGCAGCCTGCTCGAATCAGGCGGCTTCAGACCTCGACTACACCCTCAATTACGATGAGCCGGTTTGGGCTGTACAGTCGTTTTACCTTCATGTGCGAGTGAGGATTGACCCGGTTCGCCGGGTCCGAGCGTCGACGAACATTTAGGGGCCTCCATCCTGGTGTTCGCCGGCGCTCCTTCATTTCCCCCAAGTGGCACCCGAGAAACTTGTCTTTCACAAGATTGGCTACCGCTCTCAAGTCGACGACCCTCATGTTGGCTGCCTTCGTGACGACCGGGGTAACGGTCCCCCATAGGCTCAGTGCAGGACATCAACAGTGAGGCTTTCGTGCCCGTTTTTGATCGCTGCTGTTTCCTGCCCATCTTTGATTGCTCGTGTGACGAAGGTCATATGTCGGGGTTTTGGTATCGGTGGCTCACCTTTGATCGGCCGCCCATGTTTGGTGCCTTCCTAGTTGCCCCGGCGGAGGGAACGATCATGTCTACCCGAGGGAAAATTCTCAGTACTGCCCTGGCCGGTGTTCTCATCAGTGGCGCGGGCGTCATGGCAGCAGGGCCAGCGGTAGCCGCTCCTGCGGTAGCTCCTGTGATCGCATCTTCAATGTCGGTTCCGACGATGACGATGGGGCAGATGACCATCACCATCACCGATTTCGCGTACTCGGGGATCGGCACCGTTTCTCCGGGATCACAGATCACTGTCACCAACACTGATACCGAAGTTCACACCGTCACCGCCGATAATGGGGCCTTCGACGTCACCATTCCCGGCGGGGAAACCGTGACCTTCGCTGCCCCGGCAGATGCCGGCACGTACAGTTTCTTCTGCAAATTCCACGCCAACATGGAAGCCTCTCTCACTGTCGCCGCAGCAGCCGCCCCAGCACCGGCCGCCCCCACGACACCGGCGCCGGCGCCTGCGCCTGCCGCCGCCCAACCGGGCACGGGGGATTCGGGTGGCATGGATGACATGGAGGGCATGGATCAGATGGGCACAGTTCCGCGCGGCGGCGCCGACACGGGGACCACGCAGGTGACGGGCGGATCCCTGGATGCTTTACTCCTTGGAGGGGGGCTGGTCCTTGCGGCTCTGGCTGGCAGCACCTACGCCGTACGCCGGCGCACAACAAGCCAGTAGGACCACCGCATCCGGTTCTGCAGCTCACGCAAGCTTTCCCTTCCCCGGTCCACATCTCACGCATCCCGGCGTCGGTCAGGACGCGTCCGGGAATGTTGTCGGAGGCGGGTCTTTAGTGGCCCGATCAGCCGATGTCCTGTTAGCACCACAAGTCCCTCACAAAAGGATAATGATGAAAGCCACGAAACTCGTTCTGTCTGCACTGATGCTTGCTGGTGTCTCGATGGGATCTGTTGCCTGCTCACCGACAACTGAGGCACCGACACCTGAGGCCCCGGTGACCGAGACATCATCAGCTCAAGCACCGGAGGCGACATCGCCGGCTGGTACTGCCAGTGCCGCCGCGGCAGCCCCGAGCGCGGGCGCGTCGACCGGTGCTGGTATGTCTGCGTCCGCCGACGCGGCACCGGCGGAGGAAGCGGTGATCACCATCGCGGACTTCAAGTACGAAATGCCTGACAGCGTTTCCCCCGGTGCCGAGATCACGGTCATCAATGACGACGACGCTCCCCACACGGTCACCGCTGACGGTGACGGAGAGTTCAACGTGAATGTCCCCGCCGGAGAGACCGTGACCTTCACCGCCCCCGATAAGGCAGGGGAGTACAAGGTCATCTGCACCTTCCATCCCCAAATGTCCGGGACGCTGGTCATCGGATGACCCTCAGCGATGCACCCTCAAGCAACGGCCGCCGCAGTGTAGATAATCGCCCGGTCATGCTGGTCTTACGGGTCCTTATCGCGGTGGCGCTCATCGTGAGTGCTGTCATCCATTTCCAGTTGGCAGCAGGATTCCAGCAGGCAGCACCGTCCGGGATAGGCGGCGGTAATCTGTTCCGAATCCAGGGCGCCGTCGCTGTTCTCGCCGCACTATATGTCCTTATCAGGGGAACACAACGAGCTTTCCTGCTGGCCGCAGTGGTGGCGCTGGCCTCCCTGGTCGCTGTGATCGCGTACCGGTACATCCAGATCCCGGCCATCGGACCCATACCGTCGATGTATGAGCCCGTCTGGTACACCACGAAAACCATTACCGCCATCGCCGAGGGCCTCGCCCTCATCCTGGCTCTTACTGCCTACACCCTTCACCGGAAAAGTCACACCGCTAGCCGAGAAAGTGAGCTGACCGACGGCCCGCACAGAGGGCAGAGGAGCAGGTAACGACCCGGGCGTGAGACGAAATTCGAACGCAGCGTCTGACTGGTTTTGCGTGCACGCCGGGCTGTGGAGCCGGGCGCTAGAAGTGTCCGCTGGGCACGGCTAGGAGCAGGAGGTCCGGTCCACGGTAATGTTCAGCGGGTGCGCGACAGAGTACGCGCGGTCCGGTGAACTGAACTGGACAGCCACGTTCTCGGCGGTGCCCCGGTCTACTGTTTCCTCTAGCGCGACCTCAACGACAATATCGATGTGCGCGTCGGGTTCGAAAACAAATCCTTCGACCGGCACCGGGTCGACCTCGAAGGTGCTCGGCTCAGGCTTGGTGTCGGCGGGGGAGGGGACCGCTTCATGCTCGGCATGAGATGCCGATCCAGGGGCTGCACCATGATTGCCGTGACCTTCCTTATTGGCAGGGGTCACCTCAACCGACACGACACTCAGGCCCTTGGGGGAGCCCAGCGCAACATCGGAAAAAGTGAAGGTTTCCAACGTCGGGTTATGCAACAGCAGCGTGTACTGCTGAAAGCTTTTCTCCGGCTGCTCCCCGCGCAACGTGGCACCATCTTTCGCGATGCCCAATGGGTCATCGCCCCATACGTCCCCTGCGGGCGCTGCGCCGGCCGAGGTTTTCTCCGAGGCTGTGCCCGAACTGGGGTCGACACCAGCAGACTCGGCGTCACCGGATACACCAGCACCGGATCCAGCCGCCTCCGATGAAACTGCGGGCGCTGACGAGGATCGGTCTGCGTTCACATTCAGCGGGTTCTCATCGACCGAACCACATGGTTGGGCCCCCGTTAGCAGTCCAGCGTCTATGCGATAGCTAATTGGTTGTCTTGCGTCCAGTTTTCCGGCCCTTCGCATTTAGGCGTGGTTGGTTCGTTTCGCGCGGTAGGGGCGGTGGCCGCCGGCAGCGAGTAGGCAGCGGAGTCTGTAGTTGGTGAA
>NZ_JADOUS010000048.1:0-2916 GCF_015752045.1 Arthrobacter sp. CAN_A2
ACAATTATCGATCCCGTATCCTGCTTACCAGTGCCACCCGGACGGCGGCATGACACTCACCTCAGCACGCCATTCCCCACGAACCGTGAAGAGCCGGTTTTTCACCGCGGAATCTGCAGTACATGACGGCGTTCGCCAGGGAATGGCCGGCTGGGACGATTGCGCAACAGGCTGTTGCGCAATTGCCGTGGGGGCACATAACGGTCCTGCTCGACAAGGTCACCGACACGACCGAACGTGACTGGTATGCGAACTCCGCTGTGGAGCACGGGTGGTCACGGAACGTCCTGCTGAACATGATCCTGAACCGGAGCTTCGCCCGTACAGGGGCGGCCCCGTCGAACTTCGCGCAACAGCTTGTTGCGCCCGACAGTGAGCTGGCCCAGCAGGTCGCGAAAGATCCCTACTCCTTTGAGTTCCTGGGCCTCAGTGGGGACGTCGCCGAGCGTGACCTCGAACAGGCGCTCATGGACCGCATCACCGAGACACTCCGCGAACTCGGCCCAGGATTCGCGTTTGTTGGTCGGCAGATACACTTCGACGTCGGTGGTGACGACTTCTATATCGACCTGCTCTTCTTTCACGTCGAGCAGTTGCGTTACTAGGGACTGCTGAAGGTTCAGTTTCCAGTTGGGTGTTGTTGGTTTCGGGCCGCTGTGGTGGCGGCTTGTCCTAGTATCTCGAACTCGACCGGGGTCAGTTTGCCGAGTGCTCGCTGACGGCGTCTGCGATGGTAAGTCCGTTCGATCCAGGTCACGATAGCCAGCCGTAACTCTTCTTTCGTTGACCATCTCTGTCGGTTGAGGACGTTCTTCTGCAGGAGTGCGAAGAAAGACTCCATCGCCGCGTTATCGCCGCACGCGCCGACCCTGCCCATCGATCCGGTCAGCCCGCTGCTCTTGAGCGTTTGCACGAAGACCTTTGATCGAAATTGAGCGCCTCGATCCGAGTGCAGGATTGTGTCGACCGGTCCGCGGAGCCGGATCGCGTTCCGCACCGCGGACACGGCCAGAGCCGAAGTCATCCGATCATCCATGGAGTATCCGACGATGAGCTTTGACTGGACGTCTTTGATCGCGCAGAGGTAGAGCTTGCCGGCATCTGTCCAATGTTCTGTGATGTCCGTGAGCCAGAGCTGATTCGGACGATCAGCGCGGAACTGGCGCAGCACGAGATCATCGTGCACGGGAGGCCCTGCTTTCCTAGTGAGTCCGCGTTTTTTCGCGTGCAGGGACCACAGGCGCTGCTGGGAGCAGATCCGCCAGACCCGCCGCTCGGACGCGGATATGCCGTGGTCGGCGATCTCGTCGGCGACGAACCGGTACCCGAACGTCGGGTCGTCGTGATCGATCTCGTGGGCGAGGTTCGTCAGGTGCGCATCCTCCCAGTCCCGCTGTGACACCGGATTACGCCGCCACTTATTGAACCCCTGGGTCGAGAAACCCAGCACCCGACAGGCCACCGCGACAGGGATACCGTCAGCGGCAAGATCACGGACCAGCGGGTACTTCATTTTGGGGGCAGCTCACGGGCGAAGAACGCCGCCGCCCGGCGCAGGATTTCGTTCTCCTGCTCCAGTAGGCGGTTGCGCTTCTTCAGCTCGCGGAGCTCGGCCGCGTCAGCCTGGGTCACTCCTGGCCGGACCCCGTCTTCGACGTCCGCGCGTTTCAGCCAGTTGTTCAGAGTTCCCTCGCTGATCCCGAAATCCTTCGCGATCTGAGCCAGCGGGGCTTCGTGCTTCCGCGCGACGGACACGACGTCGCGACGTCGCGACGAAACTCTTCCGGATACGGCTTTGCCATGATGGCCATCCTTCCAGGAGGACAGAATCCTCACAGGCTAGATGGAAACCGAACCTTCAGCAGTCCCGTACACCTAGAGCAGCGCTGACCTCCCTCAGGGTAAGCGTCCCTGTCGGCACACACACTCGGGCTGTTCGTTCAACAGCCGATGACCGCCTCGACCCATACTCTCCTTTGTTCGAGTCCTGCTGCGACTCTCATCGCTGAATGGGAGCTGCACCCGGGTTCGTGGTCGAAGGATTGGCTTTTGCTGTAGGTGCAGGTCCGTGGGCTTTGAGTTGTTTGTGCAGAATCATGATGTACACCGCTGATACGACCGCGATCGGGCCGATGATGGCAAGGTCCCACGGGGTTGTGTGGGGTGTCAGGGAGCCGCTGAGGTTGAACGTCGCGTGGATGATCACTCCCGGCAGGATGCTCCCGGTCAGCACGACGCAATATGCGAGGGCTATTCCGATGAGCGAGGCGGCAACGATCTGCAGAGCTTGGTCCGCACCTGTGGAAGCACCGCGAACAACATTGACGATGTGACCGAGGCCAAAGGTCACGCCCGAGATGATGATCGCTCGCGTCACCCCACCTCGCGCACGGAGGGCTTGAAGGAGGAAGCCGCGGAAAATCAGTTCTTCGAGGAGGGCGACGGAGCTGACAAGCACAACCGTGAAGAAGATTGCTTCCGCCGTCAGTCCGGGCGCAACGCCCTTCATGAACTGGATCACCGAGATAGCGAACAGGGGAAGGAAGAACAGGACGCGCGGAAGGGTGCCTGGTTCGGCTCGGCGGATTCCGTAGCTGGCCGACCTGTTGGTGCGGTGCAGGTGAACGAGCAGGAAGATGGTCAGAGCGGCCAACACGATGCTGGTCAGTGCGGGTAGACCCAAGGACTCCGACACCGCATCGGAGATGGTGACGAGGACGACGTAGGTAAGGATCCATCCAAGTGCGTACCGCAGCGGATTGTTGTGATCTCGTGTGTGCATAGTGGTCCTTGGGCCTTGACCCCGGATCGTGGACACGGTGTCGTTTGGTTTATGCCGCTTCCGCGAGGGTAGCGGACAGGGCGGCCTCGTAAGCGTTCGGGGTGATGTTGCCGATCGCGGAGTGGCGTCGTCGG
>NZ_JADOUS010000049.1:0-2647 GCF_015752045.1 Arthrobacter sp. CAN_A2
AGGAACTCCCATCATCGGAAGGCCTCGACCTCTATCCCGCCACCGACGCGCCCCACCCCGACCACTCCGCCTGCACTCTCAATTACCAAGAGCCCGTTACGGTCCGGGATCCCCCCCACGGCGACTGAAAGTCGTGCAAATTCATACGTGGGTCTGCATAGGCCAAAACCTCCTGTTATCCAATCTCCAGGTCCCGTTTCCGCGGGGCGAAACAGTCACGGTGTGGGACGTCGCCCTGTCGATAGTTATTTGCCCGTCCGTTATGCCCCGCCCGTGGGGTTTGTCGGGTGAAGTAGCGGAGGCGTTTGTGTGGTTCGGTGGCGCGTTTCGGCTCGTAGTCCAAGGTAGAGACCGGTGACGATGAGTGTGGCGCCCGCAATTCCGGGGAGGGCGAGTGTGTCGTGGCCAATGGTGATGCCGATGAGGACCGCCCAGATGGGTTCGGTGCCCATGAGAAGGCTCGCCCGTGAAGCTGAGGTTTGTTGGATAGCCCAGGTCTGGACGAGAAAGGCGAAGACACTGCAGGCCAGGCCAAGGTAGAGCACGCCAAGCCATTCTTGTCCCGTGAAGGATCCCACGGCGTCGAGCACTGCGTTGTGGTCGGCGACCGTGTAAAGGAGTGCGCAGACAGCGCTTTGGATCAGTGTGAGATTCAGGGGATTATAGTCGCGTCCTTTGGTGAGAGCGGACACCGCTGTTACGTGTGCTGATCGCACGATCGCTGCTGCGAGCATCAACAGATCCCCGAGCGTGGGCATGGCGAACCCGTCGCCTGAAACAAGGAGGCATACCCCGACGACGGCGATCACCCCAGCGATGAATATCTGTCGAGGCACTTTTGTGCGGAACGCGATGCTTTCCGTGATGGGGGTGAAGACGATGACCAAGCTGATGATCAGCCCGGCGTTGGTGGCGCTGGTGCCGGCGATCCCATAGGTTTCCAGGATCAACACTGCTGCTTGAGTGAGACCGAGCACCGCGCCGACAAGACCTTCCCGTCGGCTAAATCGTCGTCGTTTCCAGATCAGCCAGGTCCCGGCCAATGCAATGGTCGTGATGAGGAAGCGAAACGCTAGGATGACGGTGACGTCGACGGTATCGGTAAGTGATTTCGCGGCGAGGTAGCTACTACCCCAAACGATCGCAACGAGGAGTAGGAGCAGATCCACTTTGTGCGTGGAGAGGAAGGACACGCTTGATCGGGGGCCTTCGGAGCGAAGGGTGGGCGCCGCGTCGGAAGGGACAGGTGTTTGAGATTGGGGCACTTATTCAGTGTTGCTGGTTCCGACCAGTAAGACTAGGTGGCAACTTGTGAAGCGTCGGTTTAGTCTGGCCTTATGGATATGACCCAGTTGAAGTTGTTGCGCGAGTTGGGAGAGCGGGGCAGTCTTGCTGCAGTGGCAAGGGCGTCGCATGTTTCAGCGTCCGCGGTGTCGCAGCAGTTGAGTGCTTTGCAGCGCGGTGTGGGTGTCGCTTTGACGGAGCGCCGTGGCCGGAATCTTGTTCTCACTGGTGCCGGGCAGGCGCTTGCGAGGGCAGCGGTCGATATTGGTGTGGCGATGAGTTCTGCGGAACAAGCGGTCAGTGACTATATGCAAGATCCCGGTGGGGTGGTGAGTATCTGTGCTTTCAACAGTGCGGGACTGACCTATTTCGGTCCGCTCCTCACCTCGATGCTGGGGACCAGTCAACCGAGCGTGGCCTGTCACGATCGGGATGTGGGTCAAGATGACTTTCCTGCGCTGGCGGCCGACTTCGATCTGGTGATCGCCCATCGCCTTGAGCACAGCGCACCTTGGCCTGCAACGGTCACCGTGCTGCCACTGGTGCGTGAGCCGTTGGACGTTGCCATGTCTGTGCGGCATCGTCTAGCCGATCAATTTATGGTCAGTGTCATGGATCTGGCGGAGGAGGAATGGATTTCGGTTCAGGATGGATTCCCTCTGGTCCCCGCGTTGGAAAGCATCGCTGTGCACGCAGGCAAACCTTTACGGGTCACGCATCACATTAACGAATTCTTTATCGCGGCCGCAATCGTCTCTGCCTGCCCTGCGGTGGCATTGATGCCTCGCTACACTGCCGCACCTCGCCCCGACAGCGGAATAGTTCTCAAACCGCTCAGCGATCTACATCTAGCCAGGCGCGTGGACATCCTTTGCCGACCCGAAGCTCTACACCGGGCAGCCGTCCGAAACGTCGTTACCGCACTTCAAAAAAACGCGGCCAGCCCACACTGAAGCAAACATCACTGGCAATGTCGGGTGAGCGATCGCCAATAGGACGACAGGACCGCCAACTGAAGCTGCGATTAACCGCCATTCCTGGCTAACAGTCACACCCCGCCGCTCCACCGGTCTGACTGTCTTGCTACTATGTGTTTCAACGGGTCGCTGGTTCTGGTGACGCAGGCGTTGGTTGCGAGACACTTTTGGGACGGAATCGGCATATGGGCAAGTTGATTGGTTATGCGAGGGTTTCCACCCGGGCGCAGGACACCGATCGCCAGGCGAAGGACCTTCTCGCCGCGGGCGTCCGGCGGGACGACCTTTACAGGCTCTTCACGGTTCGTGGGGAATGGCGTGCTGAGGTGAGTGTCATGCCGCCGTCCGGGTGGCACTGGTAAGCAGGATACGGGATCGATAATTGT
>NZ_JADOUS010000050.1:0-2493 GCF_015752045.1 Arthrobacter sp. CAN_A2
ATTATCGATCCCGTATCCTGCTTACCAGTGCCACCCGGACGGCGGCATGACACTCACCTCAGCACGCCATTCCCCACGAACCGTGAAGAGCCTGTTTGACACTGGCTCAGGCGGGAAAGAATTCTTTGTCGAGGTGGAGGGGAAAGCCGGCCACCAGTGGGCGATCAGCATCGCCGAGACCACACAAGAATCTCTGAGTTGACGGCTCCCGAACAGATCCTATGGCGGATCCCTCCCTAGTTGGGACTTGCGGCGGGCTAAGGTGGTCGGCATGCCGAAGAATACGTGGTCAGCGGCCATCGCACTTTTTCTCATCAACGCCGTCGGCGGTCTTGGCTACTTCTACTTTTCCCTCCCCGAGCGGTCGGAATGGGACGACTTGATCAGGGGAATGGTCTGCAGCATCGTGACGGCACTTCTGATCATCAACTACAGGAGAACCTACGGATCAAGAGTGGATGCGCGGTCTTGAGTTGTCGCAGGATTGAGGCAGCTAATCGAAGGGGCAGCGCCCGCAAGCCGATCCTCTTCCGGACACGATCGCCGTGAGAGTGCGCGCCGACCCACCTTCATTCGGCAGTAAATCCCCGTACAGCGCTAGTGTCTGGTCATGCCGCTCATAAGTTCTTCGATTGGGACAGAGGATTCTGTATCGCACACCTGGTCTATCGCTGTGCCGTCGGATCGCGTGTGGTGGGCTCTCACCGATTCCGTGGCATTGCCGCAGTGGTTAGGAAAGCTAGCTGCTGGAAGATTTATTGCAGAGTGCGTTGTAAGAATTCAGCAGGCGGAAGACTATTTCTGCACCAGCCGTATCACGGAGTGTGAACCGGAGCATCGGTTACGTATGACGTGGGAGTTCCCGGACGAACCGCTCTCGACAGTCCTGATAACACTCGCTCCCGAAGTCGATGCGACGCGTATTTCACTGACGCACGGAGGGCTAGGAGAAGAAGCGCACAATTACCTTCCCGGCTGGCACACTCACCTGCTCTATCTGGAAGCGCTGCTTCTGGGCCGGCCTCGATCCATGATCGACTTCTGGTCAACATATGAAGAGCTCGCCAAGTCCGATACCGACCGCCGTTGGTCTCAGCGACAGTGCCTGTCGAAGTGGATGAACCGCCCGTTCTCGTGAGCCTGTGCAGGCCGCCGTAGGCATGGCTTTCCGGCACATGCAAGCCGACGCAGACCGACTCCCTGCGCAACTGAGCCGCATCTCATCGGATGGAACGCGTCTCACCCGCGGCGGGCAAGCGGGGAAGGGTCGTGATCCATGCCGAGAAGTCGGCGAGCTCGGTCCCGGTGAGCACAGAGGCGGCGCCGCTGTCCATGGGGTCGGCGAGGAGGGCCAGCGATTCGGCCGGTAGGTCCTTCGTGGACTCCCAGACGATCGACGTAGGCGACCCCGAGTCGGGCCAGCACAGGAAGACGAGGGGGTCCGAGTTGGGGGACTCCACGATGCCGACCCGGTGATTGAGCAGGTTGACGACCTCGCTCGTATACATAGGCCCGGCCACCTTTCCAGCATTGAGGAGAACGCCCGACTCTAGGGTGCCTTTGCGCCCGCGGGGTAGCGGGAACCACTCGGCTCGAAGGGTCGCGCCCTGCCAGGATGCGACGTCGCCAGGCACGGCGGGGTTGATGGTCTGCTGCCGGGGGAATCGCTCCTGCAGATAGGCGACGATGTCGTCGTAGCCGATGCTGATCCTGGTCGCAGTGAAGAGCATCCTGCCGTTCACGTCTCTCACGTCGACTCCGCCGAACCGGTTGAGCGACGGACGGACCGACCCGATCTCGGTCAGTGCGACGACCCGCGTCGCTCGAAACCAGGGGCGGACCGTCAGGTGGTTGTCGAACGCATCGACCCGGAACCGATGGATCCCCATGGCGAGGACGACGAAGATCGCTCCGGTCACCGTGATCCCGGCCGCAGCGATCAGCGGACCCGGCCCATCCATCTCCTCGGATTCCACGACCGCGACGAGCGTGAAGAAACCACCGATAACGAGGAAGACGATGCCGAGCACACGAAAAAGAACAGACTGCCAGCGACGATTCGTCACGACGAACAGTGCCCCCGTGTCTGCGGTGGGGCCCGCCGCGCGATTGTTCCGGTCACCTCGGCCGACGGCCGCTCCGACGATCGCGGGGATCAGTATTGACAGCAAGACCGCCGCGACCACGGGAAACATGAGGAAAGACACTCACCGAATGTAGTGCTTGTCTCTTGCCTGCGGTGCCCGCAACGCGGTTTGGTCAAGGACCCATTGGCCGGACGGGCCCCAACCCTTACCGGGAAGTCGGCGGGAGTCGCAACCGTAATTGGCACGGTCTCGCAGTGCTTTATGGCCGCTTGCTCAGTTCCGCAAGACGATCCATCAGCGGGTATCAGTGGCCTTGGTGTCATAGCGTCGTAGCAACAACATAACTGGATAGAGGGAGTTGCCTGGTGGGACGCAGGGCTTTGACGTTCTCGGATCGGGCAGACAT
>NZ_JADOUS010000051.1:0-2436 GCF_015752045.1 Arthrobacter sp. CAN_A2
AGGTGCTTCGATGAGGCCGGGGTGGTTGATACCCAGATTGGTGAGGTGATCTGCCCATTCCTGAAGGTCTTCGATGGTGCGGACCGCGAGGCCGAGGTGGTCCAGTCCTGGTTCGAAGGGTGTGAAAGGACCCATGGACGGTGTCGTGTGCTGGGTCAGCCCAAGATTCGTGCCGCCAGGAAGGGCGAAGAGGCGTCGCTGAAGGCCCGGACCGTCCAGGGAGCTAGCTGGTGGCATACCCAGGACACATTCGTAGAATCGTGTGCTGACCTCCAGGTCGCTGACGGTTACTGCTATGTGGTGGATCCCGCTCATCTCCGGCATACACCTATTGAACTCCATCTACCCCCAGGCCCGGGTAGTGCAGTTGGACTCTTTGTCAGTGGGGTGTGTCGGTGGGGTGTGGGGATTGAGGGGTGGATACTGTCTCCTGTCTGTTGTTGGGTGGGCCGCGTAGGGTCAACGCTATGAGTGGTGTGGTGGGGCCGGTGTCGTCTTTCCTTCCGTGGGTGGCGCTTATTGTGGCGGTGAGTATTTCGGTGCTGGCAGGGTGGGCGGGCCTTGATGGGGCTGCTGGTGAGATCGGCCCTCGACGCGCTGATGGTGGGCCTGCTGAGGTCGAGTTCTGGGCGCCGGTCGGGTGGGCGGCGATGCTTGCCGTGGTGCCCGTGATGGTTGCCGCGTGGAGATCAGCGCGGTGGGCGGCGATCTCTTTGGCCGGTGCCACGGGTGTGCAGGTCCTGGTGGCCATGGTGGTGATCGGCAGGTACGCAGGATCGGATGTCATCAGTGGCGGGCTGGAGGGGTTGATCTTCCTGCTTCCCCTGACCCTGGGGGTAGTGGGGGCGGTGGGTTCATTTACCGCTGTGCTGATACGACGACGCTGGTTCCAAGGCTGAACCATGCCTGGATATCCCTTGGTTATCTTCCTTGTTTGCTGAGGTCAAGGGTGTGGAGGGGTCTGCTGCCGTCTTTACCAGCTCTTGGACCTCCGGTGGGGGTGAAGTTCGCCGGGTGGTGATTGGTGAGTAGGGGTCGAGGTCCCCGAGGATCAGAAGCGCTAACTCTCTGACCCGACCCGAGGACCTCGACGTGTCTTACCTTAGTTCGGGGCGCGCTGGCGCGCGCTCTGCCCCTTGCTCTTGTTCGCGCTGCGATCTGTTGGTCGGTCTCGACGGCGTCCATGTCGAGGAGGTTGAACGTGATGATGAGCTGCTGACGGTGACCGTGTCCACGCCGCCGCGGTTGATGGGGTGCCCGGGGTGCGGGGTTATCGCGGCGGGTCGTGGCCGGCGCCGTCGGGTGCTGCACGACGTTCCCGGAGTAATCCGAGTACGAGTCGTGTGGCGGCAACGTGTGTGGCGGTGCGCCGATAGTGACTGCGTCAAGAAGACGTTCGTGGAACAGCTTCCGTCGCTGGTTGCTGCGCGCGGGTCGATCACCACACGGGCGGTTACGTGGGCTATCGGGCAGCTCCGTCGGGAGCATGCCACGATCGCTGGTTTGGCCCGGCGGTTGGGGACGTCATGGAAGACGGTATGGCGGGCGATCGAACCCGAACTCGTACGGCTCGCTGCTAATGAGTCGCGGTTCGAGAACGTCACAACTCTCGGGGTGGATGAGCACATCTGGCACCACGTCGATCCCCGCAGGAGGGGCCCGAAGGAGCTCACGGGCATGGTTGATCTCACCCGCGATAAGCAGGGTAAGACGCGGGCCAGGCTCCTTGATCTGGTGCCAGGCCGGTCAGGAAGAGCCTACAAAGACTGGCTCGAGGAGCGTGGTCCGGTGTTCCGGGCAGGCGTGCAAATTGCCGCGTTGGATCCGTTCGCTGGCTATAAGACCGCGATCGATGACCAGCTCCAAGACGCTGTCGCAGTCCTGGACGCGTTCCATGTCGTGAAGCTCGGAACCAACGTGGTCGATGAGGTACGCCGCCGCGTCCAGCAGGACACCCTCGGACACCGCGGACGCACAGGTGACCCGCTCTTCGGGATCCAGACGATCCTCCGCGCTGGGGCCGAGAACCTCACCGACAAACAGCGCACCCGACTGAGCGTAGCGATTGAAGCCCGTGAAGCGCACGAGGAGGTGTTCATCGCATGGCAGGCCGCGCAGAAACTACGTTCCGCCTACCGTCAGAAGGACCTGATCCAAGGGCGAGGGATCGCCGAGAAAGTCATAGACTCGTTCCACACCTGCCCGATCCCCGAGATCGCGAGGCTCGGACGAACGCTACGCCGATGGCGCGACGCATTCCTGGCCTACTTCACTACCCACCGCGCGAACAACGGCGGCACCGAAGCAGTAAACGGACTCATCGAGCTCCACCGCCGCCTCGCCCGCGGCTACCGCAACCGCCACAACTACCGGCTCAGAATGCTCCTCGCCGCCGGCGGCCTCACTCCATGACCCCCACCGGATGTCCCAAGAGCC
>NZ_JADOUS010000052.1:0-2360 GCF_015752045.1 Arthrobacter sp. CAN_A2
GGAACTCCCATCATCGGAAGGCCTCGACCTCTATCCCGCCACCGACGCGCCCCACCCCGACCACTCCGCCTGCACTCTCAATTACCAAGAGCCCGATAAGTCCCATTCGAAGATGCCAGTGGCTGCCCGAAACGGGCGATGCGGCCCCGGATCATTCCGGGACCGCATCGCTTCCGGTGGTATCGCCGGTCAGTTCAGTTACCTGATGTCGTCGGTTATGCGTGGTTCGTCACAATGTTCTTGCGGTCACGTGTGAGCAGCAGCGCCAGGGCGATCATCCCGACGCCCAAAAGCAGGTGCAGCCAGGGGACTGTGGATTTAACGGTGTTTCTGGCCTGACGCGTCGCGCGTGAGCGTGGCGGGAAAGGTGCCGTCATGACGACACTGGATGTTGTGAGTCCGAAGAAAGAATCGAACGAGGATCGATCCGCCGAAGCCGCTGCTGCAGCGGAGCTCGTGCGCCTGGCCAAGGAACAGGGCCTGGCGCTGACAGGCCCTGATGGTCTACTGAAGCTGTTCACGAAGAACGTGCTCGAGACAGCCCTGAACGAGGAGCTCACCGAGTCCCCTCGGGCACGAGAAGCATCGCCCTGACCCTGACCGTCCATCGGGCAATGTCCGTAACGGGACGCGCCCGAAGACCGTGCTGACGGAAGCGACCGGGGAGGTCACGATCGAGGTCCCTCGGGATCGGGACGGCTCTTTCGAACCGCAGATCGTGAAGAAGCGACAACGTCGTTTGAACGGGGTCGAGGAAGTCGTGCTGTCGTTGTATGCCAACGGCCTGACGACAGGTGAGATCAGCGCGCATTTCGCTCAGATCTACGGTGCATCCGTGTCGAAGGAGACGATCTCCCGCATCACGGACAAGGTCGTCGAGGAGATGAACGAGTGGTCCGCGCGGCCCTTGAATGAGGTGTACGCGGCGATCTTCATCGTCCCCCACTTCGTGGGAGGTGCCCCCATCGATCGTGGTGAAGATCCGTGATGGGCAGGTCGCCAACCGGCCCATCTACGCGGCGATCGGGGTCAGCCTGGCAGGCGAGAAGGATGTCTGAGTGTGTCAAGGTTATTTGGCCCCGGCATGACGGTTGAACTTGGCCCCATTAAGGACCCCACGGGTGCCAGTTAGTGAACGAGGGCCGCTGCGGTGACGACTCGTGAAACGATGGATGGCTGCGCAGCGATCGACGCGACTGTCGCCGCCTCGAGACTTGCTCGAAGCGGCGACAGCATACTTATCGAATTGGGCCCGACATGCGCCGGGTAGTTTGTCCTAGGACACAGCTGTGGCTACCGGATGCTCACGCGGGTGAGAGTTACGGATCTCCCGTCAGAGAAGAACCCAGTCTTTCCCGGCCCGATGAAGGCGGTGTAGATGGGGGCCGCAAAAGTTGAAGGCTTGTATCCCAGCGATGTAGTCCAAACACCGGTTTGAAAGGTGTACGCACCGGACCATGTCCCGCTGATGACTCCGGGTTCGGCGAACCCGTAGTAGGTGTTTCCAATGACGCAAACCGACGTGGTGGTGCATCCAGGGCCGACCTGGTAGGTCAGTGGTTGAATCGCGTTGGAGTCCTTCAGCTCGGCGGCTGTCACGTTGCCGGTTGCAACATCGATCAGCACCGTTGCCGGATCATCCGATGCAACAATCTTGTCGATCTCTTTCTGAGACTGAGTTCCCTTCAGCTTCTCAAGTCTTTCCTTCGCCTGCTTGTCCTTGTCCCCCTGCTTGGCATCGTGCTGATAGGCCTGGGACTCACTGGTTGACGTGTTTGCCGAAGGTTGCGCCGTTGCGGCGGGAATGGAGACCAAGCCGAGGCTCGCCATCATCACGGCAGCCAATGAAATCTTGGCTGTCTTGACTATCTTGTTCATTGTTGTCCCCCAACGTTGGATTGCTTTGGTGAGCGCACAGCTCTGAGTTCTTCTCAAAGCCAGTGGTACTCAGCGCGATCTTGCGCACCTTCAGCCAATTTCATCTGCCGTCTCTGGTCAACTAGTTGCCACAAGACACGGATGATGGTTACCAGACCGTGACTCAGGTCGAGAAGTCGCCGTTACCTGTATCCGAGGGCTCTGAACGTGGCAAGCCTCATCGCTTTGGTCTTGCCTAACTGTTGGCCCGGTGGGCGAGGGCGAGGGTATGGGCGAGGCGGTAGGAGTCGGTGCCGGTTTCGATGATGGTCCCGTTGAACGTGAGCCGGTCGACGATCGCGGCGCAGAGCCGAGGGTCGGTGAAGGTCTTCGTCCACCCGGAAAAGGGGCTCTTCTTACTTGAGGTGGGGGTGGTTGAGGCCGCCGCCGATGAGGAGCATGCGTAGGCGGTAGTTGTCGCGGTTGCGGAATCCTCTGGCGAC
>NZ_JADOUS010000053.1:0-2307 GCF_015752045.1 Arthrobacter sp. CAN_A2
CCGTCGAAGCCGAAACCAACTTTTACGCCCATCTACCCGTCACCAAAAAACTGGAACGGGCCTAACCGAACCTCCACAAAACCCGGTACTTGACAGTTCCCGGTTACGGGCGGATCTGGCGGCTTGAATGTCTTTGAGGGTGACGGTGGCTGATTCGTGATCGGGATCGACAGCTCTGCAGATGTATTGGTCCCGGTGAAAGATGCGGATCTCGGCAATGTCGCGGGGATCGTAGCGAATGATGACCGGCTCTCTGACGTAGGCGGCCAACAGTGGCGAGACGTATCGGAGACCCTGAAAATGAACGCCATCGCGGTGGACGATCCGCGGCTTGGCCACAGTCAGTAGCAGCAGGTTGAGGTCGTCAACGGTTTCCGGCAATCGCGGAAGCCATCCTTCACCTACCCATGACTGATGCGGGGTGGTTTTGATTTCCGGGTGCTCGCGCTGGTGATATGTACCCGCAATGAACGTGCCGACAGCCTGATCCAGTTCCGGCAACGTCAGCACCGGTTCCGGATGCCGTTGCCCATCGGTCAAATAACCAGGAAGCTCGGCCAACAGCTCAGTATTCACGGTGCCGAAAAAGCGTTCAATCTTGCCACGCCCCTGGGGTCTGGCGACAGTTGAGTAGATGATTTCGAAGTGCAGGTCCTTGCCCGTTTGATTCAAGTGATCACTGGTGAAATCCGTTCCATGATCCACGTAGAGCACATCAGGGATGCCGCACATCGGCCAACCGGAATCATTCTTGGGCCAGATACCCTGCCGTAGTGCCAGCGCGGTGTTCATCGCCGAGGGCGCACCGAGAAAGACCATGTAGCCGCAGACTGCGCGTGAGTAATCATCGAGGATTACCGTGAGCCAAGGCCGGGCCGGTGTCCGATTGACGTTCAGAACCAGGATGTCCAGCTCGGTGTGGTCGGCCTGCCAGATTGCGTTCGCCCGTTCGGCTCTGCGGCGCCAGACCAGCTCGTATTTGTCCCGGTACGCGACTGGTCCTTGGTGAGCGAGAGTAACCATGCCCGGATCAAGGCCGGTCACGATGGAGCGAACCGTACTGTAGGACACCATCTGCCAGCCATGCTCGGCTGCGACCGCACGCGCTTTCCGGGTGATGGCTGCCGTGGATAGCCGCGGCTTCACTAAAGCCAGCCCCTCGATCAGCGCCATCAACTCTCTATGGGTTCTCACGCCGCGACGTGGTGAAGGCTTGGGTGTCAGCCCGGTAATGCCGTCGCGCCGATAAGCCGCGCACCAACGCTGCAGCGTGCGCAGCCCGATACCCTCGCCGTTGGCCAGGACAATCAGCGGAATGCCGTCTTCAATATGCTGACGCAAAACCTGCCATCGGGCAGCAGTTTTGTTCTCAGGCGTGGAGGCAACGTCCCGTCCTGTGGATCCGCTGCCCTTGGCCATGACTCACTACTGGGCTTTGGTGGTGGAAGATCGCCGGCGCCGGGCAGGGGTGCCGGTAGGTTCTCGGCGAAGTGCGCGGTAAATGGTGGTGCGGCTGACCCCAAGAACTGCACCAATTTTCTCGACCGTCATGTCCTGCTGCTCATACAGCCTTCGTGCAGTGCGGAGTTTGTCCTCGGTCAGGAGGGCTGGCCGGCCTCCTGTACGCCCACGTGCACGTGCCGCCTGCAGCCCGGCGTTGGTTCGCTCACGGATCAGGTCTCGTTCAAACTCTGCCAGCGCCGCGAAAACGTGGAACACCAACCGGCCGCCCGAGGACGTGGTGTCGATGTTCTCCTGCAACGACCTGAACCCGATCCCACGTTCCTGCAATCCGGCCAGCTGATCGATCAGATGGCGGATGGACCTACCCAGTCGATCCAGGCGCCACACCACTAAAGTGTCACCCGGCCTAAGTTGGTCCAGCACCTTCGACAGTTCCGGTCGTGTTTCCAGCGAACCCGATGCGGTGTCAGTGAAAATCCGGTAGCAACCAGCTGACTTCAACGAGTCCACTTGAAGAGCGGCATCTTGATCGCCGGTCGATACACGGGCGTAGCCCAACTGGTGTCCCATGCACCTCAATGTATCAATACTCGTGAAGCATAGGAAGAACCGATACATAGAATACGGCACTGCATTTCGGTACAAAATCCGAGCCCTTCGTATCACTTTGGCGACAGCAACGGTGCTTGTAGCAAATACGAACGATTTCGGCACGATGAAAAAGTAACGCGCAACAGCCGACGTTACGGGGCTCATCGTAATTGAGAGTGCAGGCGGGGCCTGAAGCCGCCTGATTCGAGGAGTGATCGGGCGATGTAGTGGGTGAGGTTGCGGAACCCGAGG
>NZ_JADOUS010000054.1:0-2112 GCF_015752045.1 Arthrobacter sp. CAN_A2
ACCGACCCCGAGCCACCCTGGGCTACCTCACTCCCCGGGAAGTCTTCACTCGACTACTCACCGACAATGTTGCTTCCACCGGTTGACACCAAGCTTGCTCTAGACGCGTTACTGGTTAGATGAGTCGATGGAGCAACAAAGCCAAGAACTGGGACTCGTCATCACGGGCAGCGAAGTAGCCGTCGTCGGCACCACCGACATCGTGCAGAAGTTCATGCAGGAGTTGGCTATACGGCCTGAACTTGGCCGGAAAGCCAAGCGAGCAACGATTGATGCCGTTGCGGCCGCCGCCGGCCTCAGCGCCATTCAGGGGCCTTCCGTCGTCGGCACAACATTCACCATGGCAGCCGACTCGGCGGAACTCCTCAAGAAGTACAGCGAGTTCAATCCAGATGGCCCAATTGCCGGCATCATCCGAGGAGCCAAAGGACGCATCGTCTCGACGGCGAAGTTCGAACCCGCTCAGATGAATCCCATGGTCATGTCGAACGTCGCTGCGCTCAGCGCCGCAGCCGCACTAAAAGCAGCTCTCGCTGATCTCGAACAGCTCGTTGAAGCCATGGACATCAAACTGGACAGGTTGCTGTCAGACAATAGAGCGCAGGCATTGGGTGACGTCCAGGGCATCACGCTGGTTCTGGAGAAGGCCTATGCCCTGTACGAAGAGACTGGACGCGTCAGCGAAACGACCTGGGCGCAGGTATCCGGCCACAGCACATCACTGGCCCAGTCGACCTCGTATGCTCTCAACCAACTCGACGTGATCGTCGATTCTCTAACTGCCGGAAGTGCAGCCGAGCGAGCGGATGCCATCAAGTTGGCGAGTCGTACCGAGCTTCAGTCGTGGTTGGTCCTTCTTGCTGCATGCCAAGCGAACCAGGAGCGGTTTGACGCCCTCGAAGTCGCCCACGTTGCGAAGAACGAGCCTCTGGAGATCGAGCATCACGTTAGAGCCATTGGAATCTCTGCTGCGCGCCGTCGCGAGTTCACTGCTCAGCGCCTCCAGAAGCTGAATGACGTTGTGAGCAGCACGGCGACCATTAATGACTTCTCCCGGGTGATTAGCCCGCTTCGGAGTAAGTCCACCCTGGATGCCGCCGAGGCGATCCAGGCAACTGTCGCGAAGTTCGCGGCGATCTATGGGCTTGAAACCCTCGTCTATGGTTCTGTTGAACGCGAGTCCTGGCGGAAATCCCTGACTGACCTCACCGCGCAGACTCGTCAGCTCGTCGGCACCGCAGCGAGTTCTGTACCTGGGGCCGTTGGCAAAGCGAAGCCCCAGGTACAGAAGCTGCGGGAGATCGAGTTCTCGCGTCCGAAGTGGACCAAGCGGACTAAAGATGATAAGCCCAAGGAACTCGGCGCCCTGGAGGACCAGCAGGCAATCAGCCCACTGTCAGATACGCCCTGACGCTTGAGCGCAGCGCGTCCGCATGCTCGTAGATCTCGTCCAGCGAGGTGATCGGGATGCGCTGCTCGATCTTCTGCTCGTCGAAGACGCCCAGGTACTTCTGAACGCGGTTGAAGTGCAACCTAGCGATCGGCTTCCGATTGTTGTCGTCAAGCAACACCGCGAAGTAGGACTTCGCGTCGCGCTGGACCACGCGCGCAGGCTTTACTTCATTGCAGACGATGGCCCGCACGATCTGGTACCCCTCAAGCTCTTCGAGGGTCGTTTCTACACCTGTCTCGTTCAGGTCGTCCTCGACCGCTTGCTCGCTGGTCACGGTCGCAGCGATCACCGAGTCGCTGGCCATTGGGAAGTTGGGAGCGCCAAGGGCTGTCTTGAGGCGTTCATTCACCTGCTCATTCAAGAACTGCTTTGTTGCCTTCGTTACGAGCGTCGTGAATTGGTCGCGCACCTTCTGCGTGTAGGCACTCCCGTCGTACACACGCATGGTCAGTGATTTGATCCACTCTGCATCCGGCTCCTTGAACTGAGCCGCGAGCGTTCGTTTGATCTGGCCGATGTACTTCAGTTCGCCCGCCGCGTTGATGATCGAATCGAGATCGAAGATTTCCGGCCCTTCGCATTTAGGCGTGGTTGGTTCGTTTCGCGCGGTAGGGGCGGTGGCCGCCGGCAGCGAGTAGGCAGCGGAGTCTGTAGTTGGT
>NZ_JADOUS010000055.1:0-1975 GCF_015752045.1 Arthrobacter sp. CAN_A2
GTCTTCACCATCCCCGAACTCGTCCGCCTGGGCATGCTCGAACCGGAAGCCCACGCCAGCGGCCTGGACATCGAGGTCCGCTACACCGACACGAGTCGGTGGTATTCGAACTACCGCATTGGAGAAACCGCCGGCGCAACCAAGATCCTGGTCGACCGGCGCACCGACCTCATCGTCGGCGCCCATCTCTTCGGCAGCGGCTACACGGCACTGGCGAACACCATCAGCGTCGCCATGAAAAACGGCCTGACAACACGTCAACTCAGATCAGCCACCGCGGTGTACCCATCAACAGGATCCGACCTGGGATCCATCCTCTGACCCCCGCGCCCCCGAGCCGAGCCCGAGTCACAGTCACAGCCCCACATCAGGGGTCCTACCCGCCCGGTGCCAGAGGTGGGGGTCCTGTCGGACCCTGCGGCGTCATCGCACTCCTATCCCACTTGAATGGGCGGGACGGGACCGCACCAACATCCCAGGGCTGACGTCACCCCGACTTCGGCGTATGGCTCGCAATGAGCAGTTGCCCGAGTTTCTTGATCCTGCCGGGCGAGGTGTACCCCGTTCCCAGGGCGGCGACGACTGATCCTTGGAGGAGGATCATCCAGCATTCCGCGAAGTCCCTCGGGTCGATCAGTCTCATCGATGCGGCGGCGTTCTCCCGGTACTGGCCCGCGAGTACGGCATCAGCCGCGAAACCGTGTACGCCTATCTCCGCGCCGGATCTGGTCAGAAGCCCGAGGCTGATCCTGACGGGGAGAGCATGTTGCATGCCCTTGTTGAGAGTCTGCCCGCCGATACCAGGGAGATTCCTACAGTCATCCCCTACGACAGCTTGCTCTCGACTACGGGCACGCCCCAGAACACTCAACCTGGATAAGCCTGGCTTCCTCCAGGTCACACTGCAGTTTGGTGCAGGCGAGTACGAGACACGGATGCTCACACTCGCCTGCACGGAAGCCGGAACCCCGCGGCTTGTCGTGCAGAGGACTTCGAGAAACGACAAGTTTCAGAAGCTTCAGGAGATCCTGGCGCCCGAACGGTGATGGTCGCACTGACCCCTGGCGCTTGGGATGCGCTGGTCATCGTTCAGGCATCCCAGGTGACACGGGCGACAAGGGGTCGTGCGCCTCCTGACCATAGGGGCACGGCACAAGCTCCCCACGCTTCGCTGCTTGTCCCGCACCCAGATGGACAGCAGGAACCAAGGCCCGCCCGCACACACCCACCAGGCCACCGACACGAAACAGTGCACCTCGAGCGAGCGGTGGATGTGCACAGCCTCCTCATCTGCGTGGCGGGGTACACCAGAACCCAGTCCACACTGGAACCCATGGATCACGAGAGAACGAATGGGACCGTTTGCGGCAAGGGGGACAGTAAATCGACCCTTGTGCCTGCGACAGGTTTGGGCGGCATCGGCAGCACCCGTCGTGCCGGTCATCCACCTGTGGGCGGGTGGAGCCCGAAGGGTGGAGCTCAAAGCCGTCCATCTGTCGGTGAGCTGCCGTCTCATTTTGGGGCGCAGGATGCGCCCCCACCTGAGAATTGCCGTGCGGGACATCCGTCCTAGGCTCCCCGAACTGTGACCATTCCGGGACGTGTCCGTCGCTCCCCTGGTGATTGTGTCACCGGAGACTTGGACCATGGCACTCATGGGGATCAACAAGGCGCAGCCGGCACACTGGCTCAAAAACAATCAGGGCGCTCTGCCGTCCATCATCGCAATCATCGCCGTGGCTCTGTTCTGGGTGGTCGGAGGAATCGGCGGGATCAAGTTCCTGGCCGACGCGAGTTCACCGATGGCCATGCTGACCGGGCTCTACATGGGCCTGGCCGCCGTCGCGGTATCGATCATCATCGCCACGCTCGCCCTGAACGACCTAGGGCGTGTCTCCTAACCCCGAGGTGGGATGAACGAGATCATGGTGGGATGTCTCGTACTCGTAGTCTTTCGGATGCCGCGTGGGGGCGT
>NZ_JADOUS010000056.1:0-1955 GCF_015752045.1 Arthrobacter sp. CAN_A2
TGTCTACGTGCCATAACTAGTGAATCTCCTCCTGCATCCATTATCGGATGCGAAACTCACACAGACACCGGACTCCTACCCGGGGACCCGACCAACCGGACTCGTCTACGTACTGATAGGTCGTCGTTGTTGCCTGCCCTACCGGCTTGAAGCCCAGGCGTTCGTAGAGCCGGCGGGCTCCATGGTTATCTACCCCGACGCCGAGATAGAGCTTGTTGAATCCTGCCTCCGCAGCGTAATTTTCCGTCCAGATGCAGAGGGCGGTGCCCGCGCCATCACCTCGAGCCGCCTCCTGCACGAAGAGGTGTTTCAATTCCGGTCTGTACTCGGAGGTTAGATCCAGAACCACGGTGCCCATCAGCTGCTGATCACGCCATACTGCTGCGTACACGATGTTGCCGATGGCCTGGTGCTGGAGGAAGCTTCGTGCGATGGCCGAGTTTGGCGGTTCATTCTTTCCCAGTAGGTCCAGGTCGCTGTCAGTGCACCGTCGAACCACTATCTCCCCGGTCATCCGAGCCCCCTCACTCACGTATTTTCGTTGAGCCTAGCGAACACAAAGATGGCATCATGCTCTTCTTGCATGTCCGCATTCCGATCCCCTGTGGGTGTTCTAGCTGGCGCTCACGGCGTGGACGTTTTCGTTTCGAAGCCATCCCCTGACCCAGTGCCTCAGGGCGAAGGCAACGGGAATCAGGGCGAGGGATAGAAGAAGCCCGAACAACATTGCGGGGCCGCCGACGCTCGCGACGAAGCCGGCGTGCACACAAACACCCGCACAGATCGCTGCCATGAAGATCAGAGAAGCGGTCATGATGTTGGTCCATCGCGTTGGCCATGCACTCAAGGCTCTGCCCGTCACCGCGGCCGACACTAGTTGCCAGGCTGATAGCAAAGCCACCTCGAGACCGACCAGCGCAACCACAAGTGCTGTGACGTATAGGGGCTCCAGGTAGGCGACTTCCGGGTATTTGCTCGCGTATGTCGCTCCAACTTGTGGGATGACCACAAGTTGAGCTACCAAGGCCACGAGGGAAAACAAGCCGATGAAAAAATGGAGGGGTAGAGCTTCCTGCTTGGTCATATCGTGGTCACGGCCCCCGGTTGAAAGTTGATCTCGCTGCCTCGAACCTATGTTCCGCTCGTCGTTCTGAGAAGGACTCGAGTAACAGGGCTGTCATTCGTGCCTCGATTGAGACATCAGAGCGCTGCTTATTTTTAGGTACCGAACAAGGGGACGGTCACCCGACTACCTAGGTCGATGTTGCCGTCCGAAAGCCGGTCCCCCGGCGGTGCAAGCATCACCCAAATTTTACGGATCAAAAATCGGCGCGTTTCCGCAGCTCTTCGATTCCCGTAAGACCCGCCCGCAAAAATGCCCGGTGAAGGGGGTACAACCGGTACATTCAAAACCATGACCGGACTGCTGATCGGATACGCGCGTGTATCCACCAACGACCAAGACCTCACCGGCCAAAAGAATGCCTTGGTTGCCCTTGGGGTGGCGCCGGAGAAGACATTCACCGACCAGGGCCTCACCGGCGCCAACCGGGCGCGTCCCGGACTCAGGGAAGCGTTGGCTGCCTGCCGGGACGGGGACACCCTGGTTGTGACCAAACTCGACCGCCTTGCCCGGTCGCTGCGCGATGCGAAGGATATTGTCGATGAGCTCACCCGCCGTGAAGTCAAGCTCAGCATCGGCGGCTCCGTCCATGACCCGACCGATCCCGTGGGCCGAATCCTCTTCAATGTCCTGGCCATGGTCGCGGAATTCGAAGCCGACCTGATCCGGGCCCGTACCCGGGAAGGCATGGCCGTTGCCAAGGCGAAGGGCCGGCTGCGGGGGAAGCAACCCAAGCTCTGTTCCGCCCCGGGTTTAATGGAGGTTCTTGATCCCCTTGGAAGAGGTTGAGAATTATGGCAGCACCACGGAAGTATCCCGAGGAGCTTCGGCA
>NZ_JADOUS010000057.1:0-1952 GCF_015752045.1 Arthrobacter sp. CAN_A2
TGTCTGCCCGATCCGAGAACGTCAAAGCCCTGCGTCCCACCAGGCAACTCCCTCTATCCAGTTATGTTGTTGCTACGACGCTATGACACCAAGAACTGCCTGTGGTGCATTTTGGTGCAGGAGTACTTGTGAGCACCTGTGTCGTCGTGCGAGCAGAACGTCCGCAAACGTTGGTATTTCAGGGCTTTTCACGTAGTCCGCAGCATATGCCTGATAGGCGTAATGGGTTCAAATCCCGCCGTCACCGCCACCGGAAAGGCCCCGCGGCCGCTTTGAACACCGGGATGAGGGGCTTTTTCTTGCATTGGGACGCGCCGGCGGTAACGCAGCAGTAACAGGAGTTGTCGACAGTCTGTTCAGCCAGACGGCAGCAACTCACGGTTCGCGTTCGACACGCACGGGGTCGGCTATCGGAACTACCACCAGGGGGTGCGAACACGCGCCCGACCGGGCCGTCTTCTGCATCTGTCCCAATGAACCCCGCCTCGCCGAAGCCCATCCACGCTGTCTCGAGCCCGCAGCGCCGAAGAGGAACTGATCGGCGTACTGGTGATGGACCTTGTCCGCGAATTACATATCAACGCCGCTCGGACATGGGAGGCGAGACCCTACGGCAAGCCTCATCACGGAATCAATATGATGACCAGTTGCGCCGAGACACCGAGGAGAAAAGCGTGGCGGTGAGTCGAAGGGCCAACCACCGGCTCGTGAGCATTCTAAAGAATCTCTGCGAGCCAACAGGTACAGCCACCATCTCACCAGAAACGAGTACTTACTGCCGACCAAGACGAACTCCACCGGGACAGCGAAAAATGTTCAGCGAGGAGCAGTGGGCAGCGCACGATTCAATGCATAACGACGACGACCACAAGCTTTACTCGAACAAGTATTGCGCCCTGCAACGCGAGGCGGCCTTACGGAACTCCCCCCTCAACATGGCCCTTCTTCCAGCAGCTTTCCGGTGAAGGCCCCTCAGAGGCACCCATGGAAATGCCAGGAAGCACAAGGACCTGCGGTCAGTCAGTGACCCGGGATGTCGAACCGAAACGCACGAGTTCACCCTGAGAGATAACAGTCAGCAGTCAGAATGGGTTCTCCCTGACCCATTGGCGGTCAGCCGAACTTCAGATCCAGTACTCGTCCACCCGATGTCCACGCAAGTTCCGGGTCCGGCCCCCTGTAGTGGAAGAAGCCCCGCAATGCTGCTTTCGCCGCCTCCAGGTCGACCACGACGCCGCTGGGCGCGTACGCAGGGCCCGAGGGTATGCGAAGCTCGGTTTCGCCCCCTCCGTCAAGCGCGCCGAGTATCCGCCATTCGTTCTCGTCCTGGGATTTTGCGGCACAGTGCACGATGAAGCCCGTCGCCGGATCTCCCATCGCTTCGAACAACCCCTCACCACGTTCGACGAAAAAGCGCCCGCCTTTCGTGCTGTCCCACGATGAGATCGCGGCCAGGGACGCCGCCTTTGCATCCCCGGCGCTCGGGTATTCGGTGCCGTTGACGACCCACACGTCGCGCCGAGTGTTCGGTCTGCCCTCGAGTAGTCCCTGACGAACGACGTTGCCCAGGATCAGCCCTATCGCGTTGGCCGGTATCAACGTCGGCCAGAAGCTGGACCAGGGCTCAGAGAATTGGGAAAGGACTGCGCACTCGGCCACGACGAGGACGATGAACACAGCCGTTATGAGGTTTTCACGAACAAGACCTCGGACCAACCCGCCCCCGGCGAGGCCGAGAACAACCAATACGGCGATCTCCACCCCGCTAGAACCGCTGCTCAGGGAAAGAACAGAGAAAAAGATCCCCACGGCGAAGACCAGCACCATGACCAGGAGGGCCCAGGCGCCTCGCATAAGCTGGCTCTTCACGGTTCGTGGGGAATGGCGTGCTGAGGTGAGTGTCATGCCGCCGTCCGGGTGGCACTGGTAAGCAGGATACGGGATCGATAATT
>NZ_JADOUS010000058.1:0-1801 GCF_015752045.1 Arthrobacter sp. CAN_A2
CCAAACGCCCCCACGCGGCATCCGAAAGACTACGAGTACGAGACATCCCACCATGATCTCGTTCATCCCACCTCGGGGTTAGGAGACACGCCCTAAATGCGAAGGGCCGAATTATCGCGTAGGTTGTCCTGATAGGACAGCTTCGTATGGAGGGACGCCACACAGATGTCCAGTGTGATCGTGCCCGGTCTCGGGGTACGGCAAGACCCGGTGGAGTTCCAACGGTTGATGCTTGAGGGGATGGCCTTCGCGGTACTGCTGGTCGATCCGGCACTTCACCGCATCACAGCGTCCAACGCCGCAGCAGACGCGGTGTTCGGGTATGCGGACGATGGACTGACCGACGCCTCACTGGGTACATGTCTTCCGTCCTGGGAGGAAGATCTCGGCTCCTCCGCGCCTGAGCTGCCTACTGTTGATCCTCCGCGACCGCGGGTGTTCACGACGCGGGCTCAGCGCTTCGGTGGCAGTAACTTCGTGGTGGAAGCCTCTATCACACGTCCCCGTCACAGCCCCTTTTGGGTTGTGTCCGTGCGGTCTCTAAGCGATGACACGGTGCAACCTCCGTCCCAGATGCAGGAACTTGTATCCCTGCTCAACGCGACGCTCGAATCGACGGCCGACGGGATCCTCGTGGTCGGGACAGATGGGCGCATCACCGGGACCAACTCGCGTTTCGCAGAATTATGGCGCATCCCGACTACTGTGCTGGCGACCCATGATGACGCTGCGATCATGGCACTCGTCTTGCAACAGCTCAGCGACCCCGATGCCTTCCTCGCGAAGGTCCGCGAGTTGTACGCCGAGCCGCGGGCCGAAAGCCTTGATGTCCTGCACTTCAATGACGGACGGGTGTTCGAACGGTTCTCCCGTCCCCAACTCCTGGCCGACACCGTCGTGGGCCGAGTGTGGAGCTTCCGGGACATCACCATCAGGCGCCATGCCGAGCTCGAAGCTGCACGGGCTCTGCGGAAACTTCGCAAGAGGGCAAAGGAACTGCACAAACTCGCCTACATGGATCCGCTGACCGGTCTTGGCAATCGGGCCCTGTTCAACGATGCGCTGGAAGCGGCGCACACCGCCCCCGCTGAAGAAGATCTGACTGTTTTCCTGCTAGATCTCGATGATTTCAAGGAGGTCAATGACATTTATGGGCACCAGGCGGGAGATGCGATGCTCATCGAGGTGGCTCAGAGACTGGGCTCTTGCGTGCGCAAACGTGACACCATTGCTCGGATCGGTGGAGACGAGTTCGTGGTCATCCTGCGGTCGGCGGAGGACGCGGACGAGGTGGCGCAGCGGATCGTGGACGCCCTCAGAGCGCCAGTGGAGGTATGCGGTGTTGCCCTTCGCCCCAGCATCAGTCTCGGCATTGCCAGTCGATACGCGGACTGCTGCCCCAACAGTGGCGCGTCGGACCTCTTCAGGCGTGCCGACATCGCCATGTATGAGGCCAAAAGCGCCGGCAAGAACCGTTTTGTCCGGTTCCGACCGCACATGATGGAAGACCTTCTACAAAGATCCCGTCTGCAGGAGAGCCTCCGACAGGCCGTCGACGCCGGCGACATCCACCCCGTGTACCAGTCCGTCCAGGACCGCTCGGGCAGAATCCTCCAATACGAAGCTCTCGCCCGATGGACGTGGGAAGGCCAGCCCTGCCCTCCCGACGTCTTCATTCCTGAGGCCGAAAGTAGCGGCCTGATCATCGAACTAGGGCGTGTCTCCTAACCCCGAGGTGGGATGAACGAGATCATGGTGGGATGTCTCGTACTCGTAGTCTTTCGGATGCCGCGTGGGGGCG
>NZ_JADOUS010000059.1:0-1660 GCF_015752045.1 Arthrobacter sp. CAN_A2
ACTCGTCCGTGTAATTTTTCCTTGCCATGTCTTGGATTCTCGCTTCCCCAGCATCGTGCTGGAATCAGCGTGTCCAAGATCCGGGGTCAAGCCCCTAACCTTCCCGCCGGCACACCCGGCAGGAACGCACCACCGAAAGGCCCCGGACCTCGCGCCCGGGGCCTTCCTCCCTTCTAACTTTCCATCAGCATCAGCAGCGCTGAGGATCGGTATGAGAGCAAGCATCGGTCCAATCGTCGCTATTGAAAGGCACCCGCCCCGCGGGCGTGGCCGACGCGGTCTGGCGCAACAAACCCTAGCGACCACCACCGCCCCGGCGCACCCAATCCCGCTCCCGCTCCCGGCACCACCTAAGTATTCTTCGGCCTAACTCCTGCCGCGTGACCCCGACTCGCGGGCGTCGGCGCGCCGTGGCCAGATAGCTCCGGGGAGTCCTCTACGCTCATTTCCGGTGCAGGTCTCAAGTACGGGTCTCAGGTACAGGGTGAAGTAATGGGGTTGATGGTGAACGGTCCGGGCCGGCGCGCCGTACTTATGGCTGGAGCGGCTTTCGCCCTCGCCGGGTGCACCGCCGGCGACAGTGCGGCAGGTCTACTGCATTCGGGCCCCACCGGTCACGTCTCCAATGGAACCGGCGGCCGCATACCAAATTCCTCCGCATCCGCATCCGCATCCGCGTCAGCGTCTGCCTCTGATGCTTTGCGGCCGATCTCTACGAGGGCTTCCGGGCAAGTGACACCGACCCGCGACGAGGTCATTACCCGGTTTGCCGGGCAGACCCCGACATACTGGGGACTCGAAGCACCCCGAGTCCTCACTCACCTGCCCCAAAACACCGCAGGAGTCGCAGGAGTCGCATTGACCCTGGATTTTTGCGGTGGCGCTGGAGGCGCGGGTGCCGACAGCACCATCATCGACCTGCTGCGCCGGTTGCAGATCCCGGCGACCCTGTTCCTCAACGGACGCTGGATCACCGCGAATCCCACACTGGCGCAGGACCTGGCCGCCGATGCCCTGTTCGAGATCGCGAACCACGGAACGAACCACTACCCGCTCAGCGTCAGCGGTGCCGCCGCCTACGGGATCTCCGGAACCGAAGGAGCCGGCAGCGTCTATGACGAGATCATGATCAACAACGCGCGCCTGACGGAGTTGACCGGCGCACGCCCCCGGTTCTTCCGGCCCGGCACCGCCTACCTGGATGATGTGGCCGCCGCGATCTGCGTGGCCCTGGATCTGACTCCGACCGGGTTCAGCCTCAACGCCGACGCCGGGGCCACCTACCCCGCAGTGACGGTTGCAGCCGAAACCGCCGTGGCGGTGCCCGGGAACATCATCATCGCCCACGGCAACCACCCCGCATCCGGGACGGGTCCGGGCCTGGCCCGAGCCCTTCCCTACCTTCTGGCCGAAGGCAGGACCTTCACCACCCTCAGCGCCGCCATCGCCCCGTAACACCTACGCCCACACCTACACCTCTCAAGAAGACCACCCCCTTGAAGCCACGGGGCCCGCAGGGTCCACACCATGGAGGCAGAAACCGAGGAGCGTTCAGTGAGGGATCCTAGCCTCGATCTTTCATGAGGCGGTTTCGTTGGTGTGATCGGGGCTTACTGGCTGCCTGATGTGTTTGATTCTGGCAGGTGGGTGTGACGATTCT
>NZ_JADOUS010000060.1:0-1488 GCF_015752045.1 Arthrobacter sp. CAN_A2
GGCTCTTCTTACTTGAGGTGGGGGTGGTTGAGGCCGCCGCCGATGAGGAGCATGCGTAGGCGGTAGTTGTCGCGGTTGCGGAATCCTCTGGCGACGCGGCGGTGGAGTTCGATGAGCCCGTTGACGGCTTCGGTGCCGCCGTTGTTGGAGCGGCCGGTGTCGAAGTAGGCCAGAAACGCCTCACGCCAGCGCTTGAGGGTCCGGCCGAGTCTGGCGATCTCAGGGATCGGGCAGGTCGGGAAAGAATCAAGGATTCTTTCGGCGATCGTGCGGCCCTCACCGGGGTTGGGATGGCGGTAGGCCGCGCGGAGACGCTGAGCGCATGACCACGCGATGTAGACGGGCAGGTGCTCGTCGGGTCGGGCAGCGATCGCGGTGTCGAACCTGGCCCGTTGCTTATCGGTAAGTTTCTCGGCGCCGGCGCGTAGGAGGTTCTGGATCCCGTAGAGCGGGTCGCCCTTGCGTCCGCGGTGGCCCAGAGTCTCCTGCTGGATCCGGCGCCGGCACTCATCAACGGCAGCGGTGCCGAGCTTGACGACGTGAAAGGCATCCAGGACCGCGACGGCGTCTTCGAGCTTGTCGTCGATCGCGCTCTTGTAGCCCTGGAACGGGTCCAGGGCCGCGATCTTCACCCCGGCGCGGAAGCTCTCGCCGCGCTCGGTGAGCCAGTCGGCGTAGGCCTTTCCCGAGCGGCCCGGGACAAGATCGAGCAGCCTCGCCCGGACGTGTCCGTGCCGGTCACGGGTCAGATCCACCATTCCGGTGAGCTCTTTCGGGCCGCGCCCGCCCTCACCGAGCGGTTTGGTGGAGACGTGATGCCAGATGTGCTCATCGACGCCCAAAGACGCGACATTCTGGAATCGGGTCGGATCAGCGGCCATGACCTCGAGCAACGGCCTGATGGAACGCCAGATGGTGCGCCACGTCGCCCCGAGCTGACGTGCCAGACCGGCCACGGAGGCATGCTCCCGCCGCAGCTGGCCGATCGCCCACCAACAGGCCCGCGTCGTGAGCAACGCCCGCGGCCCGGCGAGCTCGCCGTGCTGTTCGGTGAACGACCGTGCCGGGCATGCCTCCTCGGCGCACCGCCACGTCCGTTTCCGCCACACCAGACGGACGGGCCGCCCGAAGCAGGGCACGTCGATCAAACTGACGTCGCGTCGGCCGTGGCTGTGCGCGACCACCCCGCAGGAGTGGCAGCCTGCCGGCCCGGCGGGTGATTCGATGACCGCCCGGACAACGCCGGCGTGTTCGCTGACGTCGATGACGTGGAAGCCCTCCAGGCCCACCAGCAGATCGCACCGAGGGCAGTAACACGAAGGTTGAGAACGTGGGCGCGCGCGGGCGCACGACGTAGGCTCGGACATTGTCGAGACCTTCCGGATTGAGCGGCTTAGTCACTGCCGATCTTGGAAGGTCTCGATCCCTTTTCCACTCAAGCACTCACACCGTGTCGCTCAGCCACCCCCACCGCAGGTAAGAAGAGCC
>NZ_JADOUS010000061.1:0-1471 GCF_015752045.1 Arthrobacter sp. CAN_A2
GGCCCTTCGCAGTTGAGCGTGGGTAGGGCGGTCAGGGGCTGACTCGGTAGGGTTGGCTGCTGTTGGTGCGGCGTGGTGCGGCGGGAATGAGGTCAGGGCCTTTTTGAATTGGTAGCGACCAAGCTTCCTGATTCAGAAAAGACCCTGACATGGCTGATTTTACTTCCTGTCCTGATGGTTGGTGGTGTGCACGCGCGGACGCGATGCTGGGTGTCAAAGGCATCCACGTCACCTCCGTCACGACAACGCCGGCCGGCCTGGTACTGGGTGTGGAGACCGGGGACACGATCGCCGGCTGCCCGGCATGCGGCGTCATCGCGGTCGGTCATGGACGCCGCTCGGTCCGGTTGCATGACACCCCGTGTTTCGGCCGGGCAGTGCGCCTGATCTGGGCCAAACGCATCTGGCGGTGCCCCGACCAGGGGTGCCCGAAGACCACGTTCACCGAGGAGCATCCGCTGGCCGGTCCACGCTCGAAGCTCACCACACGATCTATCGGCTGGGCGGTGGACGCGCTATCGCGTTACGACACCTCGGTCTCCGCGCTGGCGTATCAACTCGGGGTGTCCTGGCATACCCTGTGGAACGCAATCACACCCGAGGCGACCCGCCGTACCACCACCCCCGGACGACTGACCGGGATCAACGCTCTCGGCGTTGATGAGCACGTCTGGGCTCACACCGGCCCGCCCGGCACGGGTATGGTCACCGGCATCGTGGACCACACCCGGGACAGTGATGGTGTCGTTCATGCACGGTTGTTGGACCTTGTTCCGGGACGCTCCGGGAAGGCTTACGCCACCTGGCTCACAGACCAAGGCCCGGACTTCACGATCGGGATCAAGACCGCAGCACTGGATCCGTTCCGTGGCTACGCCAACGCGATCCGCGACGAACTCCCCGAAGCCATCACTGTGCTGGATGCCTTCCATGTCGTGAAGCTCGGCTCGACCATGGTCGATGAGGTCCGCCGCCGCGTCCAGCAGGACACCCTCGGCCACCGCGGACGTTCCGGGGACCCGCTCTACGGCATTCGTAGGACTCTGCAGTGCGGGGCCGAGCACCTCACCGACAAACAAGTCACCCGCCTGGATATGAAGCTCGACCTCGGGGACCCCGACCATGAAGTATCTCTGGCGTGGCAGTGCTACCAACAGCTGCGCTCCATCTACCACGTGAAGCCTGAGACGGGCCGGGCCCGGGTCGCCGAAATCCTCGCCTCGTTCCCCACCTGCCCGATCCCCGAGATCGCACGACTGGGCCGGACGCTACGACAGTGGAAGAGCGCGATCCTCGCTTACTTCGAGACCCACGGCGCGTCCAACGGCCCCACCGAGGCCGTGAACGGCGTCATCGAAACCACCCGCCGCATCGCCCGCGGATTCCGTAACTTCACCAACTACAGACTCCGCTGCCTACTCGCTGCCGGCGGCCACCGCCCCTACCGCGCGAAACGAACCAACCACGCCTA
>NZ_JADOUS010000062.1:0-1443 GCF_015752045.1 Arthrobacter sp. CAN_A2
GGCTCTTCACGGTTCGTGGGGAATGGCGTGCTGAGGTGAGTGTCATGCCGCCGTCCGGGTGGCACTGGTAAGCAGGATACGGGATCGATAATTGTCGGCGTTGCGGTAGCCGCGTCCGGTGCGTTTGATGTGCTTGATCGCGGTGTTGTTCGCCTCGACTTTCGCGGTCGTCGCACCGGTGGTGATAAGCACCTCGATCTCGGCCCACCACCGGCACACGGTGCGGTAGAGCCGGTTCGTTTCGGGCTGACCGGCAATATTTACGAGCCTTTCAAGCTCGGTTCGTGCAGCGGCCGCGTCGGCCAGGGACCCGGTGCGCAGCAGGACCCTGAGTTGTTCCTTGACCTGCCACGCCGCTTCGAGCCGGCCGGTGGGATCATCGACGGCGAACACCACCTCGAGCCGGTTCCGTGCCCGGTCGGAGAGCTTCTCTGCACCCTTGAGCAGCAGGCGCCGATTCGCCCACACCGGGTCCACGGACCGGCCACGCCGGCCCTTCGCTTCCTGGGTCAGACGCTGGCGGACCTCGGTGAGCATCGCGTTGCCGAGCATGCTCAGATGGAACGCATCGACGGACACCGCGGTGCGCGGCAACCACATCCGCAGGGCTTTCCGGAAGGCCGCGGACGGGTCGATGGCCACGACCTGCACGCCGAGCCGCCACGCCAGGGGCCGGGCCTTGAGCCAGTCTCCGACACCGGCGCTGTCACGCCCGTCGACGATGCCCAGGATCTGCCCGGTGTCCAGGTCCACGATCGTCGACATCCAGGGCTCGTACCGGGTCCAGGTCTTCGTGGTCGGGTCCTGGAAGAAGCGCACGGACCGGTACCGGTGCTCATCGATACCCAGCATCCGCGGCGCCATCGCGTCGACGTCCGGCAGCCTCAGGGCCGCCCTATTCACCGCGTCCTGGACCAGCCACCACGAGACCCCGAATGATGCCGCGGTTTCGGAGACCGCCCGCCCGGAGGTGATCACCGCGGAAACCACATGCTCGCTCAGGCGGCGGGTGGACCGGGCGAACCGGGGCACCTGCACGGTCGCTTCCGTGAAGGACTTCCTGCCGCACTGCGGCTCGTCGCAGAACCAACGCCGCTTCGCCCACACCACCTCCACGGGACCAGCGACCGGGATGTCACGGACGCGTTGGAGGCGGCGTTCCTTCGACCTCGAGGCGATCACACCGCAGCCTGGGCAGCCCGGCGGGTCCGTGGACTCGACCGTGACCCGGCGCTGCCCGAAGGCCAGCGGAACAGCGTCCAGGACCCGGTATCCGGGCAGATCGAAGATCAAAGTGGCAGCGTCAACAGCCGCCAACGTAGGCTTACTCAAGGCTCGTGGTTCCTGTTCAAGATGAATGCTTAGACACACTCATCTCAGCAGGGCCACGAGCTTCTTGCTATCTACGACACGAGACCGCTTCCCCACCAACCGTGAAGAGCC
>NZ_JADOUS010000063.1:0-1434 GCF_015752045.1 Arthrobacter sp. CAN_A2
GGGCTCTTCGTAATTGAGAGTGCGGGCGGAGTGGTCGGGGTGGGCGCGGCGGTCGCGGGATAGAGGTCGAGGCCTTCCGATGATGGAAGTTCCTACGCTCGCCATCTGAAAGACCTCGACGTGCTCAACGCTACCTTCGTTCGCCCTGACCTCACTACGTTCTGCCGGCTCGATGAGCTCGGCCTGGAAGCTATCGGGCAGTGCCTTGGGCCCGATCGGGCGGTGCTGGAATGCCGTGTTGTTCGAGCGGATCTGTGGTGCCGGTCCTGCGGTGCCGAGGGCGCACCGCGGGACACGATTACCCGCCAGTTGGCGCATGAGCCGTTCGGTCACCGGCCGACCACGCTGTTGATTCGGGTGCGCCGCTATCGGTGCACCGGGTGTGGGCGCATCTGGCGGCAGAACACAGACCTCGCAGCGGAGCCTCGGGCGAAGATCTCCCGCCGCGGACTCCGGTGGGCACTCGAAGGCGTCGTGGTCGATCACCTGACCGTGTCCCGGGTCGCAGCGGGTCTCGGGGTGTCCTGGCATACGGCCAACAGCGCTGTCCTCGCGGAGGGCAAGCGCCGACTGATCGATGACCCGGGCAGGTTCGACGGCGTGTCCGCGATCGGGGTCGATGAGCATGTCTGGCGGCACACCCGCCGCGGCGACAAGTACGTCACCGTCATCATCGATCTGACTCCGATCCGCGAGAAGACGGGCCCTGCACGCTTGTTGGACATGATCGAAGGCCGCTCGAAGCAGGTGTTCAAGGACTGGCTCGCCGGCCGACCACAGGCGTGGCGGGACGGGGTGGAGGTTGTCGCGATGGATGGGTTCACCGGGTTCAAGACCGCGGCCTCCGAGGAGCTCCCGGACGCGGTCCCGGTCATGGATCCGTTCCACGTCGTCCGGCTCGCCGGCGACGGGTTGGATCGGTGCCGGCAACGCGTCCAGCAGGCCACAACAGGGCATCGAGGTCGTGCCGGGGACCCGCTCTATCGGGCCCGGCGAACCCTGCACACCGGCGCGGACCTGCTGACGGACAGGCAGCAAGCCCGACTCAGCACGGTGTTCGCGGCCGAGGATCATGTTGAGGTCGAGGCGACGTGGGGTATCTATCAGCGGATCGTGGCCGCGTACCGGGAACCGAACAAGGCCCGCGGCAAGCAGCTGATGCAGGGGGTCATCGACGCCGTTGCAACCGGCGTTCCCGCCGCCCTCACCGAGATCCGTAGGCTGGGCCGGACCCTGAAACAACGCGCCACGGACGTGCTCGCGTTCTTCGACCGCCCCGGCGCATCGAACGGCCCCACCGAGGCCATCAATGGACGCCTCGAACACCTCCGCGGCTCAGCCCTCGGATTCCGGAACCTCACCAACTACATCGCGCGCAGCCTGCTCGAATCAGGCGGCTTCAGACCTCGACTACACCCTCAATTACGATGAGCC
>NZ_JADOUS010000064.1:0-1392 GCF_015752045.1 Arthrobacter sp. CAN_A2
GGCTCATCGTAATTGAGAGTGGAAGCACGGTCTGAAGCCGCCTGATTCGAGTAGCGATCGGGCGATGTAGTGGGTGAGGTTCCGAAAGCCGAGGGCTGATCCTCGGAGGTGCTCCAGACGCCCGTTGATCGCCTCCGTGGGTCCGTTGCTGGTGCCGGGTCGGTCGAAGAACGCGAGGACATCAGCGGCTCGTTGTTTCAGAGTCCGGCCGAGTCGGCGGACTTCGACCAGTGCGGCCGGCACGCCGGTGATGACCGAGTCGATGACGGCCTGCATGAGCTGCTTTCCCCTCTTTTTGTCGGGTTCTCGGTACGCGGCGATGATGCGTTGATAGATGCCCCACGTCGCCTCGACCTCGAGGTGCTCCTCAGATCTGAATACCGCGTCCAGACGGGCGTGCTGCTTGTCGGTGAGCAGATCCGCGCCGGTGTGCAGTGTCCGCCGAGCCTTGTAGAGCGGGTCACCGGCACGTCCCCGGTGCCCGGTCGTGTCTTGCTGGACGCGTTGCCGGCACCGGTCCAACCCGTCCCCGGCGAGGCGGACCACGTGGAAGGGATCCATCACCGGGACCGCGTCGGGAAGCTCCTCCGCGGCGGCGGTCTTGAACCCCGTGAACCCATCCATCGCGACGACTTCGACACCATCCAGCCAGGCTTGCGGACGGTTCGCGAGCCATTGCTTGAACACCGCCTTGGAGCGTCCTTCGACCATGTCCAACAGGCGTGCTGGGCCCGTCTTTTCACGGATCGGGGTGAGATCGATGATGACGGTCACGTACTTGTCGCCGCGACGAGTGTGCCGCCAGACGTGCTCGTCCACACCGATCGCGCTCACCCCGTCGAACCGGTGAGGGTCATCAATCAGGACGCGCTTGCCCTCGGTCAGAACCGCGGTGTTCGCGGTATGCCAGGACACTCCAAGACCTGCCGCGACGCGGGACATGGTGAGGTGATCGACCACGATTGCGAATAATGCCCACGTCAGTCCGCGGCGGGAGATCTTCGCCCTCCGGTCGGCGGCCTTCGAGGTGTCCTGCCGCCACGTGCGGCTGCAGTGCTCGCACCGATAGCGGCGTACCCGGACCAGCAATGTGGTGGGTCGGTGACCGAAGGGTTCATGAGCGAGCCGGCGTATCACAGTGTCTTTCGGTGCTCCTTCCGCACCACAAGTACGGCACCACCGATCGGATTCAAGGACACGGCACTCGAGCACCGCACGATCTGGTCCGAGATGCTGCCCGACAGCTTCCAGGCCGAGCTCGTCGAGGCGGCAGAACGTGGTCAGATCAGGGCGAACGAAGGTAGCGTGAAACATGTCGAGGTCTTTCAGATGGATAGCGTGAGAACTTCCATCATCGGAAGGCCTCGACCTCTATCCCGTCATCGACGCGCC
>NZ_JADOUS010000065.1:0-1371 GCF_015752045.1 Arthrobacter sp. CAN_A2
TCAAGATGAATGCTTAGACACACTCATCTCAGCAGGGCCACGAGCTTCTTGCTATCTACGACACGAGACCGCTTCCCCACCAACCGTGAAGAGCCTGTTTCACCCTACTTCGGGGTGCGCTGATGTGCGCTCTGCTATTGATCCTTGTTCGCGCTGCGACCGTCTGATCGGTCTCGACGGCGTCCATGTCGAGGAGGCCGAGCGCGACGACGGGCTGCTGACGGTAACCGTCTCGACGCCAGCCGGGCCGGTCGGGTGCCCGGGGTGCGGGGTCATCGCTGTCGGTCGTGGCAGGCGCCGGAGGGTTCTGCACGATGTGCCCGGAGTAATCCGAGTACGGGTGATCTGGCGGCAACGCGTGTGGCGGTGCGGTGACGCGGACTGCGTCAACAAGACGTTCGTCGAACAGCTCCCGTCGCTGGTTGCTGCGCGCGGTTCGATCACCACGCGGGCCGTCATTTGGGCGATCGGACAGCTCCGTCGTGAGCATGCCACGATCGCAGGTCTCGCCCGGCAGCTGGGGACGTCGTGGAAGACGGTATGGCGTGCGATCGAACCCGAACTGATACGCCTCGCCGACGATGAGTCCCGGTTCGAGAACGTCGCCACGCTCGGGGTCGACGAGCATGTCTGGCATCGCGTGGACCCGCGACGGCGGGGCCCGAAAGAGCTGACCGGCATGGTCGATCTCACCCGCGACAAACACGGGAAGACGCGGGCGAGACTATTGGATCTGGTGCCAGGCCGATCAGGGAAGGCATACAAGGACTGGCTCGAAGAACGAGGGCCTGGGTTCCGGAACAATGTGCAGGTCGCGGCGTTGGACCCGTTCGCGGGATACAAGACCGCAATCGATGCCAAACTCGAGGACGCCACCGCTGTACTCGACGCGTTCCATGTTGTGAAACTAGGCACCGCAGCCGTCGATGAGGTCCGCCGCCGGGTGCAGCAGGACACCCTCGGGCACTGGGGACGCAAGGGAGACCCGCTCTACGGTATCCAAACCATTCTCCGCGCCGGTTCCGAGAACCTCACCGACAAGCAACGCGCCAGGCTGGTCGCGGCGATCGAAGCCCACCCCGCTCACGAGGAGGTGTTCATCGCGTGGCAGTGCGCCCAACAGCTCCGCTCCGCTTACCGCGCCAAGGATCTCGCCGAGGGAAGACGGACCGCGGAGAAAGTCGCTGACTCACTCCACACCTGCCCGATCCCTGAGATCGCCCGCCTCGGCCGGACAGTGCGGAAATGGCGAAAGGCCTTCCTCGCGTACTTCACCCTTGGTGTCAACCGGTGGAAGCAACATTGTCGGTGAGTAGTCGAGTGAAGACTTCCCGGGGAGTGAGGTAGCCCAGGGTGGCTCGGGGTCGGTCG
>NZ_JADOUS010000066.1:0-1321 GCF_015752045.1 Arthrobacter sp. CAN_A2
TGACCTCATTCCCGCCGCACCACGCCGCACCAACAGCAGCCAACCCTACCGAGTCAGCCCCTGACCGCCCTACCCACGCTCAACTGCGAAGGGCCCCTTATGTCCCCGCTGCACAGCAGCGAGGGTGCCCGGTGGGGAACGGTTCACCTCGGGCACCCGAGGGTATGGCGGGCCTCGGCACCCGTCCCCTCGTCCTGTTCTTCCTGTTCTTCCGGTTCTTCAGAGTCCGACCCTGGAGGCGCCGGCGGTCAGATCGGGTCCTGGTGCCGCGTTGTGCCGGGATCGCCTAGAGCCCCGTTCTCGGTCGCCTTCGACAGCGTCAGGATCCCGTAGCGCATCGCACCGGTGCGGTAGGCGAGGATCAGGCGGGGGATGCTCAGGACGAAGACGCGATTGCGTGCGCCAAGAGCGAGGCGACGCGCGTCACGATCGACGAGCAGGACCTTCACGAGCCGACGGGCGCAGATCGTCCATGTGCGCGCAACCCGGCGGCTGACGTCCTCATAGCCGGTGATCGAGAACCCCGCCGCCAGTGCCATCGCCTCATACTCCTGCCGCGTGCCCATCGAGGGCAGGCGCCCTTCACGGCAGATGGGCTCGAGCAGGTGGCGGACCTTCCAACCGCTGGCATCGGTCTCGGCGAGCCACGCACAGACGACGAGACGGCCGCCCGGCGACAGCACGCGATGCGCCTCGGCGAAGAACCGGGGCTTGTCGACCATGTGCTCGCTCGACTCGATCGCCCAGGCAGCATCGGCCGAGGCATCGGGCAGCCCGTTGACGAGCCAGTCACCGAGATGGATGTCCACTGCGGCCACGGGATGTGCGGAGGCGTAGTGGGCCTGTTCAGCGGAGAGCGTGAAGCCGTCCACGCGAACCCCGCGTGTCTCTGCGAGACGCCGTGCAGTCGAACCATAGCCGCAGCCGATGTCGACGCACGCCTCGCCGGGCACAAGGCCCAGCCGGTCGCCCACCGTGTCGACCAGTGCCTCGACGGCCTCGGTGGGCGTCTCCCGACCCGTCGCCCACAGGCCATGGTGGACATGCTCCCCCCACACACGACGGTAGATCGGGTCGAGCTCGTCGTAATGATCCGCAACGGCCACGGCGTTCTGGGAGATATCGGGGACGATCACGCCATCACCCTACAGCCCGGTTCCACGCCATCAGAAGGTATCGGCTCGGGACCCGCGAGTACCGATATCGGCCCAGGTCCTTCACGGCCCCGGGCCGCGGGTGGGTGGGGTGGTTAACGGGGAAGAGGCCCCACCGTGGTGGGGCCTCTTGCCTGTAATGGTTGTCCGGCGGTGTCCTACTCTCC
>NZ_JADOUS010000067.1:0-1320 GCF_015752045.1 Arthrobacter sp. CAN_A2
TGCCGAAGCTCCTCGGGATACTTCCGTGGTGCTGCCATAATTCTCAACCTCTTCCAAGGGGATCAAGAACCTCCATTAAACCCGGGGCGGAACACCTGCCCGTGATAGGCCGCCACAGCCAGGGCGAACCACCGCTCGAGTTCCGGCAGTGTCAGCGTCGCCCGCTTTTCGGAATCATAGGAACCACGCTCACGCGGATTCGAGAAGGTCGTCCCCGGAAGATCGTGAACTGACTGCATTAACGTGCCGATCACTCGCTCGACGATGCCGCCGTAGTGCGGCTGACCCGGCGGCCGGTAGCGGAGCTTCACCCCATGCTGCTCACACCCCCGCTTCAACGCCTCACTCTTGAACTCGGACGCGTTATCCAGATACAGCTCGACCGGCTTCCCGGTCATCGGCCACACCACTGACGCACCCACGCGTTCCAGCCACGCCCGCTTATCAGTGACCATGTGCGCCAGACACAATCCGACCGATAGCGCGGACGGTGCCTCGAGGGTCACCACCAGGCCCACGATGCAGCGGCTGAACACGTCGATCGCGACCGTCACAAACGGGCGCCCGATCGGAAGTCGGTGACGCTCATCGACCACGATGACATCCACAACGGTGTGATCAATCTGCACCTGATCCAACGGACGTCGCACCGGCGGAACCGGGCCCGCTGCCGATAGACGCTGCCGCCCCGCATCAGGGCCATGCCTCCGCGTCACCTGCTCGACCGGATCCAACCGCGCGATCCGGCGTTCGACCGTCATCCGCGATGGCGCCGGCAACCCCTGAGCACGACACGCCGCGGCGATGTCCCTGTGTACGGCTGCGATCGTTCTCCTCTGCCTGGTCAGGAACCCCTTCCGGATCGACGCAACGACAAGCGCTTCGACAGCCTCCGGGAGATGAGTACGTCCGCGGCCGCCGCTTGACCGTCCCGGCAGCAGATCCGAGACAAGACCCCCGCCCTCACGCCACCGAGCCAGGAGCACATACACCTGCCGACGCGAGACACCCAGCTCCGCGGCCGCTTCATCTGCTTGATCACGACCAAGCCGGGGAAGATCTGCAAGCGGGCCGATGACGGCAGCCGCCCGGACGGCGTGTTGCCACGCCTCAGCACTCACGGTCAGGAGACCGCGATTATCGACCGAACCTTGGATCTCATCCATCACCGACCCCATCGTCGTAAGAACAACGACGGTAATGCAGACGCCGTCGGGCAGCTATACCGGCTCATCGTAATTGAGAGTGGAAGCACGGTCTGAAGCCGCCTGATTCGAGTAGCGATCGGGCGATGTAGTGGGTGAGGTTCCGAAAGCCGAG
>NZ_JADOUS010000068.1:0-1312 GCF_015752045.1 Arthrobacter sp. CAN_A2
GTCGTTTGGTTTATGCCGCTTCCGCGAGGGTAGCGGACAGGGCGGCCTCGTAAGCGTTCGGGGTGATGTTGCCGATCGCGGAGTGGCGTCGTCGGGTGTTGTAGCGGTTCGCCCATCGGAATACGGCCCGGTAGGCGGTTGTTTGGTCGGGGAACGTAGGCCGGCCTTCGAGAAGCTCACGTTTGAGGGTCGCGTTGAAGCTTTCCGCAAGCGAGTTATCAGCGCTTGACCCGATTCCGCCCATGGACTGGACGACCTTCACGTCGTTGCAGAGCTTCACGTAGGCCTTAGAGGTGTAAACAGATCCGTGGTCCGAGTGGAACACAGCGCCGGCCAGAGACCCGCGGTCGCGGACGGCGATGCGGAGTGCGTCTTCGACGAGTCCTACGCGCATGTGGTCGGCGACCTGCCAGCCAGTTAGCTTGCGGGAGCAGAGGTCGATCACGGTGGCGAGGTAGAGGTTACTGCCGTCGTTGATGGGCAGGTAGGTGATGTCGCCGACGTACCTGCGGTTGGGCTCGTCAGCGGTGAAGTCCCGCTGGATCAGGTCGGGGAACCGTCGCCCCGACTGGTCCGGGATCGTCGTCTTGACCCTCCGACGCAGCCGGATCCCCGATAGCTGGTGCGCGCGCATCACTCGCGCAACACGCTTGTGGTTGATGCGCTGCACTGCGGGCACGCCGTCGTTGAGGTCTCCGGTGATCCGCGGTGCCCCGTACGCGCGGTCACCGCCCTGGTCAGGGTCCTGCAGTACCCGGATCCGCTCTGCCAGCACAGCGTCGTCGGCTGCCCTTATAGTTCGTCCCGGCGCGGCGGTAAGCCAGGCGTAGAACGATGACCGGGCGATCTCAATGACCTCACACAACCGCTTCACGCCGTAGGCGTCCTTGTGGTCCTCAACAAACTGGAAGCGGTTCACCAGTTCGTCTCCCCGGCGAAATACTTCGCCGCCTGACGGAGGATGTCTCGCTCCGTCTCGAGCTTGACCTGTTCGGCCCTCGACGCGGCCAGCTCGGTCTCGAGGCGCACGATCCTCGCCGCCTGTGACTCCGGCCGACCCACCGCCGGCGCCGTCGACGCACCAGCGGTGGCCGTCCGGGAGCCGAGCTTGTCGACCCATTCCTTCAATGCGCCGCGGGAGATCCCGAGATCGACGGCGATGCCTTTGAGCGTCGCGCCGGGCGTCGATTCGTATAAGTCCACCGCCCGCCGACGGAACTCGTCCGTGTAATTTTTCCTTGCCATGTCTTGGATTCTCGCTTCCCCAGCATCGTGCTGGAATCAGCGTGTCCAAGATCCGGGGTCAAGCCCC
>NZ_JADOUS010000069.1:0-1306 GCF_015752045.1 Arthrobacter sp. CAN_A2
TGTTCCGCCCCGGGTTTAATGGAGGTTCTTGATCCCCTTGGAAGAGGTTGAGAATTATGGCAGCACCACGGAAGTATCCCGAGGAGCTTCGGCAGCGTGCGGTCCGGCTCGTGTTGGATGCGAAGGGCAGCGCGGACGGGAGCCGGGGAGCGTGCGCGAGGATCGGGCAGCAGCTCGGTGTCCCGACAGACACTCTCCGGGGGTGGGTGCAGCGGGCCGATATCGATCAGGGCGTCCGGCCGGGTACCACGACCGATGACGCGGCCCGGTTGGTGGAGCTTGAGCGTGAGGTTCGTGAGTTGCGGCGGGCGAACGCGATCCTGAAGAGCGCGTCGGCTTTCTTCGCGGCGGAGCTCGACCGCCCCTCGATCAGATAGTCGAGTTCATCGACCAGAACAAAGCCGAGTTCGGGGTCGAGCCGGTCTGCAGGGAACTGCAGGTCGCCCCGTCGAGCTACTACGCGGCCCGGAACCGCCCGCCGTCGAAACGAGCGGTATCGGATGAGGAGACGGTGGTGAAGATCAAGGAGGTCCACCGGAAGAACTACCGGGTGTACGGGGCGCGGAAGGTGCACGCGCAGCTCAATCGCGACGGCCATCGCGTTGCGAGGTGCACGGTCGAGCGGCTCATGCGTCGTGAAGGATTACGGGGTATCAGCCGGTCGAAGGGGCCACGGACCACGATTCCGGGGCCGCTGAGCAACCGGCCGGAGGACCTTGTTAAGCGGGCGTTTACCGCGCCGGCACCGAACTGCCTCTGGGTTGCCGACATCACCTACATCAGGACGTTTTCCGGGTGGGTGTACGCCGCGTTCGTTCTCGAGGTGTTCTCCCGCCGGATCGTGGGCTGGCAGCTATCGACGTCGCTGCACACCGATCTCGCGCTCGATGCCCTGGAGATGGGGTTATGGGCCCGCAGACGTCAGGGTCGTGACTTGTCGCAACTGGTCCATCATTCCGATCGAGGAGTTCAGTACCGTGCCGTCCGCTATACCGAACGTCTCGACGCCGCGGAGGCCGTCGCGTCCGTCGGTTCCAAAGGCGATTCCTACGACAACGCAATGGCGGAGGCGCTGAACTCGTTGTTCAAGGCCGAGCTGATTCGGAACTTGGGTCCGTGGAAAGGGATCGACGACCTCGAGATCGCGGTCGCTGAATACATCGACTGGTACAACCATCGCCGACTCCACGGCGAGATCGGCCACATCCCACCCGTCGAAGCCGAAACCAACTTTTACGCCCATCTACCCGTCACCAAAAAACTGGAACGGGCCTAACCGAACCTCCACAAAACCCGGTACTTGACA
>NZ_JADOUS010000070.1:0-1300 GCF_015752045.1 Arthrobacter sp. CAN_A2
TGGGCTGCTGCGGTGATTTCGGACAGCGGAGTCGGTGATTATCTCTACGCTGCCAGGGCTGGCTGCTGGTAACTGTAGTGGACGTCGTTCGGGTACCGGTAGCCGAGCCCGGAGTGCCGGCGGCGGCTGTTGTAGAACCCTTCGATGTAGGCGATCACGTCGCGTCTGGCCTGCTTCTTCGTCGCATAGACGGTCCGGTAGACGCGTTCGTTCTTCAGCGCTGAGAAGAACGATTCAGCCATCGCGTTGTCCCAGCACACCCCGGTGCGGCCCATCGAGGAGCGCATCCCCAGCCCGGTGACCAGGGCCCTGAAACTCGCCGAGGTGTAGACCGACCCGCGATCCGAGTGCCAGATCGCGTCCGGGGCGATCCAGGTCGTCGCAGCCGCGTTCTTCAGGGCGTCCTCGACGAGCTCGGTACGCATGTGATCGGCGATCGACCAGCCGACGACTTTCTTGGAGTAGCAGTCGATGACGGTGGCCAAATACATGAACCCCTCCCACGTGTGGAGGTAGGTGATGTCCCCGACGAACTTCACCCCGGGCCGGTCCGCGGTGAAATCCCGTCGAACCAGATCCGGCATAGTGGCAGCGGCGTCCGCGTCGGCGTGGGTGGTGACCCGGAACGGCCGCGGCTGGCACGGCACCAAGGCTTCCTGACGCATGATCTGGCGCACCAGCTCGGGCGAGCACTCCACCGACTCCGCGGCGAGGTCAGCGTGGATCCGCCGGTACCCGTAGGTGCCGTCGGAGGCCTCGAAGAAGGACCTGATCCGGGTCGCGAGGACTGCGCGGCGGGCCGCGGTCGCTGACTGCGGGCGCCTCAGCCAGTGGTAGTAGCCGGACGTGGACACCTCCAGCCACCGGCACATGGACGCCACCGGGTTCGTCTCGGACGGGTCGTTTTTCTGGGAATCGATGTACTCGTACCTGCTCACTACCGCTGCTCCCTGGCGAAGTAAGCGCTGGCTTTTTTCAGGAACGCCGTCTCCGCCCGCAACTCCTGATTCTCGCGCTCGAGCTCCTTGAGCCGGGCCCGTTCCGGGACCGTCAGCGCAGTCTCGGTCCCGCCATGAACCTGGCGGTACTTGATCAGCCAATTCCGCAGCGTCTCAGGCCCGACACCGTACGCGGTCGCAACGTCCTTGATCGGCTTCGAGGTGGTGATCACCTCCTGACACAACTCGTCCTTGAACTCCTGGGTGAAACGTCGTCGTGAAGCACTCATCTCAGCGGATCTCTCTTCCAGTAACACCCTCAGTTTAAGAGGGCCCACTGTCCGAAATCCCTAGGCCGCCCA
>NZ_JADOUS010000071.1:0-1297 GCF_015752045.1 Arthrobacter sp. CAN_A2
GGGGTCTGCTGCACGAAGAGGTGACATTTTTAGTCACGCAGCCAGGGCGGCTGGCGTGTTCATGATGGTCTCGAACTCGATGGGCGTCAACCGTCCCAAGCGTTGTTGCCGACGTCGTCGGTGGTAGGTCCGCTCGATCCAGGTCACGACCGCGATCCGCAGTTGTTCTCGGGTGGTCCAGGACCGGCGATCCAGGACGTTTTTCTGCAGCAGGGCGAAGAATGATTCCATCGCGGCGTTATCGCCGCAGGACGCGACTCGGCCCATCGATCCGACTAACCGGTGACGGGCCAGAGCACGCAGGAACTTGCTGCTCCGAAATTGCGATCCTCGGTCGCTATGAACCACGCAGCCGGCGACATCACCACGACGAGCGACCGCGTTCTCCAACGCGTTTACCGCCAACCTGGACTTCATCCTCGAGTCGATGGAGTAACCGACGATCCGGTTCGAGAACACGTCCTTGACCGCGCAGACGTAGAGCTTCCCTTCTCCTGTTTTGTGCTCCGTGATATCGGTCAGCCAGAGCCGGTTCGGGGCATCTGCGGTGAACTCGTGCCGAACCCTGCCCTTTTCGTCCGTGACGGTGCAGAGGTCGTCGTGGACCGGAGGTCCGGGCTTCTTCCCGTTCTTCCCGCGCTTTTTCCCGAACGCGGACCACCATCCATTGGCCGCGCAGATCCGCCATGCGGTCCGGTCCGTCATTGCCTCACCCGCGTCGCGGGCCTCGTCCGCGAGCAGTCGGTGACCGAACTCGGGGTCGTCTGTGTGAGCGTGGAAGAGAGCGTTCGCGCGATACGCCTCAACGACCTCGCTCGAGGTGACGGGCGCGGCCAGCCACCGGTAGTAGGGCTGGCGGGAGAGCTTCAAAACCCGGCACGTCACCGTCACGGGTACCCCGTCAGCGGCGAGCTCTTTCACGAGCGGGTAGAGCCTTTTCCCGGCAGGTTCGCCTGCGACAAGTACGCTGCTGCCCGCCGCAGGACTTCGTTCTCCTGCTCCAGCAGCCGGATCCGCTTCCGTGCTTCTCGCAGCTCAGCGCCCTCTACCCGGGTCTGACCGGGCCTGGCGCCCTCGTCGATGTCGGCGTTACGTATCCACTTCGTGAGCGTCATCGGGTGGACACCGAAATCCCTCGCGATCTGCTCGATCGTCACTCCGGGCTCACGGTTCCTCGCAACGCGCACGACATCATCACGGAACTCGTCTGGGTAAGGCTTTGGCACAACAACATCCTTCCAGGCCCGCCTTCCGGCAAGCCAGATCAGATGTCACCTATCCGTGCAGCAGACCCGTG
>NZ_JADOUS010000072.1:0-1277 GCF_015752045.1 Arthrobacter sp. CAN_A2
CTCGTCTGGGTAAGGCTTTGGCACAACAACATCCTTCCAGGCCCGCCTTCCGGCAAGCCAGATCAGATGTCACCTATCCGTGCAGCAGACCCGTGGACTTCCTGCTGAGGTCATCGCCAAGGTTCTCCTCGAGTACTGTGCCGTCGGCCAATGTGTATCCGTATTGACCATCGACACCGCCGAGGGCGTCAGTGTAGTTCGGGCCCCAGTCGGCTACGTGGTAGACGGAAAGGTCCTGGAACTCGTAGGCAGTACCGTCCTCGTCATAGACGGTGACCAGGTAGACAGACACGTCTTCTGTGCCCTGCCTGTTGTCGATGCCGACTTTCGCGTAGCTGACTGGGTCGATTTTCAAGTCGGTCCGTAGTTGCTCTACCTCGGGTGGTCCGGCTGTAGGGATTTCGACGGTGAGCGTTGCTCCGTAGGAGGTTGTCGCTGTGAAGGCTTGGCCGAGTTCGTAAGTCTCCGTACTGCTTTCTGCTGTCGCCGAAGGCGCTGGAGTGCTTATGGTGGTGGGCGCGTCATCCCCCGTCGAGTCCGCCGAACACCCCACAAGCGAAAGGGTGGCGACTAGGGAGAGCATGGTGAGAGCGTGGATGCGGCGCATGAAACTTCCTCGGTCATGACGGCTGAAGTATTCAGGCTACGTCTAGATACGAGCTGTGCAATTCAATCGGATTGATGAGTCGAAATCCACTGTCGTGCGTCGAGGTTCGCGATGCGGCGGTAGAGGGTGGCCCGTGACATGCCGAGGTCCCGGGCGACGTGGGATGCGGGCTGGCCTTGTTCGATGAGCCGGCGGGCGTTGGCGATCTGGCTGTCGCTGAAGATGGGACGTCGTCCGCCGAGGTCCATGCCAGCGTCGCGGCGTTTGGTGTTGGAGTCGTTGACGCGTTCTCGTTTAATGTCCAGTTCCATCTGGGCCAGGGCAGCCATGACAGTGAAGACCATGGACCCCATCGGAGTGCCGGTGTCCACGTTCCCACCGCCAAGGTTCAACACCCGCAGGTGAGCTCCGAGGTCCCGGAGCTGTTCGGAAAGGTCGAGCATGTTCGTGGTGGAGCGTCCGAGCCGGTCCAGGGTGGTGATGACCAAAGTGTCACCCTCATGTAAAGCGTCGAGGGCTTTGTCGAACTGCGGGCGGCGGGCCAAAGCACCGCTGACACCCTGGTCGATGTAAAGGGGCTCTTCACGGTTGGTGGGGAAGCGGTCTCGTGTCGTAGATAGCAAGAAGCTCGTGGCCCTGCTGAGATGAGTGTGTCTAAGCATTCATCTTG
>NZ_JADOUS010000073.1:0-1271 GCF_015752045.1 Arthrobacter sp. CAN_A2
AATGCAGTGTGGTAACTACATTTTCCCACGTCAGGGGCACCTTTCAGCTCTTAACACGCCTCGCTGAACCGCCCTCATGAAAGCCCGAGGTTAGAGAGCTTGTCCTTCGTATAGCCCGTCCAGGGCTCCTCGTTCGGCATCTCTGCATCCTAGTCACAGAGGAACTACAGACCCCCTCCGGTGTCCTTCCCCCTGAAGGCCCGGGTCCCGAAGAGGCACCCTCAATTCATTGACAACATCATTGAGATTCCTTCGGATTGTGCGTCTCCGCTCCACACCGTCAATCGGCTGCGCCGACGCAGGCCGGCCATGAACCTCTACGGCGCTCCTGCGTCGCTGATTTCCTTCGAGGTTCCTGGCAGGCCCGCGCCCTTCGGGTTGACCGTGCTCCGTCGGGAACGAGCGAGCGAGCTCGCCAGCAGGCAAAAAACATTGTGAGTCTTGCAGTGGTTGGTCTGGGACTAGCTGGCAGTGTTGATGCCGGTCGTTCTGCTTGGCGGGTGACTCGAAAAAGCAATGGCCCCGTGAGGGTGCATTTCCCTCGACTTGTCCGCGCTGAGTGGAGCGGCCGGTGTTGACCTGTCCACGTCGGTGGCTTGATTAGAAGCTTGCCCAGCCTCTGCGGTTGTGGCTCATCACAGTATTGCCTCGAGGTGACTCTTCCCAGGTTCAGTGCCGGTCGTGATGCGACCTGTCTTGCCCGTTCAAAAGGGTCTGCTGCACGGAAGGGTGACAGTTTGTAGTCACGCAGCCAGGGTGGCTGGCGTGTTCATGATGGTCTCGAACTCGATCGGGGTCAAACGTCCCAGCCGGTGTTGCCGTCGACGCCGGTGATAGGTCCGCTCGATCCAGGTCACGATCGCGATGCGCAGGTGTTCACGGCTGGTCCAGGACCGGCGGTTGAGCACGTTCTTCTGCAGCAGACTGAAGAAGCTTTCCATGGCAGCGTTGTCGCCGCAGGACGCGACTCTGCCCATCGATCCGACCATGCCGTAGTGGGCCAGGGAACGCAGGAACTTTCTGCTTCGAAATTGCGATCCTCGGTCGCTGTGGATCACGCAGCCGGCAATATCACCGCGACGAGCGACAGCATTTTCCAGCGCGGTTACGGCGAGGCGGGATTTCATCCTCGAGTCGATGGAGTAGCCCACAATCCGGTTCGAGAACACGTCCTTGATCGGCCCTTCGCAGTTGAGCGTGGGTAGGGCGGTCAGGGGCTGACTCGGTAGGGTTGGCTGCTGTTGGTGCGGCGTGGTGCGGCGGGAATGAGG
>NZ_JADOUS010000074.1:0-1269 GCF_015752045.1 Arthrobacter sp. CAN_A2
TCCCCGGGTGGGATGAGCGTGAGTGCTTCCTGACGTACGACCAGAAGAGCCGGGCCGTCGGGTGCGTCGTCCTGGACTGGGAGGTGACCGAGGACCGAGTGGTGCCTGCCGTCGCTCACCAACCCGGGGATCGCGTTGAGGCCGCCGAGGAGGCGGTTCACGGCTTGCGTCGCGGGTTGGTAGTGGAGCTGGTGGACGGTGCCGTGCTGGAGGATGCGGCCGTCCTCGAGCACGGCGATGGAGTCGGCGAGGATCGATGCTTCCTGCCGGTCGTGGGTGACCAGCACGATGGTGGGCGCCAGCTGCGCCCGGATGGTCTGGATCAGCTCGTACATGTCCTCGCGGAGCTGCACGTCGAGGGACGCGAAAGGCTCATCGAGGAGCAGGATGCGCGGGTTGCGGGCCAGTGCCCGCGCCAGGGAGATGCGTTGTTCCTGCCCGCCGGATAGCTTCCCGACCGGCCTGCGCGCGTAGTCCGCCAACTGCACCAGCTCGAGGTAGTCCATGGCGTGGCGGCGGGCTTCGGCGCGCCGCTGGCCCGCCATGCGCGCGGGAAAGGCCACGTTGTCGATCACGTTCAGGTGAGGAAAGAGCAGCGCCTTCTGGAAGACCAGGGCCATCCCGCGCTGCTCGACCGGAACAGTTCTCATGTCCTGCCCATCGACGAGCACCTGCCCGGCGGTGGGTTCCTCGAGTCCGCCGATGATGCGCAAGATCGTCGACTTGCCGCTACCGGAGGCTCCCAACAGCCCGACGCAGCCCGACAGGGGCACGCTCAGGGACACGTCCTGCAGGACGTGCGTTCCCCCGAACGAGCGCGACACACCGTGAAGGTCAAGCGCGGAGCTCATGCGGCCGCCTTTCGGGTCAGGGCCGGCAACCCGAGGACGGCCAGAATCATGACCGGGGGGACGATGACGGCCAGGGACAGGACGGCCGTGAGCTGCTCATTGCCGGTCGATGATGCCGCGGCGCCGAGCAGCATCGGCAGGGTGGTGAGTTGCCCGCCTCCTACCAGCAGCGTTACCACATAGTCGCCCCAGCCGACGAGGAAGGCGAGGAAGAACGCCCGGGCTGTTGCTCCCGCGAGCAACGGCATCCGGACGTATCGGGTCACCTGGGCCGGGCGCGCACCCAGGGTGCGGGCGGCATCATCGAGCAGACGCTCATAGGAGGCCAGGGCACTGCGATACATGAACGCCGTGTACGGCAGCGCGGTCACCGCCAGGAGCAGGACAACACCGGCGAACGCCGGCACATGCAGGCGCA
>NZ_JADOUS010000075.1:0-1254 GCF_015752045.1 Arthrobacter sp. CAN_A2
TGGTTGGGCCCCCGTTAGCAGTCCAGCGTCTATGCGATAGCTAATTGGTTTTCTGCGGTCCAGCGTTTCCAGTATCGGTTCGGTGTCATTCCGTCGAGGGATCCGTGGGGCCGTTCATGATTGTAGATGTCTTTCCATTCCCCGGCCAGATACTTTGCTTCGGCCATGGTGTCCATGATCTCGCCGGTGAGTTGTTCCCTTCTGAACTGGGCATTGAATGACTCGGCGAACCCGTTCTGCCACGGCGATCCCGGGTCGATGAACGCGGTCTCCACCCCGGCGGTGGAGCACCAGTCGATCAGCGCGGCCGCGGTAAATTCCGGCCCGTTATCCGAGCGGACATAGGTGGGCACCACACCGGTCTCGGCGATAATGTTCTCCAGCACGGCGACCACATCCGTGGCGGTGAACGACCGGCGCGGGATGACCGCCAAAGCGGTGCGGGTGTATTCATCAATCACGTTGAAGAACCGGATGTGCCGCCCGCAGGAGGTGACATCGGATTGGAAGTCGAAGCTGACCACATGCATCGGATACTCGGCCCTCAACCGTTTCTGCTCCCCGGCGCCGGGGCCGGTCCTGCGCTTCTTCCTCGCCTTGGGCTTACAGGTCAGCCCTTCAAGGCGCCAGAGCCGGCGGACGCGCTTCTTATTTAGCGCCGCACCATCCCAGGCCGGCTGGGCCAGCAGGTGCCAGCGGGCTTTGCGCCAACCCCACACCGGGTGCTTCTTCGCCACCGCGCGTAGATCGGCGCGCAGGTGCTGCTCCTCGAAGCTGACCTCCGGGCGGCCTTTGCGCAGGGCGGACCGGTTCTGCCCCAGCACTTTGCAGGCGAACCTTTCGGACGCCCCGAACTTCTCCTGCGCCATGCGAACCGCACGGCGGCGGGGTTCGGGGCTCAGAATTTTCCCCGCGCCACCTCGCTCAAAATGTCATTGGCGAGGACTTGATCGGCTAACAGCTTCTTAAGCCTGGCGTTTTCCTTCTCCAGCTCTTTCGTGCGTTTGGTGGACTCGGCCTTCTCGCTGCCGTATTGATTCAGCCACCGGTACCAGGTCGCCTCAGTAACCTGCAGCTCCTTGATGACCTCGATCATCGGTCGGCCGTCGTTGAGCATCTTCTGGCCCTGACGGACCTTCGCGATGACCTGATCAGGGGTATGTCTACGTGCCATAACTAGTGAATCTCCTCCTGCATCCATTATCGGATGCGAAACTCACACAGACACCGGACTCCTACCCGGGGACCCGACCA
>NZ_JADOUS010000076.1:0-1170 GCF_015752045.1 Arthrobacter sp. CAN_A2
AACCAGCCAATTCAACCAATCAAAAAACAATCGGTATCAACAAACTTGGCACACTATTGAGTTCTCAAACAACAGGAACAACCGGCACCAAACACAACCACAACAGTCACATTCTCGCTCCGGAGCAGATTTTCAAGCCTACCCGCACCCACTCCATAACCGCAAATCCGCTTCGGTCCGGCCGATTGTCACACCAGCACTGGAACCATCGAGCAGAAAAGCCCTACGAAGACACTGGAAGAAGCCGCTTCCGACACGCGCTGTACGCGATCGAACCGCTTCGTCCAGTTGGGGGGCTTGTCGCCCTCACCGGGGCAACTCCATAACTATACAACCCTCCCGCCCACAGGACAAAACCACTCCTGCCCTCCCCCACCGGATGCGCCGAGGCCGGCGGCGCCGGCGCCGGGACCCGGCCGGTGTCACCCTCCCCTCTGGTAAGGGGAAATCCGCGCGGGTGTCATCCCGGGTCCGTCCGGGAAGCGACCGGTGTAGCACTCCACCGATCGCGGACTGGTGTCCGGGGCCGTGAGAGGAGAGACTCCGCTCGGGTCCGTGTGGCGTCGCGCCCGTCGGTGAGCCGACCTGTTGCCCGAGCAGGCAGCGACGTTTGTGTGAGGTCCTGCTTCGGTTCACCGAAGCAGGAGTCTCCACGAGGTATGGGGCAGTGGAGTGGCAGCGGAACGGCTGCCAAGTCGCCTGCTGACAGGACCCTGCCCCTGATGACGCACCGAGGCGGCGCACCGGATGACTGCGGCGAGCGTGGTCGGCCGGCACCACACGAGCTCTGGTCCGTACGAACAAGTCGTAGTAGACAGTGTCCATGGGCAAGAAAAAGGGAGTGGCACCACAGTTGGCCGATGCCTTGGGGATCGTCCTGGGCACCGAGGAGATTCCGCTGCGGCTCCGGGCGTGGGACGGATCAGAAGCAGGGCCCCCCGGCGCCCCCGTGATCGAGTTCCATTCCCGGAAGGGACTACGGCGAATGCTGTGGTCCCCGAATCAGCTCGGGCTGAGCCGTGCGTATGTTGCAGGAGATCTCGACGGGCCCGGCAACATCTTCGAGAGCTTTTCCGGCTCATCGTAATTGAGAGTGGAAGCACGGTCTGAAGCCGCCTGATTCGAGTAGCGATCGGGCGATGTAGTGGGTGAGGTTCCGAAAGCCGAGGG
>NZ_JADOUS010000077.1:0-1149 GCF_015752045.1 Arthrobacter sp. CAN_A2
GGGCTCTTGGTAATTGAGAGTGCAGGCGGAGTGGTCGGGGTGGGGCGCGTCGGTGGCGGGATAGAGGTCGAGGCCTTCCGATGATGGGAGTTCCTACACCGCCCAACTGAAAGACCTCGACGTGCTCAACGGTACCTTCGTTCGTCCTGACCTCACGACGTTTTGCCGGCTCGACGAGCTCGGCCTGGAAGCCATCGGGCAGCATGTTGGTCCCCGTCGGGCGGTGATCGAGTGCCGGGTCGTTGACGCAGTTCCGTGGTGCCGGAAGTGTGGTGCGGAAGGCATGCCGCGGGACACCGTCACCAGGGAGCTGGCGCACGAGCCGTTCGGTCACCGGCCTACGACCCTGCTGGTGCGGGTGCGCCGCTACCGGTGCGCCGAGTGCGGGTGCACGTGGCGGCAGGACACAGGCCTCGCCGCTGAGCGTCGGGCGAAGATCTCCCGTCGCGGGTTGGTGTGGGCGTTGGAGGCTGTCGTGGTCGACCACCTCACCGTGTCCCGGGTCGCAGCCGGGCTGGGAGTGTCCTGGCATACCGCGAACAGCGCGGTCCTCGCGGAAGGCAGGCGCCGCCTGATCGATGATCCTCACCGTTTCGAGGGGGTCACTGCGATCGGCGTCGATGAGCATGTCTGGCGGCACACTCGCCGCGGCGATAAATACGTCACCGTAGTCATTGATCTGACGCCGATCCGTGAGAAGACGGGCCCGGCACGGTTATTGGACATGGTCGAGGGCCGCTCAAAGGCTGTGTTCAAGGCCTGGCTGGCCGAGCGGCCGAAGGCCTGGCGGGACGGGGTGGAAGTCGTGGCGATGGATGGGTTCACCGGGTTCAAGGCCGCAGCTTCCGAGGAGCTCCCGGACGCGGTCCCGGTCATGGACCCCTTCCATGTGGTCCGGCTCGCCGGGGACGGGTTGGACCGGTGCCGGCAACGCGTCCAGCAAGCCACCACAGGGCATCGGGGTAGGGCCGGTGACCCTCTCTACAAAGCTCGACGGACCCTGCACACGGGCGCGGACCTGCTCACCGACAAGCAGCAGACCCGCCTGGAAGCTGTGTTCGCGGCCGAAGATCACGTCGAGGTCGAAGCGACGTGGGGTATCTATCAGCGGATCGTCGCCGCGTACCGGGAACCGAACAAGGCCCGAGG
>NZ_JADOUS010000078.1:0-1125 GCF_015752045.1 Arthrobacter sp. CAN_A2
CCGGCGGCTCTCGCCTGCCGCAGGTACATGACAGAGGACGGGCCGGCAGGAGCCCCGAGTCTTACCCAGCTCAGAGACGCCTTGAGCTGACCAGCGCCTCGCACCCCGGAATGTGGCATCGCGCCATGACGGCTCGATGGCTGGCCGTGGGGCCTGTCGGCACCGTGGTCAGCCGACCCGTAAAACAACACTTCCCCCGATTCTTCTGAGGAGTTCACCCTGATGGTTGATAACTATGACGTGCTGGTGATCGGCGCGGGAATGGCCGGCATCGCCGCCGCAACGAAAACCGCGTCGAAGGGCTCGAAAGTCGCGATTGTCGACGCGCTGCCGTACGGCGGGACATGTGCCTTGCGTGGGTGTGATCCCAAGAAGATCCTGCGCCGCGGCGCCGAAGTGGTGGACGCTGCGCGGCTCATGGTCGGCAAAGGCATCGACAGCGGGGAGCTCTCCATCAACTGGGACGATTTGATGAAACACAAACACAGATTCACTGACCCCGTGCCACGCAGCATGGAAGAAGACCTCCAGGCGCACGGCGTGAGTACCCTCCATGGGAGGGCGACCTTCACCGGACCCACTGAGGTCACCATCGAGGGAACCCGCTCCACGGCCTCGAACATCCTGGTCGCGACCGGCGCCGTCCCGCGGCCCCTTGACTTCCCCGGACACGAACATCTGATCGACAGCACGGACTTCCTGAACCTGGAAGCACTTCCCGACCGGATCGTGTTCGTCGGCGGAGGCTTCATCTCCTTCGAGTTCGCTCACATCGCCGCACGGGCAGGCAGCACCCCTATCATCATCGACCGAGGACCTCGTCCGCTGCGGGCCTTCGACGCTGATCTCGTGGAGCTCCTGATAGGCCGCGGGTCCGAGGCCGGGGTTGAGGTACGCAGCCGTACCAGCATCACCGGGGTCAGTAAGACCGGCAACGGATACACGGTGCACACGGACACCGCCGGCACAGCATCGGACATCGAAGCCGACCTCATCGTCCATGGAGCAGGACGGGTCCCCGAACTCTCCACCCTGGACTTGGACGCAGGCCACGTGGCATATGGCCCTCAGGGCATCGAGGTAGCGCCACACCTGCAGAGCACCACGAACCCTGCCGTGTATGCC
>NZ_JADOUS010000079.1:0-1059 GCF_015752045.1 Arthrobacter sp. CAN_A2
TGTCTGCCCGATCCGAGAACGTCAAAGCCCTGCGTCCCACCAGGCAACTCCCTCTATCCAGTTATGTTGTTGCTACGACGCTATGACACCAAGCTCCCTTTTTCCCGTAGGTCGTTATGGAATTCGGGAGAGGACGATAGTTTTTTATCGGCTTATTCAGCGTGCGTCGACCACTCCACAAGCATATTTATTTATTCTTCGCTCTGTTGCAATTAGAATGCATGTTGATGGATCGGCTACCCCGGCTGTACGCCGGGCCCGCGTTGTCGCGGATCGGGGTCGGATCAATGATGACGGTTGTGTCGTTGTCGTGGAACTTCCTGCCAAAGGTCCACGAGGGATGTTTCGGCGACCACTGGGAGGGAACTGGGCTTAGGAATCTCGCGCCGGGGCAAAGACGTGGTCGTAGAGCAATCCGGTGGCCGTGGCCTGGACGTACTTGTTGATGATGTCAATGGTCCAGTCCCGCCCGCTCCAGGTGCTGGGCTTGTAAAGCCCTAGTGCAGTGTTGAGCAGGACCTCACTGGTGTAAACGGTGCCAAAGACCACTTGAACAGCTTTAGGTCCCCGTAGCCCGGTTCGAGCGGTAGTGGCGTAAGCCGAGCCCCACAAGGTGCCAAGCGCGAAGTGGGTGATCCAGTTCAGTCGTTCGCGTTCCTTGTCGCTGTCCGCATGGATCGGCAGGAGCTTCTCGGCCAAGTTGGCCGGGGCGTTGCTGGCTTCGCGTCCCGTGAGCGGCATTTCGACGAACTGCTGGAAGGCGGTCATCACCACGGTGCCGGCGACTCCCGCGGCGATACCGCGGGCGAGCGAGTTCAACAGGGAAGGCTGTTTCTGCGTGGGATCGGTTGCCATGCCTAACGGTAGGCCGCTAGTAGTCGTGCCAGCAAGACCACCGGGAATCATCGCCTGCGCCTATCGCTTGCCAGAACCCGTCGAAGGGTCTTCACCGGCCGCCCTATACGGGCCCTTCGCAGTTGAGCGTGGGTAGGGCGGTCAGGGGCTGACTCGGTAGGGTTGGCTGCTGTTGGTGCGGCGTGGTGCGGCGGGAATGAGGTC